>NZ_CP092417.1:4604285-4908571 GCF_023716865.1 Endozoicomonas sp. SCSIO W0465
AAAGCGCGCTAACCCCAATTTGCCTTCCGGACTATCCGGAAAAGATTTAACCACCGCATCCGGTGTGACCGGCTGACCATTCAATAGCAATCCCCCCAGGCAACATTGTTCCTTAAAGCGTGCCAGCTCCAGTCTTGCCTTGACTGCCTGATAATCCCTGGCCACCTCATCCGGTGTGACCTGCTGGCCATGCAACGGCAGACCCATCAGGCAACATTGTTGCTTGAAGCGCGCTATCCCCAATTTGCTTGCCGGACTGTCCGGAAAATCCTTAATCACCGCATCCGGTGTGACCTGCTGGCCATTCAGCACCAGGCCCCTCAGGCAACATTCCGCTTTGAAATGCGCCAGTTCCAGCGTTGCTTTAGCTGCCTGACAATCCTTGACCACCTCATCCGGTCTGATCTGCCGGCCATTCAGCGCCAGGCCCCTCAGGCAACATTCCTTTTTGAAGCGCGCCAGCTCCAGTGTGGCTTTTGATTGCCTGATAATCCTCAACCACCAAATCCGGCGTAACTTTCTGGCCATTCAATAGCAATTCTCTCAGGCAACATTGTTCCTTAAAGCGTGCTATTGCCAACCTGCACTTACCGGTTCGACCCGGAACCCGTTTAAATTCCTGAATGACCTGGTCCGGGGTGATTTTTCTATGGCCTTGAGGAATGTTCTGTATACAGAGTTTTGCCAAAAAGAAGCCACGTCTGAGTGAAGTTCTGTCATTTCCATAGGCGTTCAACACATCAGCCGGGGCGATTTGCCGTCCATGTAACATTTTTTTTTCCCAAAAGGCATCTTCTAACCGTGCGCCATCATCCAGGGTGGTAGCTGTGCCTCTATGAGATTGATGACTTGAGACTCGTTTACCGTTAAATACACTTCCGGAATGGTTGGGGAGCCGACTTGAGCCGGTTTGTCGGGCTTGCAGGCCACCTCTGGCAGGAGGCCCCGGGCAGGAGTGCCCGGGGCGGGAGTAGGTTGATGCTGCTGCTTTCAGAATGAACCCCGGCTGACTTGAACTATGAACGCGACCGTTTGACCTCAAAATGATTTTCAGGTTCCATTTATCGTGTTTCAGGGCGCATCATCGCCAACAGTACACTGATAAACTCCTTCTTCTTGATCTCGTAATCATTCACCTGCTGAGTGGTCGATAGCCAGCGATTAACGCTTTGCTCAAAACCATCACGGTAAACATGGCTACGCAATTTCCATTGAAGTTCCTCAGCAAGTGCATAAAGGTGTTGCTGTTGTTCCCGGAGCAGGTCAGGCTGGTCGTCAGGTTTTCCTTCAGAGTACAGAGCAATAAACTGCCTGGCTTTATTCAGGCTAAGCAGAGAGCGTATAAGCAAGCCATAAATACGCTCCTCCATTGTATTGGGAAAGTTGAATATAATGGTGCGAGGTATGTTCGGTACCCTGCCTTTTTGCAAAAGCTCAGTCAACAGAACAAGGTTATCAGCCAGGTATTTCAGTGTGTCATTCAATAATCTGGTTTCTTCAGCAAACGACAAACAGCATACCGGCTTCTCAACGCCGGGAACGTGAACGGATAGCCGTTCTGCATTTCCATGTATTACTCTGGCGTCAACACTGACCTGAAGACCCATTACTTTCGTACCAAAATCACCCTCTCCAAGAACAATATTGTATCCATTGGGTAATTTGATCTCCTGACATCCGCGCATTGGCAAGATGAGGATGCGTCTTGGGATTGCTGAATCCCCGTCAGTATTAAGTGCCCTCAGCTTGTCAAAGAGGGTTCTGGCAGCCACCTCTGTTGCGCAAATAATGTCAATATCATTGAATGATGAGCAGCGGTTCTGCAAAAACCGCGCGTATGAACCGGTAATCACAATGGGTGGAACGGTATAGTCGCCATTGATTTCCGGAATAATCTCCAGTGCTTTTAGCGTCAGTGCATGTAACTGCGGAACCGGCTGGTCCGGGCAAAACGGTGTGCCTATTTTTAACGCTGATTTTAATGCTCGCGTCAGGTTTTGAGCCCAGCCTACGGTAGCTGCCCGGGCGACGGACGTGTTCTCTGCTTTTTCTTTTACGCTATTGACTGAATGGACTGCATGGCTATTTCGTCTATCATTGCCACGCCCCGGAACAACATTATCCCGATCCCGTTTAAACAGTAACTCATCCATTATATTGGCTTCGGCACTGCATTGATCAAACCAGCGGCTTAAAGCATGACGCAGATTGCTTGCTTCAGGGAAACTCTGAAGGCACTTCATAACCTGGCCCTTATCGATCTGTCGTCCATCAACAGACTGGTTCGTGATATAACATTGTGCCAGGAAAAAGAACTGTAAGCGTAAATTTTGAAATGAGTTCCTGAGTGTTGTGATGATTTGCCATACCGCTTCTGCTGACACGCTCTGATGATCAATTGGCAACTGATACTGCATAGCAATGAATTTCAATATACATTGCAGTCGACGCAGCTCATCATTTTTGATCGATACGTTGTTTAAGATTTGCCAGGCCTGTTGGATAATATCCCGAGCATCGTCGGTTTCATCGTACCACTGAGGTTGCTTTAACCTTTGCATCAGGTATTCAGCCTGTCGTGAAGAATGATCCCCGGGTACGTCATTAAATGCTGCCAATACTTTCTGGTTATCCAGATAACCGCTATTCAATTCTTTTGCATTCAATGCCAGCTGAGAATAAAAAATTGCCTTTTCGAGTAACCAGCCTCCGCGTTCATAATCCTTAACCACTGCATCCGGTATGACCTGCCGACCATTCAATGGCAGGCCCTTCAGGCAACATTGTTCTTTGAAACGGACCAGATCCAGCCCTGCTCTGGCTACCTGATAATCCTTAACCACCGCATCCGTAGTGACCTGCTGACCGTTCAACAGCAGGCCCCTCAGGCAACAATGTTCCTTAAAGCGCGCCAGCTCTATTATTGCTCTGGCTGCCTGATAATCCTCAACCACGGCACCCGGTAAAACCCGCTGGCCATTCAACTTCAGGCCCCTCAGGCAACATTCTGCTTTGAAGCGCACTCTCCCCAGTTTGCCTGCCGGACTGTCCGGAAAATCCTTAACCACGGCATCCGGTGTGACCTGCCGGCCATTCAACATCAGGCCTCTCAGGCAACATTGTTCCTTAAAGCGCGCTATCCCCAGTTTGCCTTCCGGACTATCCGGAAAATCCTTGACCACCGCATCCGGTATGACCTGCTGGCCATTCAACGGCAGGCCTATCAGGCAACATTGTTGCTTAAAGCGCGCCAGCTCCAATGTTATTCTGGCTGCCTGATAATCATTAACCACGGCATCCGGTGTAACCTGCTGGCCATTCAATGCCAGCCCCTTCAGGCAACACTCCGCTTTGAAGCGCGCTACCCCCAGTTTGCCTTCCGAACTATCCGGAAAATCCTTGACCACCGCATCCGGTGTGACCTGCTGACCATTCAACACCAGGCCCCTAAGGCAACAGGCCGCTTTGAAGCGTGCCAGCTCCAGTGTGGCCCTGGCTGCCTGATAATCCTTGACCACTGCATCCGGTATGACCTGCTGGCCATCCAACGCCAGGCCCCTCAGGCAACATTCCGCTTTGAAACGAGCCAACTCCAGTGGGGCTTTGACTGCCTGATAATCCTTAACCACCGCAACCGGTGTAACCTTCTGGTCATTCAACGACAGGCCCCGCAGGCAACATTTTTCCTTAAAGCGTGCTAATCCCAGTTTGCCTTCCTGGCTTTCCGGGAAATCCTTAACCACCTCATCCGGTGTGACCTGCCTGCCATTCAATGGCAGCCCCCTCAGGTAACAGTGCTCCTTAAAGCGAGCCTGCTCCAGTGCTGCCCTGGCTGCCTGAAAAGCCTTAACCACCGCATCCGGTGTGAACTGCCGGCTATTCAACGGTGGGTCATTCAGGCAACCATTCAGGAAACATTGTTGCTTAAAATGCGCCACCTCCAAGGTTGCTCTGTCTGCCTGATAATCCTTAACCACTTCATCCGGTGTCACTTGCTGCCCCTTCAATGTCAGGTCCATCAGGCAACAACGTTCCTTAAAGCGCACTATCCCCAGTCTGCCTTCCCGGCTATCCGGGAAAGATTTGACCACCGCTTCCGGTGTGACCTGCTGGCCATTCAATAGCAGCCCCCTCAGGCAACATTCCGCTTTAAAGCGTGCTAGCTCCAGCGTTGCCCTGACTGCCTGATAATCCTTAACCACCGCATCCGGTGTGACCTGCAGGCCATTCAACGGCAGGCCATTCAGGCAACAGTGTTCCTTAAAGCGTGCTATCCCCAGTTTACCTTCCGGACTCTCCGGGAAATTCTCAACCACCTCATCCGGTGTGACCTGTCGGCCATTCAACGGCAGGCTCTTCAGGCAACAGTGTACTTTAAAGCGCGCCAACCCCAGTTTGCCTTCCGGACTATTCGGAAAAGATTTAACCACCGCATCCGGTGTGACCTGCTGGCCATTCAATGGCAGGCGTCTAAGGCAGCATTGTTCTGTGAAGCGCGCCAGCTCCAGTGTTGCTTTAGCAGCCTGAAAATCCTGAACCACCATATCCGGTGTGACCCGCTCACCATTCAATGCCAGGCCCTTCAGGCAACATTCTTCCTTAAAGCGTGCTATCGCTAACTGGCACCTACTGTTTCGATCCGGAGCCCGGTTGAATTCCTGAATGACCTGGTCCGGGGTAATTTTTCTATTGCCATGTGGAATGTTCTGTAAACAGAGTCTTTGCAAAAAGAAGCCACGTCTGAGTGAGTTTCTGTCATTGCCATAGGCTGCAAGCACATCAGCCGGGGTGATTTGACGTCCTTGTAATAGATTTTTTTCCCAGAAGGCGTCTTCAAACCGTTTACCATTATCCGTGGCGGCGGCTGTAACTCTATGAGATTGATGGCTTGAGATTCGTTTACCGTTAAATGCACTTCCGGGATGATCAGGCAGCCGACTTGATCCCGTTTGTCGGGTTTGTAGGCCACCTCTGCCAGGAGGCCCCGGGCGGGAGTAGGTTGATGCCGTTGCTTTCAGAATGAATCCCTGCTCACTTGGACTATAAACACCACCGTTGGACCTCAATATGATTATCAGGTTCCATTTATCGTGTGTCAGGGGAAGTCAACTTAAACGGGTGTTTTTTGGGCTTACCCAATTTTGTTCAGAGTCCATCATCGCAAGCAGTCCTTTGATCAAGTCCTTCCTCTTGATCTCGTAATCATTCACATGCCGAGTGGTTGATAACCAGCGGTTAACGCTTTGCTCAAAACCATTACGATAAGCATGGTTAAGCAGTGTCAATTGAAGTTTCTCAGTCAGTGCATGAAGGCGTTGCTGTTCTTCTTGAAGCTGATCAGGCCAGTCGTCAGGTTCTCCTTCAGAGTACAGAGCGATAAACTGCCTGGCTTTATTCAGGGTAAGCAGGGAGCGCATAAGCAAGCCATAAATACGCTCCTCCGTTGTGTTGGGAAGGCTGAAAAGAATGGTTCGTGGTATGTCAAATACCTCGCCTTTTTGCAATCGCCCGGTTAACAGAAGCAGGTTATCAGCCAGGTATTTCAGCTTGTTATTCAATAACCTGGTTTCTCCAGCAAACGACAAACAGCATACCGGTTTCTCAACGCCGGGAACATGAACTGAAAACAGTTCTGAATTTCCATGTATTACTCTGGTGTCGACACTGACCTGAAGCCCCGTTGTTTTCGTACCAAAATCGCCCTCTCTGAGAACAATATTGTATGCTTTGGGTAATTTGATCTCCTGACATCCGCGAATTGGCCAGATAAGGATGTGTTTGGGGATTTCTGAACCTCTGTCAGCGTTAAGTGCCCGCAGCTTGTCAAACAGTGTTCTGGCAGGCACCTCTGTCGTGCAGATAATGTTAATATCATTAAATGATGAACAGAGGTTCTGTAAAAAACGCGCGTATGAACCGGTAATCACAATGGGTGGATCACTATAAAAACCGTTGATTTCCTGAATAATCTCCAGTGCTTTTAACGTTAGCGTATTTAGCTGCGAAAACTGCTGGTCCGGGAAAAACTGCGTGCCTATTTTTAACGCCTGTTTTAACGTTTGCTGCAGGTTTTGAGCCGCAGCGACGGTGGCTGACCGGGCGACGGATCCATGCTCTGCTTTTTCTGTTTCATCCCCGCACGCCCTCTCCCTGCAAAGAAACAGCGCCCCCTGGTCAAGAAGGGCAACAGGTTTTTCTTCTGATTCTGCTCTCTGGCAAGAACTTTCTGTATCGGGGATTACCTCATCGAGGATATCTCGATGTTCATACCTGGTGTTATTTACACAATTGGCCGAATAACTATTTCTTCTATCACTGACCCACTCCGGAAAGGCATTATCTCGTTTAAACAGTAACTCATCCATTATGTTGGCGTTGCCGCTGAATTGATCAAACCAGCAGCTTAAAGCATGGCGCAGCTTGCTTCCTTCAGGGAAACTCTGAAGGCACTCCAAGACCCGGGCCTTATGGATTGGTCGTCCATCAACCGGCTGCCCCGAGATATAACATTGTGCCAGGAAAAAGAACTGTAAGCGCAAATTCTGAAATGAACCCCTGAGTGTTGAGATGTTTTGCAAGATCTCTTCTGCTGACACACTCTGATGATCAATTGGCAACCGATACTGCATCGCCATAAATTTCAATATGCATTGCTGTCGACGTTGTTCATCGTCTTTACTCAATATGCGTTTCAGGATTTCCCAGGTCTGTTGAATGATCTCCTGAGCCTCGTTAGTTTCGTCGTACCACTGAGGTTGTTTCAATCTTTGCATCAGGTATTCAACTTGCCTTGAAGAGTGACATCCCGGTACCTCATTAAATGCTTCCAATACTTTCTGGTTATCTAGATAGCCGCTACCCAATTCTCTTGCATTCAATGCCAGCTGAGAATAAAAAATAGCCTTTTCGAGCAACCAGCCACCGCGTTCATACTCCTTAACCACCGTATCTGATGTGACCTGCTGACCATTCAACAGCAGGCCCCTCAGGCAACATTCTGCCTTGAAGCGCACCTGTTCCAGTGTGGCCTTGGCTGCCTGATAATCCGCAACCACGACATCCGGTGTAACCTGCTGGCCATCCAACGCCAGGCCTCTCAGGCAACACTGTTGCTTAAAGCGCGCCAGATCCAGTGTTGCTCTGGCTACCTGAAAATCCTTAATCACCACATCCGGTGTGATCTGCTGGCCATTCAGCGCCAGGCCCCTCAGGCAACATTCCGCTTTGAAGCGCGCTATCCCCAGTTTACCTTCTGCACTCTCAGGGAAATCCTTAACCACTGCATCCGGCGTGACCTGGCGCCCTTCCAACGCCAGGCCCCTCAGGCAACAGTGTTCCTTAAAGCACGCTATCCCGAGTTTACCTGCCGGACTATCCGGGAAACTGTTAATCACCTCATCCGGTCTGATCTGTCGGCCATGCAATGGCAGGCCCCTCAGGCAACATTGCGCCATAAACCGCGCCAGCTCCAGTGTTGCTCTGGCTGCCCGATAATCCTTAACCACGGCATCTGTTGTGACCTGCTGACCATTTAACGGCAGGCCCCTCAGGCAACATTCTGCTTTAAAGCGAGCAATCCCCAGCTTGCCATCCGGAGTATCCGGAAAAGCCTTAACCACCGCGCCCGGTGAGACCTGCTGGCCATTCAGCACCAGCCCCTTCAGGCAACATTGGTCCATAAAGCGTGCTATCGCTAACTGGTACTTTCTTCTTCGATCCGGAGCCCGGTTGAATTCCTGAATGACCTGATCCGGGGTAATTTTTCTATTGTCATGGGGAATGTTCTGAAAGCAGAGCTTTTGTAAAAAGAAGGCACATCTAAGCGAGTTACTGTCATGTCCATAAGCGGTAAGGACATCAGCCGGGGTGATTTGACGCCCTCGTAATATTTTTTTTTTCCAAAAGGCATCTTCAAAACATCTACCTTCATCCGGGGTGGTGTCTCTACCCCTATGAGCATGAGATTGATGGGTTGAGACTGGTATACCGTTAAACACACTGTCGGAACGGTTGGAAAACCCGCCTGAACCGGCTTGTCGGCCATCCCTGACAGGAGGCCTTCTGTGGGAAGAGGTTGATGCTGTTGCTTTCAGAATAATGCCCTGTCCGCTTGGACTGTGACCAAAAATACTGCTGTTTGACCTCAAAATGATTATTAGGTTCACTCAATTTATGATGCGGTCAGATATTGGGCAGTAATCAGGTAACTATTTCATCTTATTCAGGATGTATCATCGCCAGCAGTGCCTTGATAAAGTCCTTCCTCTTGATCTCGTAATCATTCACATGCGCGGTTGTCGTTAGCCAGCGGTTAACGCTCTGCTCAAAACCATCACGGTATGCATGGCTACGCAATGTCCATTGAAGTTCCTCAGTCAGTGCATAAAGACGTTGCTGTTGTTCTTCCCGGAGCTGATCAGGCTGGTCGTCAGGATTCCCTTCAGAGTAAAGATCAATAAACTGCCTGGCTTTATTCAGGGTAAGCAGAGAGCGTATAAACAAGCCATAAATACGCTCCTCAGTTGTATTGGGGAGGTTGAAAATAATGGTTCGTGGTATGTTCAACACCCTGCCTTGTTTTAATTGCTCAGTCAGCAAAACAAAGTTATCAGCCAGGTGTTTCAACGTGTCGTTCAGTAATCTGGTTTCTTCAGCAAACGGCAAACAGCATACCAACCTCTCAACGCCGGGAACGTGAACTAACAGCCGTGCTAAATTTCCATGCGTTACTCTGATGTCAACACTGACCTGAAGACCCATTGCTTTCGTTCCAAAATCACCCTCTCTGAGAACAATATTGTATGCTTTGGGTAATTTGATCTCCTGACATCCGTGCATTGGCCAGATGAGGATACGTTTGGGGATTTCTGCATCCTCGTCGGTATTAAGTGCCCGCAGCCTGTCAAGGAGTGTTCTGGCAGAGACCTCTGTTGCGCAAATAATGTCAATATCATTGAATGATGAGCAGCGGTGCTGTAAAAACCGCGCGTATGAACCGGTAATCACAATGGGTGGATCAGTATAACCGCCATTGATTTCCTGAATAATGTCCAGTGCTTTCAGCGTTAGGGTATTGAACTGCGGAACCAGCTGGTCAGGGGAAAACGCAGTGTTTGTTTGCAACGTTGGTTTTAACGCTTGCGTCAGGTTTTGGGCCGCATTGACGGTAGCTGCCCTGGTGACGGACGCGCTCTCTGCTTTTTCTTTTACGCTATTGACTGAATGGACTGAATGGCTATTGCTTCTATCATTGCCCCGCCCCGGAACGGTATTATCCGGTTTAAACAGTAACTGATCCATTATATTGGACTGGGCGCTGCATTGTTCAAACCAGCGGCTTAAAGCATGACGCAATTTGCTTCCTTCAGGGAAACTCTGAAGGCACTCCAGAACCTCGTTCTTATGGATTGGTCGTCCATCAACAGACTGGTTCGTGATATAACATCGTGCCAGGAAAAAGAACGGTAAGCGTGAATTTTTAAATGAACGCCTGAGTGTTGTGATCGATTGCCATACCGCTTCCGCTGACACGCTCTGATGATCAATTGGCAACTGATACTGCATCGCCATGAATTTCAATATACATTGCAGTCGACGCTGCTCATCATTTTTGATCGATACGCTGTTTAAGATTCGCCAGGCCTGTTGGATAATATCCCGAGCGTCGTCAGTTTCATCGTACCGCTGAGGTTGCTTTAACCTTTGCATCAGGTATTCAGCCTGTCTTGAAGAATGGTCCCCGGGGACATCATTAAATGCTGCCAATACTTTCTGATTATCCAGATAGCCGCTATTCAATGCTCTTGCATTCAATACCAGCTGAGAATAAAAAATAGCCTTTTCGAGCCACCAGCCACCGCGCTCATAATCCTTAACCACCGCATCCGGTATGATCTGCCGGCCATGCAACAGCAATCCCCTTAGACAACACTGTTCTTTAAAGCGGGCCAGGTCCAGTGCTGCCCTGGCAGCCTGATAATCCTTAACCACTGCATCCGGTGTGACCTGCTGACCATTCAACGCCAGGCCCCTCAGGCAACATCGTTCCTTAAAGTGCGCTATCCCCAGTTTGCCTTCCGGGCTCTGCGGGTAACCCTTGACCACTGCATCCGTTGTGACCCGCTGGCCATTCAACGCCAAACCTCTCAGACAACATCGTTGCCTAAAGCGCGCTATCCACAGTCTGCCTTCCGGGCTCTCCGGGTAACCCTTGACCACTGCATCCGTTGTGATCTGCTGGCCATTCAACGCCAAACCCCTCAGACAACATTCCGCTTTGAAGCGGGCTATACCCAGTTTGCCTTCCGGACTATCCGGGAAATCCTTAACCACTGCATCCGTTGTGATCTGCTGGCCATTCAACGCCAACCCCCTCAGGCAACACTGATCCTGAAAGTGCGCTATCCCCAATTTGCCTTCCGGACTCTCCGGAAAATCCTTAACCACCTCATCCGGCGTGACCTGCTGGCCATTCAGCACCAGGCCTCTCAGGCAACACTCTGCTTTGAAGCGCGCCAGTCCCAGTGTTGCATTGGTTGCCTGATAATCCTTGACCACCGCATCCGGTGTGACCTGCTGGCCATTCAACGCCAAGCCCCTCAGGCAACATTCCGCTTTGAAGCGTGCCATCCCGAGCTTGCCTTCCGAGCTATCCGGGAAATCCTTAACCACCGCATCCGGAAGGACCTGCTGGCCATTCAACGACAGGCCTCTCAGGCAACATTCCGCTTTGAAGCGAGCCTTCCCCAGCTTGCCTTTCGGACTATCCGGAAAATCCTTAACCACAGCATCCGGTGTCACCTGCAGGCCATTCAACGCCAGGCCCCTCAGACAACATTCCGCTTTGAAGCGCGCTAGCTCCAGTATCGCTTTAGCTGCCTGATAATCCTTAACCACCGCATCGGGTGTGACCTGCTGGCCATTCAACGGCAAGCTCCTCAGGCAACATTCCGCTTTGAAGCGAGCTTTCCCCCGTTTGCCCTCCGGACTTTCCGGAAAATCCTTAACCACCGCATCCGGTGTAACCTGCTGGCCGTTCAATGGCAGTTCCATCAGGCAACAATGTTCCTTAAAGCGCGCCAGCTCCAGTATTGCTTTGGCTGCCTGATAACCCTTAACCACCTCATCCGGTGTGACCTGCTGGCCATTCAACAGCAGTTTCCTCAGGCAACATTCCGCTTTGAAGCGCGCCTGCTCCAGAATGGCCCTGGCTGCCTGATAATCTTTAACCACCGCATCCGGTGTGACCTGCTGGCCATTCAACGCCAAGCCCCTCAGGCAACATTCCGCTTTGAAGCGTGCCATCCCGAGCTTGCCTTCCGAGCTATCCGGAAAATCCTTAACCACCGCATCCGGAAGGACCTGCTGGCCATCCAACGACAGGCCTCTCAGGCAACATTCCGCTTTGAAGCGAGCCTTCCCCAGCTTGCCTTTCGGACTATCCGGAAAATCCTTAACCACAGCATCCGGTGTCACCTGCAGGCCATTCAACGCCAGCCCCCTGAGGCACCATTCCACTTTGAAACGCGCTATCCCCAGTTTGCCTTCCAGACTATCCGGGAAGTCTTTAACCACCTCATCCGGTGTGACCTGCTGGCCATTCAACACCAGGCCTCTCAGGCAACACTCCTCTTTGAAGCGCGCTATCGCTAATTGGCACTTGTTGTTTCGGTCTGGCTTTCTGTTGAATTCTTGAATTACCTGATCCGGGGTGATTTTTTTATTATCATGTGGAATGTTCTCCAGGCAGAGCTTTTGCAAAAAGAAGCCACTTCTGAGCGAGGATCTGTCACTTCCATAGGCTGTAAGCACATCAGCCGGGATGATTTTGCGTCCTTGTAATGGTGTTTTTTTCCAAAATGCATCTTCAGTGCGTTTGCCATCATCCAAGGTGGAGCATGCACCTCTATCTCCTCTGTCTCCTCTATCTCCTCTATCTCCTCTATCAGGCCGACGATTTGCAATGCTTCTGCCGTTATATGCAATTCTGGAGCGCTCAGGAATCCCGTTTGAACCGGCTTGCTGACCAAACTGGCGGGCAGGCTCCGGGGGGGAGCAGGTTGATGCTGTTGCTTTCAGAATAATACCCTGTTCGCCTGGACTATGACTGTAAACGCTGCAGTTGGACCGCAAAATGATTATTAGGTTCCATTTGGGGTGTGTCAGGGGAAAACCCAATTAAACTGATATGGCAAAGATTTTCCGGACACTTTTCAACGCTGCCATGGCCGGTTTTTGTCGTACACGGGCGCGACCGGGTAGCCACTCATGGCGTGTATTGACACAACAGAATTTCTCTGAATTCCGTGCATTAAGTACAGAAACGACTACCTCCATAAATCCGGTTGGTAATAAAATCCACGCACCATAACCCCTGATAACTTTTGAGTATGGCCGGCTGGCGAAAGTAACAACGATTCAGCCTGTTAAGAGTCACCTATCTGAGATTTCACAATGTACGACACTCATAAACCCGAACTGTTCGTTATCAAGGGCTCTGCTCTGGGTAGCACCGATAAGGGCGTCGTCAGAGTTATATTTACCAGAAATACGCTGGATGGAACGGTCAGTAAGCCAGACCATTTAACATTTTCTACCGGTGGCATATGGATCAGTAAAGGCTATGAGGAGATAGACCAGAAGTACAGGGAGGGGGAGTTGTTTATCCTGGATAATTACAGTCCCCAGAGTCTGGAGGATATAGGATATTCACCAGATCACCATGATCACTGGTCAACTGCGGTTGCCACCAGGCCTATGGATGTTAATCAGATGATGCCGGTAATAGAGATGAATTTACCGGATATCAGCTCAGGGCGTATTCATTTAAACCGGGACTTCCCACGGGTGCCTTTCTTTATCAGACAGAATACTTCTATCTACGGACCATTCACTGCGGACTTTGTGGATGGGGAAGTGATCTGTACACCTTACAGCCATGTGGGCCTGAATATATCCAACCACTTTATTGCCCGGGTAGACTTATTGACGGCCACTGATAAAGCGGTTTATCTGACACCGGACAGCAAGATAACTCATCTTGCTTACGACGGATTTATTTCCTCACTGGCTCATTTTGGCCAGGCCCTGAAGGCTGATTGGCAGGCGCTGGATTATATTCCGGATGCCCAGCTTATCACCTTTTTTGCCAAAGGGAAGTTCGGTAAGAATGCGCCCCCCATCAGTCGTAAAGTGGCGGAGAGCGTGAAGTCAGTCATTGCTGACTACCAGAAAAAAGAGAAACTGGCAGCCAATAATGAGCGCATTAACCGGCTAAAGCTGATATTTGATAAATACCTCAGTGGCAGCAGTGTTGGTGAAGAAATTATCGATCAGTATTTAAAAAGTGCTGAAGGTAAGTTATTCCTGACAGCCTATCTATCAGACAACCCGGGTATTGCCAGTCACTACCTGCCGGACCTGAATGCCAAAAAAGAGCAGTTGGAAATTGAAATTCGTGATCTTCAGTCAAGAAAGCAGAGAAAAGAACAGGAGATAGAGACGTCTATTGCCCGGGAAAAAGCCAAGGCCTTAAAGGCTATTGAAGATATTCGTACGAAAAACATTCATGAGGTTCAGGAAGAACGAAACCGATTGCTGCAAACGCTGGAAAGCAACATTGAAGAAAGGCAGCAGGAGTTGGAGTCACTGTCTGACAAAACGGCAGCTGCCCTTGATAAGCTGCGCATAATCGATGACATTGAAGAATTAAATTCGGAAGTGAAATTCCTTGAGCGTCGGGAAAGGGGGCTGGAGGATGCCGTAAAATCGCTGGAAGCGAAACTGAAAAGCCCGGATTTGCCTAAAGAACTGGCCGAGATGAAAGTCATGCTCGACTTGCTCCGGGGACATTCCTACGAAACAGAGATCCGCAAGTTAAAATCCCGGCCGCCCAAAATGGCGACGATCCAACCGGAGAATGGAGCACAGATTATTCAATCACTGGTTGACGTGTTCGATCAGAGTGGGCGACCGTTCTCTTTTGAGGAGATGGCAAACCTGTTAATCACAGTACAACAGTCGTTCCTGACCGTATTCAAGGGGTTACCAGGCTCTGGCAAGACATCAACGGCCATTCGATTGGCGGAGGCTTATCATCTGTCAGAAAACGACAGTGGCAGTGGAAATTTCTTGAATATTCCGGTCAGCCGTGGCTGGGTTTCCGGTCGCGACCTGATGGGATTTTACAACAGCCTGAAAGGTATGTATCAACCGGCTAAAACCGGTTTATACCAGTTTCTCCGTTATGGAGAAGATGAGCAGGCAGCAGAAATGCTAAGGCTGGTGTTGTTGGATGAAGCTAATCTTAGCCCGATGGAACATTATTGGTCCGACTTTTTGGCGATGTGCGATTATGAATGTCGTTATCGCAGCCTGGATACCGGCATACCCGGTGATGACCGTTTTCTTGCAGCTACCACTAACCTCAGGTTTATTGCGACGATTAACAATGATCATACGACAGAGCCTTTGTCGCCCAGATTGTGTGATCGGGTACCCGTCGTTTCTATGGACATCCCTCATATACCAACTACCCGGGAATTTGGCTCACTGGTACTGGATGGTGCGATTCCGATGCACCAATTGGAAAACTGCTTCGGTTTGCCTCAGGAGTTCACCGAAGATGCTCCACCAGTACTATCCGGATGTTACGACATTCTTGAATTGCGTGATCATCAATATGGTAACCCGATATTGATTAGCCAGCGCAAGCGTAATGCCATGCTCGCCTATTACGAAGTGGCCTGCCGTTATCTTGATCGAAAAGATGCAGCGGACTTTGCCCTTTCCCAGCACGCTATTCCGCTGATTAATGGGCATGGCAAAAACTTTCAGAAGCGGCTGGAGTTACTTCGTGACCATGCACTGCAAAACAGCCTGACCAGAACGGCCCTTTTATTAGAAGATATATTGGCCAGTGGTGATCACTATGCCGGATCCTATGCATTTTTCTGACGGAGCCGGTATGCAATTTGAGGTTGAAGTATTAAATGGGGCAAGGCAGGGAATGCGCTTTAACCTGCCGTTAGCATATGAGGTTCACAGGGCAACCACATCCATGCCCTATGTGCTGGAAACAGAAGCCCTGGCACTTTTTGTCAGGATGGATCGCGCCTGTGACCGGTTGTCCCTGATTCTGGGTGAACGTGTATTGACGTTTACTCAGGGGCGTAATAGTCATGCCCTGGAGTTTGAGTGGTATCCACCTTATCGGGAAAACGGCGCAAGGGATGCGTTGTTTTATAACTATTTCGGGGTGGCAAAATTTACGCTAAAGCTGGAATCTGAAGGAAGTGTCGAGAGTTTGGATACAGGACCTGTGGAGGTGTTGGCCAGAAACCGAACGGCTAAACAGGCCGGTCATATGGTGAACTTTATTCTGGCTGAAACCGACAGTGATTTGAACGATGAAGGGGGTACCACCCGGTTTCAAGGCGCTGCCAGTCACAGAGAACAGCTGAATCTGCTGGTGGAGCGTATATTGAATAATGCCAGCAAACTGGAAGGACTGGCTGCTCAGATTTTTATCAAACCCATACGGACACTGACTACGGATATGGCCCTGCAGCGTGGTGCTGACGTTTATGCCCCGGGAGATCAGAGTCTGGCCTGGTTGATGTATAATCTGTCAGTACTGGAGGAAACAGACGACAAAAGTCAGTCTCACCTTCATGTAGATGGGCGAATGTACTGGGCAACGGAACTATTAGCACCCGTGATTCGGGAGCATACGGATGTTTATGAAAATCGTGTGTTGAGCGGGTATCTGGACAGTTTACTCAGCGTCATTGCCGATTTGCTCAAGCATTATGCCCCCACGGAATTGAGCCGATTGCAGAATGCCCATGAAGGCTATGTCAGCTTTTTTGCCTGTATGGAGGCGTGGATTCATCAGGTAAATAGCCAACAGCTGGTTGCTCTCAAGGCTTGTCAGGAACAGATTCTCTCACTCCGACAGCAGTTTATGAAACGGCTGCCGGTGCGCAAAAGTGTCAGGGCTTTGCCAAGAATAACGGCAAAAGTCCGGGGCAGCCAACATTACCTGACGTTATTCAGAATGGTCATTGACTGGTATCAACATCTGGGACTGGAAGGAAAAACACCCCAGCAACAGTTTCTTGCCATCAATTCCATGCCGGGTTTATTTGAGTACTACGCTTTTATCCGGATAAGACGGTGGTTTTTGGCAAAAGGACTGCAAGAAAATCCGGGCATTGGCAAGCCGCACCTTCTATGCACCAGAGAAAACAATCTGGCTATCAGTTTGCACTATGAGCCGGTATTCTGGATGGTCGGTAACTCAAAAGCCGGAAACATCATCAATACTGAAAACCGTTCGGTTAGCGAAGCCAGAAATAATTACCCCGGGCGAACCAGGGAGTGGGAATTTGCCCAACGCAAGCCCGATATTACCCTGGAAGTAAGGCGTAATGGACAACTTATCGGCTTGCTGGTTCTGGATGCCAAATTCACCACCCGGGAACAGGCATTCAGCCAGTATCTGCCAGAATGTACCATGAAATATGTTCATGGCATTACCGATGCAGATTCAGTATCGGTGAATGGCGGCCTGGTCAAAGCCATGATTATTCTCTATCCCCACTCCCATGATGAGCTTCTGGATTTTCATGCAGCACCCTTTGATGCCTATGGTGACCAGAGGCAGATACCGGTACTGGGTGCTCAGTCATTGTCGTTAGAAACATCTGAGCCTTGCGTCAGCCGGAGTATTGAAAGTTTACTGGATAGACTACTCACTCTATTTGAGAGTAATTCAGCTTGAAATCATAACCTGAACATAATTATGTCGGTTTCGATACGATATCTTATCTATTGTACCGCAGAAGGCTCTTATCTGATTTCTGAGAAAGGATTTATTCGGTTAAGTTATTGTATGCTCCTTGACGGGCGGCCTGTCTCTTGATCACAAATAGCTACCTTGTTCTATCATTTCTCACTGATAAAACAGGTCATGCTTCCACTTTCTCCTAAACCATGGTCAGAACTAACTTTTGGATGTGCTGATTTGGGCGATACTCGACGTACAAAACGACTTGTCAAAGTTGCTGCCGAGCTTTCAGCTCATACCGGTAATTCTTTGTCATCTTCATGCGAAGGTTATACCGCACTGGTAACTGGAGCTTACCGGCTGATTGAGAATGAGGCCGTAAAGCCTGAAGCAATAGCTGAGGCAGGCTTTCAGGCAACTGCCAAAATAGCGAGACAGTCTCGCCTACTTCTGGCTCTCGAAGATACAACAACCCTGGGTTATAAACATGCTGTCAGATCCGAGCTTGGTGATCTTGGAGGTCCTGAAGGCTCTAAAACCAGAGGATTCCACGTCCACTCTGTCTTCTTGGTTGATGCGGATACAGAGCGAAGCATTGGGCTTATTGATCAAGAACGATGGGTTAGAGAGGACGTTCAGCGGGGGAAAAAGAACCAACGTCGTCAGCTACCTTACGAGGGAAAGGAAAGCTTTAAGTGGCAAAGAGCCTCTGAAAACACAGAACAAAGGATGGGGGGTAAAATGCCTGACATCATCAGTGTTTGCGACCGGGAGGCGGATATATACGAATATATGCACTACAAACTGGATAACCGACAGCGGTTTGTTGTAAGAGCTACACAAAACAGAATCCTGGTGGATGGCGAACTCTTATTATTTGATTCCTTAGCTCAGACTGAAGTGTTGGGGAAATATACGATAGTGGTTCCTCAAAAAGGAGGTAGAAAGAAGCGAAAGGCAACGCTGCAGGTCAAAAGAAAGAAGATGACAATACAGGCGCCGCAAAGGCCAGGCGGCAGGCCGGAACCGGTAACTATGAATATTGTGTCGGCTGAAGAGATTGGCAATGACTCCGAAGACCGTTTGCACTGGGTACTATTGACAACTGAAGATATTGAAACATTCGAAGACTGTCGCTCTATCATTCGATTTTACGAGCTCCGATGGCGAATAGAAGAGTTCCATAAGGCTTGGAAATCGGGAGCAGGAGTAGAAAGGCTTCGTCTGCAATCTCCGGATAACATTGAACGACTTGCGGTCATATTAATGTTTGTCGCTGTCAGACTAATGCAAATCCGTGAAGCATTAATGTTACCGAATGACAGGCAGCACAAAGACAGAAAGCTTTGGAGTGAAAAAACACTCGCGAATGAGGTGGTCAGTGATGATGAATGGCAGGTTCTCTGGCTAACCTATGAAAAAAAAGCGTTGCCCGATAAGCCGCCAACAGTCACTTGGCTGCTTCAAACGATTGCTCGGCTTGGTGGTTGGGGTGATTCAAAGCATACAGGGCAGCCCGGCTGGTTAGTGGTATGGGAAGGCTGGGCGAAATTGCAGGATCGGGTAAAAACCTGGCAGATAGCCCGGCAGTTCAGCGCTGGAGAGATGTGATCAAGAGTCAGGACGGGCGGCCGGTATCCTGGTGACTTTTTTCAGGTAACTGTACTTGACTGATGCTTTTTATCATGCCTTCTGCAGGGTGAAATGACGGTTGAAATGAGGGGCATTCAGTGGGATACCTGCATCCAGAGTAATGTTCAGGAATTCAACCAGCATCACGGCAGTCAGACCCCAGATCAAATACTCTCCATAGTAAAAAGACGGCATCTTGTAGTCCTGATTGCGCATTTTCCAGTGATTGAATGTCAGGTTCTCCTTCTCCAGGAAGTAACTTAAGGGGACCCTGAATATACGATCGAGCTCCGCCATATTGGGTCGGAGTGGCGAGTGAGCTTCCATAATCCCGACAACCGGGGTAACTTCCAGACCAAAACGGGAGATGACCGAACCGGTTTGGCCGATAATCCTGACGTTTTCCGGAGGCAGGTTAATCTCTTCGAGGGATTCCCGTAATGCGGTATGGATCAGATCGCTATCCGATGGATCCCGTTTTCCCCCGGGAAACGCTACCTCGCCACTATGGGTGCTCATATGGGTTGCCCGTCGGGTAAAGACCAACTCTGGTTCTGGTGTATTGGTGATGGGAATCAGAACAGCAGCTTCTGGCAGTTGAGTATCGATTTTTCTTGGCTGGTAGTCTTTCAGCCTTTCTTCAACCTGGTTTAACATCATGGCAACTTCAGTGGCATCCATGCAGGGAACTTGAATTTATCATAAGTAGCTCAACAGGATTTATCCAGTGGTAAAACGGTTTGTTCATCCCTGAGGGTTTGTTACTCTGGTATAGTTGCTCTTTAGCTGTCTGCCGGAAACAAGGAGTGAAGGTTGATAACAGGATCCTCAACCCATTACTGTAATCATTGCGGTCATGAGACTCAAAAGAAAGTCCCTGAGGGAGATCATCGTCTCCGGGATGTGTGTGATCACTGCCAAACCATTCATTACCAGAATCCGAGGGTGGTAACGGGATGCCTGCCCGTATACCAGAACAAAGTGTTGATGTGTAAGCGGGCCATTGAACCCAGAAAGGGATTCTGGACATTGCCGGGCGGCTTTATGGAGTTAGGGGAAACCATTGAGGAGGGGGCGGCACGGGAAACCCGCGAAGAAGCCTGTGCAGATGTTACCATTGAATCACTCTACATGCTGTATAATGTGGTACATGTTGGTCAGTTGTCGGCTTTCTTTCTGGCCAGACTGGAAAACCCTGATTTTGCGCCGGGTGAGGAGAGTCTGGACGTTGCACTTTTTTCTGAAGATAAAATTCCCTGGGATCAGCTGGCCTTTTCCACCATTGGCCGAACGTTGCGTCATTACTTTTCTGACCGACAGGAGGGCGTGTTTCCCATGAGGCTGGAGTATGTCACTCCTCCGGAACGACGAGACTGACCGGGTGGTAATCGAATGCAGGCATTTCATAAGGGTGTGCCTGCTGGAGGGCTGCAATTGCCGCTTTTAAAAACGGCTGCTCACAAATCATTTCTACCTTCCAGGTCTCTTCTGTATGGATTTCATTGGGCTGTCCGCAGAAGGGCTGGCTTCCCGGTAATGGTCGAAACTGACCAGTCCCGGCGGTTTGCCAGCAACAGCAATCATAGGCTCCATAACGACCGGCACCGGCAGAGAACATCGCTTTTTTCACCGTTGCCAGCCAGGCGCTGGGAATCATTACAGAGATTTTGTAAATCCGTTTTTCTGGTGGGTTATTCGGAGTTTCCGTGAAGAACGTTGCCGGTTGAGTAGACGATATCTTCATTTTTGTTCCCTATCAGTTATACCCGCAAACCCCGCTTTCTACAAACCCCTACAAAACCCTACAAAACCCACATCAGGGCACCAGCCAGGCTGTTAAATGGCAGCGGGCCAGCAACCGGACCAGAATCAGTGACAGTAAGGTTACTACCGCAGTGATCAGGGGAATCGCCAGTATCGAGGGGGTTGGGTAAAAATCGAACTCTCGTAATGGCCAGAGCAGCAGCGGGTGAATCAGGTAGAGCCCCAGGCTATAACGGCTGATTAACGAAACCAGCTGCCGCCCCTTGCCGGATACCACATCCGCATAGCGACAGGCCAGCGCAAAGAACGCCCCCGCTACCAACACGGTATTAATGGTTTTGTACGAGGTAAAACGCCCGGGTGCGTATGCACCCGCATCGGTGGAGAGCATCCAGATACCGACCACTGCGGACACCAGGGCACTCACCCCAAGACCCACCAACACAAAACACTGAAGCCTATCGAGCGGTGCACGGCGCAGCGCGTAACCAAATACCAGATAGCCACCATACATAATCACCCCGGTCATCCATACCGAGTCAACCCTGAAAAAGTAGAGCAGGGTCAATATCAACCAACCGAACACCAGCATCCACAACTGGGCGTCAGACAGTTTTTGCGCCACCGGCGTCAGAAAAGGGATCACCAGATAAAGGGGCAAAAAATAGTAATAGAAACCGAGGTGGTACCAGGTCGGGTCTTCCAGTACCCCGCCCAACAGGGTTTGGGTTTCAGAAAAATCGTAGGTGAAAGCAAAGTCATGGGAGAGATTTATACCTGCCAACAATGCATATCCTAGCGACCAGACCGCAAAGGGCACCAGCACCTTGCTACACCGATGGGTAAGATAGTAACGCAGATTAAACGGACGAGTATCTGCCAGCATCAGAGCACCGGTCACCATTATAAACACCGGAACCGCCCACCGACTGATTACATTGAAGCCAATAGCCACCAGCCAGTTACCACTGCCTACATCAAGGTTACGGTATGGCCCCAGCACATGGATCACCACTACAGCAATGGCCGCGACACAACGCAACAACTCGATAAAAAAATAGTTCTGTCGTCCGGATACGGGACTATCTCTCAATACCAACCCAGCATCGGTGTTTGCAGTAGAAGTACCACTTGTCATGAGCCATACCGGAAACGATTAATTACTGGCTGGGCATACATCTTTAAGAACTGCGTGCGATACAGCTCAGGGCAGCGCTGCAGGTGTCGGGTAAATTCATTGCGCTTTTGTTGCAGGTCAATATTGGGAAATAACTGGCTGAGTTCCGGTATCTGAATGACCGGCTCATACTGGTTTATCTCACTGCTGATCGCTTCCCAGGCAAACAGATTGGATGGCTGAAGTTCATAGTTATGGTGGATCTGGTGATTGACCTCTTTAACGACCGAGGCTGCATCTTCGAAATCCTGTGTCAGCGGTTTACCGAAGGCAACATGCACATGACCTTTGTAGCCCTGTATACCGGTTACAATACTTTTCAGGTCTTCATCGTCGGCTTTCTGATACTGACCGGTCTGTTGTTTTTCATACAGTTCACGGGCCTTGTCACAGTCACAGGGGTCAAACTCGTAAGAGATGGACACTGGCACAATATTCAGTGAACGAATATTGTCAGCAAAAATGCTCTGCTTGTTGCGACGGCTCAGGTTAAACATCTTGATAATGGCCGGGTCGGTCTGGTCGTTACCATCTTTTGCGCGGCCTTCACTCTGGGCAATCCAGACCGGCTGGCCAGAGTCAATACAATGATGAATGTAGGCCGACAGGTTCTGGAAGGCGAGCAGCTTTTCCCGTCGCCCGGACAGTGAGCGTTTGACGATAAAGCTTTTGTTGAGACGCATCAGATCGCTGACAAAAGGGCGCTTGACCAAATTGTCACCAATGGCGATCTGGCAGGTTTCCATATCGTTAAGGTAGAGCGCGTAGTTGACCAGGGCCGGATCCAGGACAATGTCCCGGTGATTTGATAGAAACAGATAAGCCTTGTCCTTTTTCTGGTGCTCATTTTTCAGTAAATCAAGCCCGGAAAAAGAAACCTTGCTCGTGGTGGTTTTGATCACCCGGGTCAGATAGGGCTCAATGATAGCCTGAAAATCCCGGACGTTATGAATATTCCGTGTTTTGTATTTTAACGCCAGAGCCATCATCCAGGTCATGACCCCGGAAAATTGTCGGGTTAAGCCGGGGTAACGGTGCTTTGCCATCACATTAAGCAGGTCATTATCATTTAACAGGCGTTCAAGTGTAGGCCGGACCTCATGGTCATGGTATGGGCGAATATCGTCAAAAGCTTCCATTGGTGCCAGTGCTTTGAGGTCAGTAAACAAGAAAAAAATCGTTATTGGTCGATGAGTTATTGTATTTCATTGAGGCTCTTTTCGGGTTACAGACTGCTCTGCAATGAAAATTGGCCAAAGGCCTTGATATACAATGCCTTCAGGAAACTGCTGGCTAAATATTGCCAAGCCCTGCCACAGGAGGATTCCAGCCTGATTTATGAAATCAGCAGTCTGCAATACGAAAAGAGCCTTCATTGATTGACAGCTGGTCTGTATAGACACTGTCGCGTAATGTAACTGAGCCGTATAAAGGATGCAAACCAGAGGTTTTTTGCAAAACCCAAGTATTTAAGTGATTGACGTGATAACCAGGAAGCATGACAAATTGAGAACACCACCTAAGGGTGATTCTGTTGATGAGTACTTTTCTCGCTTACTATTGCGTACAAAAGAATTGCTGTGAGGAATACCTGCAAAACGGTTCCTGAACATCATATAATCCTGGTTTCAGGTTCCGGGAATCTGACCATTTATAAAAAGCCAGGCAGGGGTTGTTCATGTTGAGACAGTTTAAGTGTGTTGTCAGTTTGTCGGTATTGCTGGCCATGGCGACAGTCCCTGTCTGGGCTACCCCCCCTGTTAGCGGTACTGTAGCTCAGGGGCAACTGAGCGAGGCCATTGAAATTCTTCTCTCAGGCCAGCCAGCAAACCCGGTTGAAGCCATTAAAAATTTACAGCGTATTGCCAGTCAGGGCGATCAGCAGGCCCGGGCTGAAGCCATGCTCTGGCTGGGAAGAGCTTATCGTGATGGGCTGGCCGGAACCGGTAAGGATATTGGCATGGCCTTTGATTATTTCCAGCGGGCTGCCGGGCGTGAAGGGCTGAATCCCGAAGCACAGTATGAGCTTGGCCGGGCCTACCTGAATGGTGAAGGCACTGACCGCAATCTGATCGCGGCCTATATGTGGACAGCACTCAGTCTGCATACCCCATCAAAAATATCAGCTTCTGCAGAAGCGCAGAAAGCCAGACTGGCCAACATGCTTAATACGATTCAACTGGAAAAAGCCAAACAGTTGGTCGATCAGTTGAAAACCTTTTAT
Organism: Endozoicomonas sp. SCSIO W0465; assembly: GCF_023716865.1. NCBI lineage: Bacteria > Pseudomonadati > Pseudomonadota > Gammaproteobacteria > Oceanospirillales > Endozoicomonadaceae > Endozoicomonas > Endozoicomonas sp. SCSIO W0465. Next base: position 4,627,872 of record NZ_CP092417.1, read on the forward strand.
CTGAAATAATCGGGAAGAGGTGGCGTAATTCATGTGCAGCCGTTACTCATTCAACCTGCCCAGTGTTGACCTTGGCTTCCTCGGTATCGACGATATTTTATCGCAGAAACCCGTTCAACAGGTGGTGCCGGGGCAACAGGTGTGGCTGGTTCGCTATGATGAACAGGGCACCCCTGAGCTGGCCCAGGCCAAATGGGGGCTTGCGCCTACCTGGCTGCAGGATTTATCCCGTGCTCAAATCAATGCCCGTGTAGAGACGGCATCTGAATCAAGAATGTTCAGAAAAGCCTGGCAGGACAGACGCTGCCTGATACTGGCGGATAGCTACTTCCAATGGCATATGGCTCCGGGTAACCGGCGTCAGCTATGGCGTATAGGTGCCAGGGGTGGTTCGCTGATACTGATGGCCGGATTATGGGAGCGGTTCACGGTCGACAGCACCCTCTCTTTTGATTCCTGCGCTGTGCTAACCATGCCGGCCATGCGGCCGTTAATGTCAATCGCTGACAGAATGCCTGCGCTGCTGACTGCTGCTCATGCCGGCAGCTGGCTATCAGGAGCGCCTTTTGATATTGATCGTTTTTCTGCCTCTCTTGTCAGCTTTCCTTTCCAGAGCCAGAATATCCTGAAGGGCAGAATCTGAGTTCATAATAATCTCCATTCACTGCTGAGATGCTGGTCTATCATTAGCGTTCATTGTGGCCGCATGCAGTGAACTCTGTGCAATTCTCCATCAGAAAAAAAATCATTTTTTTTACTGTCGTGCCGGTCACGCTGCTGTACAACCTGATCTTTGGTATCCACCTCTACTTCTCACTCAAACAGGCCACGGATGCAGTAGCCAAAGGATTGATTGAACAGGTCTGGCATAATGCCGACAAGATTGACAGTCATACCCGGCAGTTGATGACCACGACCTCCTTTATGGCAGATATTCTGGGCCGAATGCCGGTGAACGATCATGCCATGATAAAACACTTTCTCAGTGATCTGGTGGAAAGGAACGCCCTGGTTCGGGGCTTTACTTATATGAAGCTCGGCAGCAACCTGCAGCACTGGGATGTCTTTCATGCCTACATGGATGAGGGCGCGGTCAAGCTGGATGAAACCCTTGATACCGGCCTGTTTCCTGCCCAGTTCTGGTGGGCCAACCAGGGGCAGCAGAAAGAGGGATTCTGGACCTCCCCCAGAGGATCTGCAGATAAAGGGTGGATCGTCAGCTATATCGTACCGATTTTTTCAGCGGACACACTTTATGGCTATTTCTGGATGGATATCAGCCTTGCTGATCTGCGCCATCAACTGGTGGAAAACACGACGGGAAATGCCAGTTTTTCCATTGTCAATGGTGCAGGAGAATACCTGCAGACGGATAGTGAAACGCCCAGGCGATATCAGCTAAACAGCATACACCAAAGTCAGTTTTATTACGGTTCACCGGGCTTGTGGCATGACCTGGAAGAGCTGATCGCAAGAGGTGAGCCAGCTTTCAGACACAAGTGGGTGCCGGTTCGGCAGAATGAATACTGGCTGATGGGCGCACCGATTAAGTCGGCTTCCTGGTGGATGATCAGTTATGCCCCGAGAGAAACCGTACTGGCACCGGTTATTGATCAGGCGCAAATTAATGCGCTGCTGATGATCCTCTCCCTGACACTGATATTTACCTGTGCGAGCCTGGTGTCTGTCAGGATTACCCGTCCGATTATCCGGTTAAAGCGGGCCGTGGATGACTTTACCTATCGACGGGTAAAGCCGGCCATCACCCATATCAGCCGGGATGAAATTGGCAGTTTGACGGAAAGCTTCCAGCAACTGGTGACCAGGCTGGTTGACCGGGAGAAAGCGCTTCATCAGGCCAGAACGAGCAATATTGGTCATTTGCTGGAGCGGCTGCGGGGAAACTATTTCTATTTCAACCTCAACCGGGATGGTTGTGTTACCCATGTCAGTCCTTCAATAGAAGCCATTCTGGGCTACACACCAAGCGAATTTCTTCGACCATTTATCGGTTATCTTGCTACCCCGGACAGCAAATTTCGCTTTCGTGATCAGTTTCGTGAAGCCAGGCAGAGACGGTGGGGGGATACCTTTGAACTGGATATCCGGCATCTGAATGGCAGTATCCGTCGGCTGGAAATCTTCTGGAGTGATATGGGGGATCTGGAAGGCAGGCAGTATCTTGTTGAAGGGCTGGCTAATGATATTACTGATCGGGTAAGCGATACCAAGAAATTCAAGCTATTACTCGACAGCGCACCTGATGCCACCATCATCGCGACCCCCGAGGGTATTATCGGCATGGCCAACAGCAGGACGGAAGACCTGTTTGGCTTTCATCGGGAAGACCTGGTCAATATGCCCTTAAGCCTGCTGACCCCGCTGGAAAACCGGTTGGGACACCCGCTGCTGGGTGATCTGGAAAAGGCCAGTTGGGAACAATTATGCCTGGTGGGTTATGAATCCAGAGGTATCGATCATAAAGGCCGGGTTTTCCCGGTAGAAATCACCAGCAACCCCTTGAAAACGGATGATGGGCTGCTGATTTCCATGGTGGTTCGTGACATTACTGAGCGTAAACGCATTGAACATGAGCTGATGCGGGCCAAAGAGGAGGCAGAGCGGGCCAACCTGGCCAAGGGACTGTTCCTCTCCAATATGAGTCACGAGTTGAGAACACCGCTCAATGGTGTACTTGGTAATGCTCAGCTCTTGTTAAGAAACCTCTCGTTAACCTCTGCCCAGCGCAAAAGCCTGAATACGATTGAGGCCAGTGGGCAGCACTTGCTGTCACTGATTAACGACATTCTTGATTTGACCAAAATTGAGTCCAGCAAGATTGAGTTGCACCCTGCTGCGGTCAGGTTGATGGAACTGCTGCGCGGGGTGCGTAACATTCTGATGGAAAGAGCAACCAGCAAGGGGCTGGAGTTACGCCTGTTACCCATTGGTACGCTACCGGACATTGTTATGCTGGATGAAATCAAGGTTCGTCAGGTGCTGCTGAATCTGCTCAGCAATGGCGTTAAATACACCGTTAAGGGGTGGGTTGAATGCCGGGTTTCAGTGGAGGGAAACGAGATTGTCTTTGAAGTCCGTGACACTGGCGTCGGTATTGCCCATGAAGATCTGGAGAGGGTTTTTGAACCTTTTCGACAGGTTCATTCCGGTTTACAAATCGGGGGCACTGGCCTGGGACTTGCCATCAGCCGACGGTTGGTCTCGGCCATGGGCGGGGAGCTGGATGTGATCAGCGAGCCCGGTAAGGGGAGTCGCTTTATTTTTGTCCTGCCACTGGTTCCGGGAAGTTTTGAAGCGCTGAAAGAACATCAACGCCTTTTGCCGGGCTCCATTTATGTTCATTTGGATGAGCGCTTTCAGGGGATTCGGGTTCTGGTCGTGGATGATGTTGAAAGTAATCGGGATATGATCGCCGGCTTGCTTGACTCAGCCGGTTTCAGGGTTGATACCGCCGGGAACGGCCTTCAGGCGGTTGAAGCAGTGAAACAGGTCGATTTTGACTTGATTCTGATGGATATCACCATGCCCGTGATGGATGGCGTATCAGCTATCAGGAAGATTCGTGAACTTCCCGGAAAAGGATTCATCAAGGCAGTTGCTGTGACTGCAAGCGTCAGTCATGAGGCCAGGGAACGGTTGCTGATTCAGGGGTTTGATGAATACATTGGCAAGCCATTCGATGCCGGGCTGATGTTTGATAAAATCCGGTATTTGCTGGGTGTTGAGTATGTCACTGCGTCGCCAAAGCCGGAATGGAATGAAGACGTTTTGTTGCAACGTCTCAAAGCAATGCATATGGATACTTTTGTCCACACCATGATTTCTGCTTTTGAACAGGGTGATCTGGAGTGTCTGGAGCAGGCGCTACACTCCTTTGAGCATGTCCCTGAACTGACAGATGTCGTTGGCTTCCTGCTCATGCTGACGGCGGACATGGATATTGCAAGACTTGAAAACTTCATTGGTCAGTTGGTAGAAAATTTTGACACGAAACCCTGAGAAACGGTCTGTTCTCAGCAAGCGTCTGAGCTGTTATCAGCCAGCTTTGCTGGCTGATAAACCATCATCAAAACTAACCCTGTCTGCGTCTTTGTCCGAGAAAAATAAACAGTAACAGGATAAACGCGGGTATCCATGCCAGCTGTTTTGGCAGGCGATCGGCCGGTACTTCCATACGATGAATTTGCCAGTCAAAATCAATACCGACCTTCTGAGCCTCGCTGTTGAAATCCACCATATCGATGATCAGGTCATCCCCATCAACCAGAACGTCGAGCCCCATATTACGAAACCGGTCTTCAGCACTGGCTCGATTGCCGGCTGGTAGAATAACCATCTGATTCACCGGTTTACCCTCCAGGGTTTCACCGGCAACCCAGAGGCGCGCATCGGCCCGGTCCGGCAGCGCTTCAACCTGGGCAACAATGTTACTGCCTTCATAAGTTTCATAGGGCGGGTAAACCTTATCCCACCAGAAGTCTGGCCGGAACAGGGTAAAAGCAATGAGCAGCATGGCCAATGTCTCATACCAGCGGTTTTTGACTAACCAGTGGCCCTGGGTCGCCGTAGCAAAGACCAGCATGGCAGCAATGGCGCCAAAGACGACAATGGCCAGTTGTGCAACGCTGTCGACGCCGATCAGCAGTAACTCCGTATTGAAGATAAACATAAATGGCAGAACGGCAGTTCGGATATCGTAGGTGAAGCCCTGAATACCCGTCTTGATCGGGTCAGACTGTGCGATAGCCGCAGCGGCAAAAGCAGCCAGCCCCACGGGCGGGGTATCATCAGCCAGAATACCGAAGTAGAACACAAACAGATGGACAGCAATCAACGGTACGATCAGTCCATGCTGTGCCCCAAGTGTAACGATAACCGGAGCCATCAGGGTGGACACGACAATGTAGTTTGCCGTAGTTGGCAGCCCCATACCGAGGACCAGACAGATGATTGCGGTGAACAGCAACATAAGAATGATACTGCCGGCAGAGATCCACTCAACAAACTCGGTCATTACCAGCCCTACCCCGGTCAGCGTGACGGCGCCCACAACAATACCGGCGGTGGCAGTGGCAACACCAATGCCGATCATGTTGCGGGCACCGGTAGTCATTCCATCAATCAGGTCCAGAAAGCCCTCTGTCAGATGAGTGGTCGTTTGTTCCTTCCGGAACCTGTCAATAAGTGTTTTATGGGTCAGCGTGATGAAAACCATGACCAGGGTTGCCCAGAAGGCAGAGAGACCGGGCGAGAAGCGTTCAACGGTCAGGCACCAGAGCAACACCACCAGTGGCAGCAAATAGTAGAGACCACGCTTGATGGTTGGGCCAGGCACCGGGGTACTGCGTATCTCATCTTCAATGTTGTTAATCAGATCCGGCTGTTTGGCCGCAATTTTCAGAAGTATCAGATAACTGCCCAGCAATGCGAGTGTGATAATCCACAGGGCGTACTCGCCCATGTACTGCCTGGTCCAGCCAATACCGTAGTAGACGCTGGCACCGAGCAGGCAAAGTCCGGCAAACGAGCCGGTGAACGACATCAATGCCCGGGTCTTTGTGCGAGTGACACTTCTTGGCAGCCCCTGCATGCCTGCTTTCAATGCTTCCAGGTGGACAATGTAAAACAGGGCTATGTAGGAAATGGCCGCCGGTAAGAGTGCATGGCGAATCACATCAAGGTAAGAGATACCCACGTATTCGACCATCAGGAACGCTGCCGCCCCCATAATCGGTGGTGTCAGTTGTCCATTGGTTGAGGCGGCAACTTCAATAGCGCCGGCCTTGTGGGCGGGAAAACCGACTCGCTTCATCAGGGGAATGGTAAATGTTCCGGTGGTGACTACGTTAGCGATGGAAGAACCGGAAACCACGCCGCTCAGGCCAGACGATACCACGGCAGCCTTGGCAGGTCCGCCTTTGAGATGACCCAGCAGAGAGAATGCCACCTGGATGAAGTAATTGCCGGCACCGGCTTTTTCCAGCAGTGAACCGAAAAGAACAAACAGGAAAACAAAGCTGGTGGAGACACCCAGCGCAACACCAAAGACACCTTCAGTAGTGATCCAGAAGTGGGAAAGCGCCTTGTTGAGACTGGCGCCTTTGTGGGCAATAACGTCTGGCATGTAAGGGCCGGCAAAGGCATAGATGATAAAGACAGTCGCAACCACCATCAATGGTGGCCCGAGTGCCCGGCGTGTCGCTTCCAGCAAAAGCAGCATGCCTGCCCCTGCTGTAACCAGATCCAGGGGAACGGGAGCACCGGCACGGGTGGCGAGTTCCTGATGGAAAATATAAAGATAAGCGGCACAGAAGCTCCCGGTCAGGGCAAAGAGCCAGTCGGTAATGGGGATCTGGTTGGAGAAAGATTTTTTTCGTGCCGGGAAGGCTATAAACGCAAGAAAAATGGCAAAGGCAAGATGAATTGCACGAGCCTGCCCATCATTAAAAATACCGAATTTGAAAATATACGGCAGTGGTGATGCATTCCACAGTTGGAATAACGACCAGCTGAGGGCAGTACCCAGTAATACCAGTCTGGACCTGCCTATTGGTTGGCGGCCACCCTGTTCAGACTGGTTAACCAGTTGTTCAGCAGAGCTGGCGGAGTCGGCTTGTTGTGTGCTCCGGGCATCCGTTGAGTTGTTCAGCTTTGCGCTGTTGACTGCTTCCATAATGAACCTGTTGTCATTGAAATTATGCGTTATTCCCTTGGATGTGGCATCCTTCATCCGATGGCTCAGAGCTTAAGTAAATGAGGGGAAGCAAAATATGAAGCCCATGAGGTAACAGAAAACGACAGTGCTTCCCCGTTCAGCCCCCGGGTCCGTGTCGAGCGGGGGCGGTAAAAGTCATCATGCGAAGTTCAGGCAGCACTCTGGATGATGACAAAGGCCTATGGAAAGATGCTCTACACCTTTCCGGTCAGGAGAAAAGATTTAGAGAAGTCCTGCTTCCTGATAGTAACGCTTGGCGCCTTCATGAAGCGGTATGCTGAGGCCATCAGACACCATCTCTTCTTTCTTCAGTGTGCTAAAAGCCTGATGCAGCTTTTTGAAAGTGGACAGATCTTCAAATACAGCTTTGGTAACCTGGTAAACGGCTTCTTCGCTGGCTGCCGTGGAGGATACGAAGGTCGCTGCTACACCAAAGGTCTGGACATCCTGATCGTTGCCCTTGTACATGCCACCGGGGATGGTCGCTGAGCGGTAGTATGGGTTGTCTTCGATCAGCTTATTCACTTTGTCACCGGCAACGGTCACCAGTACGGTATCACAGGAGGTGGTCGCTTCTTTGAAAGATCCGGATGGATGGCCAACGGTATAGACAAAGGCATCAATCTTGTTATCACAGAGGGCTTTGGCGTGCTCGGCTGCTTTCAACTCAGAAACCAGGGAGAAGCTGTCGTGGGTCCAACCATACACTTTCATCAGCTGTTCCATAGTACCACGCTGACCGGAGCCCGGATTACCGATGTTAACCCGCTTCCCTTTCAGGTCTTCAAATTTGCTGATGCCGGCATCGGCTCTGGCCAGAATGGTGAAGGCTTCCGGGTGTACAGAGAAAATAGCCCGCAGGTTTTTGTTGGCCCCTTGTTGTTCAAAGGCGCTGGTACCCCGGTAGGCATGAAACTGCCAGTCAGACTGGACGATGCCCATATCGAGTTCACTGGCCCGGATAGTGTTCAGGTTGTAAATAGACCCCCCCGTACTTTTTACAGAACAGCGGATACCGTGCTCTTTGCGCCCCTTATTGACCAGGCGGCAGATAGCACCACCGGTCGGGTAGTAAACACCGGTAACACCGCCGGTTCCAATGGTGACAAATTGCTGGTTGGTGGTGGCACTGGCGGTGGAGGTGATGGCAGCAAAACCGGCCCCCAGAATGGCAAGGCCCAGTTTTTTAAAGGCTCTTGTAGGATTTCAGACTGCTACTGGGTTGAACATTGCTGAAGCCCTTTATCTACAAAGGTTGTCAGCATATTGTCCGGTAATGTTGCTCAATCCTTGTTTTTCGTGACCTACAGTCAGTTTTCACTGTAGAGCAGTTCGTAATCAAAATAGAGCCTTTTTAAAAATGGTCATTGTCAGTCCCCTTGATATGAGCTTTTTTACCTTGGAAATCAGCAGCAGGTGTTGAACATCAGTTCTGATAGATCTTGGGTTTGTTGCCCGAACAGCACTGATGGTTTCTTAACCGAACGTCTCTTTCCTGGCTGTTGTTATGATCAGTCCGGGCAGCATTCCCATGGTACCCGTCCCCCCGATTGATTTGTGCTACTTACGGTTGATGGATCAGCACAGGACTTGCCTGTCAGATTAAAATATCCGCAAGTAACAATCCGCCGAAGATGATTGATAGTACTATTATTGGCGACGCGTTTCCATGACTTTCATTTATTCAATCACGGCAATTACTTACGGCATTACCAAGGCAATATCGGTAATTGATGAACTGCTTTTTTTGGAGACTTCAGGAAAGCTGAACTTTAGAGCAACATCGGGTTGCTTTTGCGTCACAACCAATAGGCTACGTAAATACAGTGACCATTCGGGAATGGTAGCCCAGCCAGTGAAGGAAGCAGTATTGTTGAGTTGTGACCGTGAAATCAAAGCGCTTAGTGGCAACTACCGCTGTGAAGCCTGAGTAAATTCGATAAAATCCCGTCAGAACATCTATTTTTGAGTTACTGATTTTACGGCAACTCCTCCAGAGCGATTGGCATTGTGCTTGACGAACCCCAGAAGAGAGCCATCCAGAAAGCGTACAGCGCTTTTCTGGAGAGTAAAAAACTAAAGGCCCGACCGGGGCAAAAGCAGATGATTGCCGAGATTGCCCGGGCACTTGGTGAGATCAAAACCGACAACGAAGGTCGCAGAATTTCCGACCCTTCCGTTACGGTTATTGAAGCCGGCACGGGCACCGGAAAAACGGTGGGTTATGTGCTGCCTGCCGTCGTTATGGCGCAGGCAGCGAAAAAGCGCCTGATCATTGCCACGGCCACCGTGACCCTGCAGGAGCAGGTCATCAATAAAGATCTGCCGGACATCATGTTAAAAACCGGATTAAAGTTCTCGTATACCCTTGCCAAAGGCCGTGGGCGCTATGCCTGTCTGAGTAAACTGGACCGGCTGCTTCAGGAAGAGGAAGCAACCGCCTCATTAATGGATATGTTCGCCTACGATGGCTATACCCTGGAAAACGACCAGTCCTCCCAGGCGTTATACCAGAGCATGCTGGAGGCGTTTGCTGCCTCCAAATGGGAAGGAGACCGGGATAGCTGGCCTGATGCCCTGGAAGATCAACAGTGGCGAACCATCACCACCGATCATGCCCAATGCAGCGGGCGTCGCTGTGGTTATTTTCGACAGTGCCCATTCTATAAAGCACGGGGTGACCTGGAGCACGCCGATGTTGTGGTTGCCAACCACGATCTTGTGCTGGCCGATCTGGCATTGGGTGGCGGTGCGATTCTTCCGGAGCCCAAGGACGCTATCTACGTGTTTGATGAAGGCCACCACCTGCCAGACAAAGCCATTGATCACTTTACCTGTCAGTCCAGAGTCAAGGGAACGGCGAGCTGGCTGGAAAAAGCCGGACGACATCTGCAGAAAACACTGACCCAGCAGACGCTGCCCGGAGAGCTCGGTGAATTGCTGGAGCGGATTCAGCCTGAGTTTGACTCCCTGGTGAATGCCCTGGGGCATGCCCGGGAGATGCTGCACAGCATTGCCCGGTTTGAGCCAAAGACGCAATTTACTCCTCAGGGTGAAAGTCAGGTTGCCTACTACCGCTTTCCGGAAGGTGTTGTGCCTGAACCCTTACGGCAGCAGGCTGAGCGATTGAAAGCCGGTTTCAGCAAATGCAGCGGTATACTGGAAAAGATGGCCAAAGCCCTGGACGATGCGATGGACGGCGATGTCCCCGGTATAGATCGGTGGCAGGCGGAGCAGCTCTACCCTGAAATCGGTGGCATGCTGTCACGAATGGAGAGTCATTTTCAACTCTGGCTGACCTACACCATGAAAGATCCTGAGGGCGAACCTCCCAGTGCCCGCTGGTTGAAATGGAGCGAAGGCTCTTTTGGTGAAGAGCTGGAGATATTCAGCAGCCCGATCATGTCCTCCATGACGTTATGGCAGACCCTATGGAACCCTGCCCATGCCGCCATTGTCACTTCGGCTACGCTGGCAGCCCTGGGCAGTTTTGGCCGGTTCCAAATGCGTTCCGGCGTGCCAGCGGAGTCACGCTGTGTCGTAGTACCCAGTCCATTTCTGCATGGCGAGGCAGCGTCCCTGGTGATTCCGGCCATGGTGTCAGATCCACGGAATGCGGAAGCGCATACCGGTGAGATTATCGAACGATTGCCAGAGTTGCTTGCCGGTGATGATCGTCCAAGGGGAATGCTGGTCCTGTTTTCTTCTCGCCGACAGATGAAGGATGTCCATTTTGGTCTGGATGCCAGTTGGCAGGAGAAGATTCTGCTGCAAGATGATTATTCACGACAGGAACTGTTGAAAAAGCATCGTCAGCAGATTGATGATGGCAAGGTCAGCATCCTGTTTGGTCTTGCCAGTCTGGCAGAAGGGATTGACCTGCCCGGCCACTACTGTGAACACGTGATGATTGCCAAGATTCCTTTTGCGGTACCTGATGATCCGGTAGAAGCTGCACTTTCAGAGTGGCTGGAAGCCCAGGGGCGCAATCCGTTTATGGAAATTACCGTACCGGATGCGGCGATCCGTCTTATACAGGCCTGCGGTCGTTTATTGCGGACAGAGCAGGATCGTGGCCGTATAACGATTATGGACCGACGGCTGGTCACTGCCCGATATGGCCAGATGATCATGAACTCTCTGCCGCCGTTTAACCGGGTGATTGAGCGGGCCTGAGATCAATCGGCTGAACTAAGCAACTGTCTTTTAATAAGTTCCCGATTTCCGTTCACCCTGAAGCTTGTCGAAAGGTCGTGCCACCGAACTTCGACAAGCTTCAGTCCGAACGGAGTCAGACAATGAAAACAGGGAAGTTATTTCCAGACAACTCCTGAGTCTTGTGCTTCAAGAAGTAAGTCTTGTGCTTCAAGAAGTAGCCCACTTAACTTCGTTAGGAGCTTCGTTAGTAGCAACTCGACCACCTTGTCATGCCCATTCTTGGATGCCAACATCGCGGCATTACTGACCACAGCGGCACTGATGTTCACGCCCCTGTCGATCAGGAGCTCAATGACCTCACTGTGACCGTTCACGGATGCCAATATCAGCGCAGTGATGCCATTTTCCATGCAGGCATTGACGTCAGCATCCCCGTCGATCAAGAGCTTAATAACCTCCCTGTGACCGTTCATGGATGCCAACATCAGGGCAGTGCAGCCATTCAGATTATCGCCATTGCACAAGACAGCATTGATGTCAGCGCCCCTTTCGATAAGGAACGCGACGAGCTCCCTGCGATCTTGCATAGATGCAAACATCAGGGCAGTGAAGCCATTCAGATCCCGGGCATTGACGTCTGCACCTCTGTCAATCAGCTGCTTGAGGGCGATCAGATCACCATCATGGCAAGCACGGAATAACGCAGTATCAGGGATAGATCCGCCCGGATAAAACTCGCCCATACTCTCAACCAATAAAGGCATAGGGTTTTGACGGCACACCACACAGTCGCGTGAACCGAGGGACTGTCCAGCGAAATGCTCCGAAAGACACTCCAGATCAAAGCGATGACCACATTGGGTTTTAACAACCGTAGGCACTACATCACGGCCAGCGAAATCATGTAAACAAATGAGACAAAATCGACTTCCTGTGTTGACAGGTCCGCTTCCATGGTAATGGGGGGAAGAGGAAAGGGTAGTGGTATCCACAGCAAAATATCCTTAATTGGTTAATGTGTCGATTGGTTAGAGTAAAAAAATAAACCTTAGTTCAATCTAAAAAGGGTCTGCTGATACCGTGACGGGCCAGCAATGGAAATTTTTTATAAGTATCAAAGATCTTATATAGTGCCCGTCAGAAAACCCATAAATAATCCGACTCAACAGGCACTGAAATTTTTTATTGAAAACAAAACAGGTCGATCGTACCAGCTGCCTCCCAGTGACTCCCGACGAATACACGTCATAAGGCCTAACCCGAAAACCGGTGTATACATAAATTCTGATAACGTAAAAAGGCCTCAGCTTGCCCTGTTATAGGAAACAACTATCACTACCCTGAAAAGTTCTGACTATCTTGCTAAATCAAGACGTGTCAAAAGCTACCTTCTGTGCTGCAGCCCCTTGATTTTTTGGCTGGCTGTGGGCGTGTATGTGTTACGCTCTACTTGCTAACACTTCCTCATAACTTGGGGGAGCGCCAGTTGTCACTCTGAAGATGACTTCTTCAACTTTATCGTTCAAGGCATCAATATCATCTGGTCCATTATGATGAGGTCTCTCGGCAATCCAACTGTTGACAGAGTAATAAAGGCTGAGAAAATTCTCTTTAAATGCTGAGTTTTCGGATTGCCGCAGATGCTGACAAAACAATTCAGATTTGCACATCTTTTCCAGCAGAGTTGCTTTAAAAGTATTAGCAAGACCTTGTGATAGCTTCTTACAAACAATGGTCAACAGGTTTTCAGCTTCATCACTGCCGGGGGCGCCGGGATCCAGGCGATGGTCACTAAGAAGATGTTCTATTAAAGCCTGATTGTTAAACAAAATGGCCTGACCAAGGAGACTAATACTGATCATTCGATTCCGATCCTCAAATGTCTCAGTTACCATCCGGTGGGATAATACCGAGGGAAAAAGATCCTTAACTTCTATACTACAATTAAAATCAAAATCAGTTTTCATATTGACATCAGTTCTACGGTCTTTTACTAACAGCAAACACATTTCTGACACATCATTAAATGACCTCGCATCTATATTTAAAAGTTCTAAATATGTCGTTTTTTTTAAATATTTAACATTGTAAAAACTAACTATTTCATTAGGATTTATTTTTTCAAAGTGAAGTAATATTTTCAGTGCTTGTTCAGTACAGTAAAGAATTGGGAGCTCAGAGATTATTGCAAATTTTCTTTTAAAGAAGCTATAGCGATTTGAATCAACATAGCTAGAGATATCATCTGCATTTGCCCCAAGTTTTAGCAACGCCTCTAACGCTTTCGGCTGATTATGTTTGAGGGCTTTCATTAAAGGGGTTTGATTTCTTGACTTACTCCGTATTTCAGTATTTGGAGAAATAAAATTCACTATACGATTAATCAATTCTACATCACCCGTCTTTGATGCTCTTATCAAAGCTGATTCGCAGCCCTTTGTATGCAAGGTTACAAGGTTGATTGCATGTTGCCAGGAGGAGCAGCTGCGTCCCATAGCCACCAATTGACTTTGTTCATCAGTTGTTGGTTGACCGCCGGATGCACCAGCGTTTGAGGTACTGGTTACAGTAGCGCTGCGTTCAATATTCATCGTCTATTCCCCAACAGTAAGTTTGATGGTTACAGGCCGACCTCCATATGACTAAGAAACTGACATCACATAATTATTTAATCATGTTGTTTTTTTTGGCTCAGAGTGCACTATTACAGAAAAGCGCTAATATCCATACAACCAGACCCCTCGTTCCCATGCTCTGCGTGGGAATGCATACCGGAGCCAGCCAGATGCAAAACAATCTATTTATGCCCGGAATCATGAGAATTTAATGGAGAACCACAGTTCCTCAGAGGCTCAGTATGCATTTCCACGGTGGACCGTGGGAACGAGTTGCTTGTGTACGTATAACAACGCTTGGCTGCACTATATGCCTAAAAGGAAAGGCCTGTTTCTTACGATTAAGACTTATTTCTCATTTAAAAGTTCAAATTTGGTGTTAATCAGTGTCTGTCAGAAAACCCATGAATAATCCGACTCAACAGGCACTGACAATTTTTTTGAAAACAAAACAGGTCGATCGTACCAGCTGCCTCCCAGTGACTCCCGACGAATACACGTCATAAGGCCTAACCCGAAAACCGGTGTATACATAAATTCTGATAACGTAAAAAGGCCACAGCTTGCCCTGTTATAGGAAACAACTATCACTACCCTGAAAAGTTCTGACTATCTTGCTAAATCAAGATGTGTCAAAAGCTATCTTCTGTGCTGCAGCCCCTTGATTTTTGGCTGGCTGTGGGCGTGTAAGTGTTACGTTCTACTTGCTAACACTTCCTGGTAACTTGGGGGAGCGCCAGTTGTCACCCTGAAGATGACTTCTTCAACTTTATCGTTAAGGGTATCAATATCATCTGGTCCATTATAATGAGGTCTCTCGGCAATCCAACTGTTGACAGAGTAATAAAGGCTGAGAAAATTCTCTTTAAATGCTGAGTTTTCGGATTGCCGCAGATGCTGACAAAACAATTCAGATTTGCACATCTTTTCCAGCAGAGTTGCTTTAAAAGTATTAGCAAGACCTTGTGATAGCTTCTTACAAACAATGGTCAACAGGTTTTCAGCTTCATCACTGCCGGGGGCGCCGGGATCCAGGCGATAGTCACTAAGAAGATGTTCAGTCAAAGCCTTATTGTTAAACAAAATGGCCTGACCAAGGAGGCTAACACTGATTGTTTGATTCCGATCCTCAAATGTCTCAGTTACCATCCGGTGGGATAATACTGAAGGAAAAACATCCTTAACTTTTATACTACAATTAAAATCAAAATCAGTTTTCATATTGACGTCAGTTCTGCGGTCTTTTACTAACAGCAAACACATTTCTGATGCTTCACTAATTGACCTCGCTTCTAAATTTAAAAACTCCAGGTATGTCGCTTTTTGAAAATATTTAATTGTGTAATAATCTAATGTTTCATTAGGATTTATTTTTTCAAATTGAAGCAATATTTTCAGTGTTTGTTCAGTACAGTAACCAATTGGGGTTGCAGAAATTAGTCTAAATTTTCCTTTAGAGAAGCTAGAGCGATTCGGATCAACAAGACTGGTGATCTCATCTGTATGGGTGAAAGTCTCATATTGATCACACCCACAGGCCTTGAGCTACAGCAAACAGACGTAACACCAAATTTTTCAACCTGAATGGAGAGCAGCCAAACACAGCTATGATTCTAACAGCAAACAAAGAGTCAACTGTGAGAGGCCGCTCCGATGGAAGTATGTCAGCCACTAACCAAAGTCGCCAATGATTCCTGTCCTGCTATTGACCAACTGCAGCAAAAACTGACCCTCCTTCGTCAGTCCAATAATCCAATCCAGCATTTTGAGGATCATGAAAACGAGATTCACTCCCTCTTTATTCAGGCGGAGCGAGAAATACTGGCAGAAGAACTGCAAAAATTAGACATCAATAAAGCTTCTATCGAAGTGAATGGGGTCGTGTATCACCAGGCATTACGCAGCTATCAAACCTACCAGTCAGCAGCAGGACCTGTCCGGGTATTGCGCAGCCTCTACCGCAATGCGGGGATAAGTGCATTGTCCCTTTAGAGCTCAAGGCTGGCGTTGTAGAAGGCTACTGGTTACCAAAGGCTGCGAAGCAAGCAGCATGGATGGTTGCCCAGTTGCCGCCCGCGGACGTAAAAAGCTTACTCGATCTAATGGGGAATATGTCACCCTCAACCAGCTCTCTGGCACGTCTTCCCAAAAAACTCAACGAACAATGGGAGCAGCACCTTGACCCTTTCGAGACCCTTCTCGCGGAGAATCTCACAGTACCGCCTGACGCGGTGACGGTAGCTGCTTCCCTTGACGGTGTGATGCTACCAATGAAAGACGGCAAGCGTCAGGAGAAACGTGAAAAGAGTGTTGCTGATGGCAAACGTACCCGAGGGCCAGCAGGTTGTCAGGAGGCCAGTTGTGGAACACTGTCGTTTTACGATGACCAGGGAGATCGCCTCTCTACGATCAGGATGGGACGAATGCCTGAAAGCAAGAAAGCGACATTGAAAAAATCCCTTTCAAACCTTCTGGATAAGGTGCTTCAGCAAAAGCCAAATCTGACTCTGGTCAAAGTGGCAGATGGAGCCCGGGACAATTGGACATACTTCACCAAAGAGCTACCGGAGGGAGAAGAAATTGTTGATTATTACCATGCGGCAGAACACCTGAAGAAGGCATTTGACCTGGCTTACGGTGAAAATAGCGCGAAGTCCAAAGAGAAATTCAGCACCTACCGACATATCCTGAAGGAGGAGCCGGGTGGGGTTGAAAAAATAATCAAGGCACTGGCTTACCAGCATAGCAAGCATCCCCGCCGATCGAAATTAAAGACAGAGTTAAAGTACTTCAGAAAAAACCGGTTACGGATGAATTATGCAGAACACCTGTCGCGCAACCTGCCCATAGGCTCAGGGGTCATTGAGGCGTCCTGTAAAACGCTGGTTACACAGCGAATGAAGTGTTCGGGAATGCGTTGGCGGTGTCCCGGGGGGCAAGGCATTCTGACACTCAGGTCACTAATTCAAAGTGGTTGGTTCGACTGTGGCTGGATGCTGCTGTCGGTAACGTACCGGGCCAAGGTAAATATGGTCAGTGATAATGTGATTCCATTTTCATCAGGGAAGGGTAATATTGAACGTTAGTACTCATCAATATGAGACTTTCACCCATCTGTATTTGCTCCAAGATTTAGCAATGCCTCTAATGCTTTCGGTTGAGGCTCTTTTCGGGTTACAGACTGCTCTGCAATGAAAATTGGCCAAAGGCCTTGATATACAATGCCTTCAGGAAACTGCTGGCTAAATATTGCCAAGCCCTGCCACAGGAGGATTCCAGCCTGATTTATGAAATCAGCAGTCTGCAATACGAAAAGAGCCTCGGTTGATTATGTTTGAGGGCTTTCATTAAAGGGGTTTGATTTCTTGACTTACTCCGTATTTCAGTATTTGGAGAAATAAAATTCACTATACGATTAATCAATTCTACATCACCCGTCTTTGATGCTCTTATCAAAGCTGATTCGCAGCCTTTTGTATGCAGGGTTACAAGGTTGATTGCATGTTGCCAGGAGGAGCAGCTGCGTCCCATAGCCACCAATTGACTTTGTTCATCAGTTGCTGGTTGACCGCCGGATGCACCAGCGTTTGAGGTACTGGTTACAGTAGCGCTGCGTTCAATATTCATCGTCTATTCCCCAACAGTAAGTTTGATGGTTACAGGCCGACCTCCATATGACTAAGAAACTGACATCACATAATTATTTAATCATGTTGTTTTTTTGGCTCAGAGTGCACTATTACAGAAAAGCGCTAATATCCATACAATCAGACCCCTCGTTCCCATGCTCTGCGTGGGAATGCATACCGGAGCCAGCCAGATGCATAACAATCTATTTATGCCCGGAATCATGAGAGTTTAATGAAGACCCACATTTCCTCAGAGGCCCAGTATGATTCCCTCGGGGGACCGTGGGAACGAGTTGTTTGTGTACGTATAACAACGCTTGGTTGCACTATACGCCTAAAAGGAAAGGCCTGTTTCTTACGATTAAGACTTATTTCTCATTTAAAAGTTCAAATTTGGTGTTAATCAGTGTTTGTCAGAAAACCCATGAATAATCCGCCTCAACAGGCACTGACAATTTTTTTGAAAACAAAACAGCTCACTCATGCCAGTCGCCTCCCAGTAACTCCCGACGAATACACGTCAGAAGGCCTAACCTGAAAACCGGTGTATACATAAATTCTGATAACGTAAAAAGGCCGCAGCTTGCCCTGTTATGGGAAACAACTATCACTACCCTGAAAAGTTCTGACTATCTTGCTAAATCAAGACGTGTCAAAAGCTATCTTCTGTGCTGCAGCCCCTTGATTTTTGGCTGACTGTGGGCGTGTAAGTGTTACGTTCTACTTGCTAACACTTCCTCGTAACTTGGGGGAGCGCCAGTTGACACCCTGAAGATGACTTCTTCAACTTTATCGTTCAGGGCATCAATATCATCTGGTCCATGATAATGAGGTCTCTCGGCAATCCAACTGTTGACAGAGTAATAAAGGCTGAGAAAATTCTCTTTAAATGCTGAGTTTTCGGATTGCCGCAGATGCTGACAAAACAATTCAGATTCACAAATCTTTTCCAGCAGAGTTTCTTTAAAAGTGTTAGCAAGACCTTGTGATAGCTTGTTACAAACAATGGTCAACAGGTTTTCAGCTTCATCACTGCCGGGGGCGCCGGGATCCAGGCGATGGTCACTAAGAAGATGTTCTATCAAAGCCTTATTGTTAAACAAAATGGCCTGACCAAGGAGACTAATCCTGATTATTCGATTCCGATCCTCAAATGTCTCAGTTGCCATCCGGTGGGATAATACTGAAGGATAAGAATCCATGGCTTTCACACTACAATTAAAATCAAAATAAGTAGACATATTGACGTTAGCTCTACGGTCTTTGATTAACATCAAACACATTTCTGACCTTTCACTAGATGACCTCGCTTCCATATTTCTATATTCTACGAGTGTCATATTACTAGAATATTTGGCGTTGGGTAGAAATAAATCTTCATTTGGATCTATTTTTTCGAAGTGAAGTAATATTTTCAGCGTTTGTTCAGTACAGTAACCAATTGGGAGCTCAGAAATTAGTCTAAATTTTCCTTTAGAGAAGCTAAAGCGATTCGGATGAACAAAGTGACATATATCATCTGTACTTGCTCCAAAATTTAACAACGCTTCTAATGCTTGTGGTTGATTATGTTTGAGGGCTTTCATTAAAGGGGTTTGATTTTTTGACTTACTTCGTATTTCAGTATTTGGAGAAATAAAATTCGCTATATGAGTAATCACTTCTACATCACCAGTCTTTGCTGCTCTTATCAAAGCTGATTTCCAGCCTTTTGTATGCAAGGTTACCCGGTTGATTGCATGTTGCCAGGAGGAGCAACGCCGCCCCATAGCCACCATTTGACTTTGTTCATCGGTTGTTGGTTGATCGCCGGATACACCGGCATTTGTGGTACTAGTAACAGTAGCGCTGCGTTCAATATTCATCGTCTATTCCCTAACAGTAAGTTTGATGATTACAGGCCGACCTCCATATGACCAGGAAACTGGCATCGCATAATACTTTAATCATGTTATTTTTTTGGCTCAGAGTGGACTAAGCACCTAAAAGGAAAGGCCTGTTTTCTACAATTGACACTGATTTCTCATTTAAAAGTTCAAATTTGGTGTTAATTAGTGTCTGTCAGAAAACCCATGAATGATCCGACTCAACTGATATGGCAAGACTTTTCCGGTTGGTTAAAGAAGGCCGGCCCCTGCAGGGCCAGCCCGGAAAATCAATGAATTAGCGGGTTGCCTAATGCTTCGCAAGCACCGGTCAGGCCAGGGTTGTCGTGAATAATCAGGCTGGTTGGAATAGCGGCCAGATAGCTGGCCATCTTATCATTAACATCAAATGATGTTCTGAAATCTGATTGAGCGAAAAAATCAGGAAATCGGGGAATGATACCACCGGCAATATAGACACCGCCCTGCGCTCCGGTAGTCAGTGCCGCATTGCTGGCAGCTCTGCCCAGCAGCTCACAGAAATGCAGCAATGTCTGTTTACAGAGTGACTCTCCATTGAGGGCCTGCGCGGTAATTTCATGATTTCTGAGTTGCTGTGTTTGGCCGGACAACTCACTATGGGCTTCATAGAGCAGTTCAATGCCCGAACCGCAGAGTACCGATTCCCAGGATACATAGCCCAGTTTCTGCTGAAGAATACGGTGAATCTCATTGTCCATTGATGATACGGGAGAAAGTGCAGCATGTCCGCCCTCACCGGGTAACGGCAGCCAGTGGTCGCCTACCTGTTTTAATGCGGCAACGCCAAGACCGGTACCCGGACCAATAATCAGTTTGGTCGCACCGTCAATGGCTTCCCCGCTGCCAACCTTGATCAGCGAGTCTTCGGGCAGTGCCGGAAGAGCCAGTGCCTGGGCAGTGAAATCATTAATGACCTTGAATGATCTCAGCCTTAGCGTCGCTTTCATTGCAAACTTGTCAAAGGCCCAGTGGTTATTGGTCATTTTTATCTGCTGACCATTGACTGGGCAGGCAAATGCCATGCAGGCATCATCCACTTCAACGTGCTGGAGTTTCAGGTAATGCTGGACGGCGTGATCCAGATTTTCAAAGTCGTTACAGGCCAGTACTGACACAGAACGGGTTTGCAATTGGCCGTGGAGGGAGAGTGCAAAACGGGCATTGGTACCTCCAATGTCAGCTACCAGTGCTAATGAAGAGTTTGGGGTAGGCATTGTGCAGTTGTCTCTGTATATAAATGAGGGCATTTGAGCAATGGTGCATGTTAACTGAAGAGCCAGTGGAATCGTAGCCTGCTTTGGCCGGCATTACTTTAAGTGATCAGGGCACCAGTGGATATTC
The DNA here is from genome assembly GCF_023716865.1 of Endozoicomonas sp. SCSIO W0465. Lineage (NCBI taxonomy): Bacteria > Pseudomonadati > Pseudomonadota > Gammaproteobacteria > Oceanospirillales > Endozoicomonadaceae > Endozoicomonas > Endozoicomonas sp. SCSIO W0465. Next base: position 4,648,258 of record NZ_CP092417.1, read on the forward strand.
CAACAGTCACAGGATGACTTAATATGACTGGCTGAATATCACCTCCCGGAATCACCTTCTTTTACTGACCCTTTTACTCTCCGATAAATCCCGACTAATCTCAAATGGACATTTGTTGTTGGTGGACCAGGTTACAATCATTCCAACCTAAAGCCTATTGTTGTAGTATCGTTTAGTTGTATTACAGGTTCTGGTAATGGCCTTGCATAGGTCGACCAGCCGTTTTTCATGAGCGGTATTTCATCGGCAGCCATGTGCTGCCATCTCCACTCCCATTGTATTTTCAGAGCCGTCAGTATTGGTCAGCTCTTGATGGGGCTATGCAATATTCGAATGCAGGTGCCGTGTGCACCTGACAAAAGTGAGTGATATAGGGCAATGTTTGAAGTCAATCCCATTAAGGAGCGTATCAAGGACCTGACAGCGCGTACTGACGTGCTTAGGGGGTATCTTTGACTACGCTCACAAAAGTGAGCGGTTACAGGAAGTAGAACGGGAGCTGGAAGACCCGAATGTCTGGAATGATCCGGAGTACGCCCAGAAGCTGGGTAAAGAACGCTCCACCCTGGAAACGATTGTATCGACCATTGATGAGCTGACCGACGGTCTGGGCGATTCAGAAGAACTGCTGGAAATGTCGGTAGAAGAAGAAGACGAAGAGGGTGTCCGGGGCGTTGTGGATGAACTTGATGAGCTGGCCCAGAAACTGGAAGTGCTTGAGTTCCGTCGTATGTTCTCCGGTGACATGGATCCTAACAATGCCTTTCTTGATATTCAGGCCGGCTCCGGGGGTACTGAGGCCCAGGACTGGGCCAATATGCTGTTGAGAATGTACCTGCGCTGGGGCGAGGCCAACGGTTTTAAAACGGACATCATTGAAGTTTCTGCCGGTGAAGTGGCCGGTATCAAATCGGCAACGGTTCAGTTTATCGGGGATTATGCGTTCGGCTGGTTGAGAACTGAAATTGGCGTTCATCGCCTGGTTCGCAAATCACCGTTTGACTCCGGTAATCGTCGCCATACCTCATTTGCTTCTGTCTTCGTTTCTCCTGAGATTGATGACAATATCGATATCGAAATCAACCCGGCAGATCTGCGTGTTGATACCTACCGTTCCAGTGGCGCCGGTGGACAGCACGTAAACACCACCGACTCCGCTGTTCGTATTACCCACGCGCCAACCGGAATTGTTGTACAGTGTCAGAATCAGCGTTCCCAACATCAGAATAAAGATAAGGCGATGCAACAGCTGAAGGCCAAGCTTTATGAAATGGAGATGCAAAAGCGAACGGCGGAGTCTCAGGCGATGGAAGATTCCAAATCAGACATCGGCTGGGGTAGTCAGATTCGCTCCTATGTCCTTGATGACTCCCGTATCAAGGATCTGCGTACCGGCGTTGAAACCCGGAATACCCAGTCCGTGTTGGATGGAGATCTGAACAAGTTCATTGAAGCGAGCCTGAAAAAAGGTCTGTAACTGGAAGAATATCTTATGTCTGAAGAACATTTTTTGTCAGAACAGCTGCTGGATGAAAAGGCTGCTGAAGCCCGGGAAGATAATCGCCTGGTTGCCCTGCGTCGGGAAAAACTGGCGGCCATTCGTGAAAAAGGAGTGGCATTCCCGAATAAATTCCGTCGTGATTCATTGGCTGGCGATCTTCAGGAGCGGTTCAAAGATCATGATAAGGCTGCTCTGGAAGGCCTGAACCTCCACGTTAAAGTAGCTGGCCGCATTATGCTGAACCGTGGCGCGTTCATGGAACTGCAGGACATGTCTGGCCGTATTCAGCTTTATGTGAACCGCAAGCAGTTACCGAAAGAGACTCTGGATGCAATCAAGACCTGGGACCTGGGTGACATTATCGGTGTAGAAGGTATTGTTCAACGTTCAGGTAAAGGCGACCTTTATGTTGACATGACTGCTGTTCAGCTATTGACCAAGTCTCTGCGTCCATTGCCAGAAAAGCATAAAGGCCTCACCGATACCGAGCAGCGATACCGTCAGCGTTATGTTGACCTGATTACCAGCGAACAGTCCCGGGAAACCTTCCGGATTCGTTCCAGAATTATTCAGGGTATTCGTAACTACTTCCTGGGGCAGGACTTTATGGAAGTCGAGACGCCAATGCTGCAAGTGATTCCGGGCGGTGCGACGGCCAGGCCATTTGTGACCCATCACAACGCACTGGATATCGATATGTATCTTCGTATCGCTCCGGAACTGTATCTGAAGCGCGTGGTCGTTGGTGGTTTTGAACGGGTATTTGAGATTAACCGGAACTTCCGCAATGAGGGACTGTCTACTAGACATAACCCGGAATTCACGATGATTGAATTCTATCAGGCTTATGCGGATTACACCGATATGATGGATCATACTGAAGCCATGTTGAAGCAGCTGGCTCAGGATGTTCTGGGTAAAACTGAGTTCGAGTACCAGGGGCAGATGATCGATTTTGGCAAGCCGTTTGTGCGGATGTCGGTATTTGAGTCTATCTTGCATTTCAACCCGGATCTTGATGCCTCGGATATTGACAATCTGGAATCAGCAATACAGGTTGCCGGGAAACTGGGCATTGATGTGAAGCCGATCTGGGGGCTTGGCAAGGTTCAGACGGAAATTTTTGATGAAACGGTGGAGCATCACTTGCTTAACCCTACTTTTATCACAGATTATCCGACCGAAGTTTCACCTCTGTCCCGTAAAAATGACGACAACCCCTTTGTTACCGAGCGCTTTGAGTTCTTTGTCGGGGGTCGTGAAATCGCTAATGGCTTCTCTGAGCTGAATGACTCAGAAGACCAGGCTGAGCGTTTCAGACAGCAGGTAGCTGAAAAGGATGCCGGGGATATTGAGGCAATGCATTATGATGCAGACTACATCAATGCACTTGAATACGGTCTGCCTCCAACAGCCGGGGAAGGTATTGGTATTGACCGGCTGGTGATGCTGTTTACGGATGCGCCGTCGATCAGGGATGTATTATTGTTCCCGCATATGCGTCCTCAGTAGATATAGATGCCGGGGGTTATTGTGTATCAAGTTTGTACTGGCCAAATGTTTGAATCGGCGATGTAGGTTACCGTTTACACTGGTTTCTGATTATCTACCGTCGGATTACTGTATTCGCAATTACATACTGGTCTCAATGACTTTCCGGGATGCTGATATTTCAGAATCTATGACATGAGCAGGCCAGGCCTGCTCATGTAGTATCTGAGGAGTGGAACCTGAATTTGAGTTGATGCGCTTTGCTGGTGAAGCCAGGAAGTTACCAGTCGCTAATCGGCCTGTATATGGATATATGGGCAATGCTGCCAGGTATGGCAGCCTGATCATCCTGAATAGTTACAGGGCCGGTTTCAGACATATGGTTGATTTCTGTACTAAGATGCATGTTCAAGCGATGGTACTGGACGAACGCTATAAAACAATCAGGCAACTGTAAGGCAGTCTTATTATGGTTTCAACAATGGATTCCTCATCAGAAGGCAAGAAAAGCTCTGGTAAGCACGTCACTGGTATGGAGTTGAAATATCAGGGGCGTAAAACCAGTCGAGCCAATAGTGAACAGCGCCGTCGTACAATACTTGAGGCGGCACTAAGAATCGTAGTCAGAGACGGAGTCAGGGGGGTTCGTCATCGCGCTGTCGCCAAGGAAGCCAATGTACCGCTTTCTGCAACCACCTATTATTTCAAAGATATTACCGATCTGATTACCGATACCTTTACTTTGTTTGTTGAGATGGGGGCACAGAAATTCAAGGCCTATTGGGAAGAGTCTGACAGTATGCTGAAAATGGCCATGAAAGAGCTTGAGCCATCCGATAGGACAAGTCGTCAGGTATTTGCTGATCGGATCAGCAACCTCGCCATAGAGTATGTTCTGATTCAGCTTAAAGAGCACCGTGACTATCTGATTGCAGAGCGTGCTTTCCAGCAGGAATGCCTGCGTAACGAAAACCTGAGACCTATCGCTTTCAGTCACCAGAAATTCTTTCTTGATAGTCTCGAAACGTTCTTTTCAAGAATCGGCTCTAACCATCCTGATATTGATGCTGAATTGTTTGCCAGTATTATCCTTCACGTTGAGTATCAGGGATTAGTTGCCGGTTTTGAAGACGAAAGAACAGCTGGCAGGCTCAGGATAATGCTCAAACGTCAGATAGAGCTGATGCTCGGTATATATAATTAGCTGTCTTTATTTGCATCCAGGCGGTTGTGATAATACCCATCAGACAAATAGATCGCCTGTCTTTTCTGAAGGTGAAAGTCTCATACTGACTATTTTTCTGGTTTTTTCATCCATGGGGTAGCCCAAAGCAACTAACTTCGTCTGCCCTGAAAAAGTACCAGTCAATATCAGGCTTTCACCCATTTGAAAATAGCTGTTTTTGTTAGAAAAACACAAAGAAAGCTTTCTTTCTCGTCCTCTTGTATATCGCTGCATTTGTGTTGTTGATAGATATTAAAATATCGGACATTCCCTCTTTCCTGCATGCGATCTCGTTTTTTTAATGCCAGAGGATTGGGAATTCAAGCATACCGACGGTGCTGTTGTGGTCGGAGATGAACAGCTGTGTAATATCCAGCTCTTCCATGAAGCCAAAAACTAAAATTGCACTTGAAAGACTTGCCTCATTCGTATCGCCGGAGGAGGCCTGATCCAGGATAAACTGCTCAAGCTTGCCCTTGTCCAATGACATTATGTGCCCGGCGATATCTTCTGCGAAACCTTCCTGAAATACCGGGCCAATACCGGTTATTTTTACCTTATCTTTTTTCAATTCTTTACGAATAACGTCCGGAGTTCTGCGGGCAAGATATCGCGCAAAGCGGATACCTGCCTCGAGTTCTTTAGTTGATACGGGGGATAGTGAACCTGGAAAATGCATTGGTCTATTCTGGACAACTTCCTTCAGATAATTCATGAAGGAAACAAAACCAAAATCACTTTTGTGGACAAATGGGCCTGTTTCAGAATCCGAGATAATCAACTGGAAACTCTCTTTTCCAATATCCCAGACAACAGGGGTTTCAGAGTTGTCTGTTGCCGTGAAAGCAGAGAAAAAGTCCATTCGATCCGCCTCATCAGGGGACAGAATCCGGATATCGATGCCTGTTGTGCGCCGCACTTGCTCTACCAGCTCTTCGGCGTTATGTGCCTCCCTGAAAATATCCATGGCAACGGCCCTTACTTTTACAACCTTAAAGTGTTCCTGCCGGGTGCGCAGTTTTTCAAAGAGCCTCTGAGCCTTTTTCAGCATATCGTTGCTGAATAACCGGTTGTCACTGGATGACAGATCATCGTAGAAACCGGCTTCCAGTGAACCGTAATCAAGATGACGGTAGATTTTGTCAGTCTTCCCGTTTACGTCTGCAATGGCGAACTGGATAGTGTTGGCATGAATTTCAATGGCCATCCTGCGTTCGAGTTTTGCTGTGGCCGGTTGGCAAGTAAAAAGAAGGACTAAAGCAGAAAAAACGCCAATGGTTACTTTATTTAAGAGTTGCATTGTACTGAAGGCTATCCATAACAAAGGCTCAATGCCGTGGTTGTTATTAGTAAAAATGATGCTGTGCTAAAGTGCGTAAGCCGAAAAGGAGTGTAGTTGTCTCTAACGCGTTTGAAGGTAAGTTATTTGTCAATATCATGTGGACAATAGGTCAGAGGTAGGGTGATGCCAGAGATCAAATTGGAGCCTTCCTGGAAAGCCAGGCTTCAGGATGAATTTACCAAAGAGTATATGCAGACCCTTCGCCGCTTTCTGCAAGCTGAAAAGGCGCTGGGAAAAATGATTTACCCCAAAGGGGGAGAATACTTCCGGGCCATGGACCTGACACCCTTTGAACAGGTCAAAGTAGTGATCCTTGGACAGGACCCTTATCACGGGCCGGGTCAGGCTCATGGGTTGAGTTTTTCAGTACGTCCGGAAATTGCCATTCCTCCATCGCTGGTTAACATGTACAAAGAACTGGAGTCAGATTTGGGAATTCCGCCAGCCCATCATGGTTTTCTCGAACACTGGGCCCAACAGGGGGTGTTACTGCTTAACAGTGTGTTGACTGTCGAGCACAAGCAGGCCGCTTCTCACCAGGGCAGAGGTTGGGAGGCATTCACTGACCGCATCGTTGCGGCTTTGAATGAGCAGCGAGAGCATATTGTTTTTATTCTGTGGGGCAGTTACGCACAGAAAAAAGGACGATTTATCGATGCCCAAAAACACCTGGTTCTGAAATCGGTTCACCCTTCGCCACTATCAGCCTATCGAGGTTTTTTTGGCAGCAGACCTTTTTCAAAGAGCAATGATTATCTGTCCAGTCATGGAATACCGCCTGTAGACTGGCAACTGCCACCAGTGAATTGACTGATGATGTTTTGTTCTATGGATTGCGTTCAATTTGACGGACTGTGCTGCCTCTTCTTTATATAACGATTATCTCATTACCTGAGAGTGTTAAGAGCGCAGCCTCAGGAAGGCTTCCAACTTTGCATTTTCAGGTAAGCCTTTGCCATGATGTATGAAGCAAATATTGGTGACCAGTGCCCGGTCAAGCGGCTTATCCTTAACGGCCTCATCAATGCCCTGCCATCCCTCTTTCAGGCAACCCAGCTTCAGGAAGGCTTCCACTTGGGCTGTTTCCGGTAAGCCTCTGGCATGACACATGGAGGAAATATTGGAGACCATCGCCCGGTCAAGCGGCTTACCCTTAACGGCCTTGTCATTGCCCTGCCATCCTTCTTTCAGGCAGCCCAGCTTCAGGAAGGCTTCCACTTGCGCTGTTTCCGGTAAGCCTTTGCTATGACACATGAGGGAAAGATTGGAAATCAGTAGCAAGTCAAGCGGCTTGTTCTTAACGGCCTCGTCGTCACCTCGCCATCCTTCTTTCAAACAGCCCAGCTTCAGGAAGGCTTCCACTTCTGCTTTTTCCGGTAAGCCTTTACCATTACATATGGAGGAAATGTGGGTGACCAGCGCCCGGTGGAACGGCCTGCCCTTAACAGCCTCGTCGTCACCCTGCCACCCTTCTTTCAGGCAGGCCAACTTCAGGAAGGCTTCCAATTTTGCCTTTTCCGGTAAGCCTTTGCCATGATACATGGGGGAAATGTGGGTGACCAGCGGCCGGTGGAGCGGCCTGTCCTTAACGGCCTCGTCGTCACCCTGCCACCCTTCTTTCAGGCAGGCCAACTTCAGGAAGGCTTCCAATTTTGCCTTTTCCGGTAAGCCTTTGCCATGATACATGGAGGAAATGTGGGTAACCAGCGCCCGGTGGAGCGGCCTGTCCTTAACGGCCTCGTCGTCACCCTGCCACCCTTCTTTCAGGCAGGCCAACTTCAGGAAGGCTTCCACTTTTCCCTTTTCCGGTAAGCCTTTGCGAGAAAACATGGAGGCAATGTTGGTGACCAGCGCCCAGTCGAGCGGCCTGCCCTTAACGGCCTCATCGTCACCCTGCCATCCTTCTTTCAGGCAGGCCAGCTTCAGGAAGGCTTCCACTTTCGCCTTTTCCGGTAAGCCTTTGCCAGATGACATGGAGGAAATGTTGCTGAGCAGCGCCCGGTCGAGGGGCTTGTTCTTGACGGCCTCGTCATCGCCCTGCCATTCCGCTTTCAGGCAAGCCTGCTTTAAGAAGGCTTCCACTTCCACCTTTTCCGGAAAGCCTTTGAAATGGCACATGGAGGAAATGTTGCTGAGCAGCGCCTGGTCGAGGGGCTTGTTCTTGACGGCCTCGTCATCGCCCTGCCATCCCTGTTTCAGGCAGCCCAGCTTCAGGAAGGCTTCCACTTTTCCCTTTTCCGGTAAGCCTTTGCAAGAAGACATGGCGGCAATGTTGGTGACCAGCGCCCGGTGGAGCGGCCTGTCCTTAACGGCCTCGTCATCACCCTGCCACCCTTCTTTCAGGCAGGCCAACTTCAGGAAGGCTTCCACTTTCGTCTTTTCCGGTAAGCCTCTGCCATGACACATGGAGGAAATATTGCTAAGCAGTGCCCGATTGAGGGGCTTGCCCTTAACGGCCTCATCGTCACCCTGCCATCCTTCATTCAGGCAGGCCAACTTCAGGAAGGCTTCCACTTTGGCCTTTTCCGGTAAGCCTTTGGCCTGACACATGGAGGAAATGTTGCTGAGCAGTGCCCGGTCGAGTGGCCGGTTCTTAACAGCCTCGTTGTCGCCCTGCCATCCTTTTTTCAGGCAAGCCAGTTTCAGGAAGGCTTCCAATTTCGCCTTCTCCGGTAAGCCTTTGCTATGACATATGGAGGAAATGTTGATGAGCAGTGCCCGATCGAGGGGCTTGTCCTTAACCGCCTCATCAATACCCTGCCAACCCGATTTCAGGCAGCCCATCGTCAGGAAAGCTTCCACTTTCGTCCTGGCCGGTAAGCCTTTGCGATTACACATGGAGGAAATTTGCTTTAAAAATGGACTGGCAGCAATGGAGGCTACATCCTCATCTGCCATCCTCGTAAACAGAATCACACTGCCCTTGCTATACAGCATGCTGGTTAAACAACCAGTGTTGTTCATTGTATTGCCCACAGCCGAAAAAAAAACACCGGCTTTTTGAAAATACCCTGAACAAACCTGATATTCCGTATCAATATTGAATAGCTTAAGTGTTGAAAAGAGAGTCGGTAGGGGGGGGGTACCTCTATTCATGGATAACTGAATCCCTTTCTCCTCAAGAGTCTTCAGTAGTGTGCTGGCGTTAGACAGTAAAGTTTTGACGCCCGGACGGCGCAAATATAGCCTGAGTTGATGTTGATGGGCGGCGGTAAACTTTGCAATGATTTCGCTGTGATCCGGCTCCCGGTCAACACTTAATGATACCGATTGCTCTGTCGGTTGTTCCGCAGACAATTCAGCAGACAATAAAGAAGAGGGATCTTCACCCGGGTCAATGTCCATTGGCTGTGGGTAGACGACAGCCACAGATCGAGAGGCACTGACATCATACCTCACCAGTGGTAGAACTGGAGCCCGCGCAGTCGATGTTGAGATGCCAGTCCCTCCGGTATTCACCCGTTGTTTTTTCGAAGGCTGTTCCTGTTCGCAAAACAGCGATCTGAAATCCTCTTGATTGTGCCTGTTTTCGCTATCAACGGGTTGAACCCTCTGTCCGGAGAAATAGCGTTTTCTGTTGCTGCCGTCCATTAACGGCTCACTAGCAGCAGTAGCTGGAGAAGTGGTGAAAGCAGAGTGGTTTGATGCGGGAGTTGCCATAGGGGGGGTGTTCATTTTTATTCAATCAGCCAGATAATGAATTAATGAAACACTGATACTGACCCGATAAACCCGCCACAGTTCAATCATAAAGCCGAAAAGTTTCAAAGGCATATAACCGGGCAATGTTTGCCAGTGCCATACTGGCCAGGCGGCTCTATCGTTCAGGGTTTTAATTACGCCGGTTAAAAGCAGTGCTGCCCGGAAATCACGCAGTCAAGGACCAGCCTGGTGCCGAAATAAGCGAGTATAAGAATCACGAAGCCCGCCAATGTCCAGCGAACGGCTGTTTGCCCCCGCCAGCCAAAACGCCAGTGACCAACCAACAGGGCCGCAAACAGACACCAGGCGGTGAGGGACAATACGGTTTTATGCACCAGTTTCTGGGCAAACATATCTTCCAGGAAAAGAAAACCGCTACCCAGTGAGAAAGTCAGCAGAATAACGCCAAGACTCAGAAACTCAAACAGCAGCCGTTCCATGGTCTGCAACGGCGGCAAGGTTCTGATGGTATGTCGGTGAGTACGCAGCTTGTGCTCCTGATAGGAGAGCAAAATGGCCTGAAATGCAGCGACCATCAGGATGCCATAAGCCATCACCGAGAAAAGCACATGGGAAACCATCGATGATGCCGGATTCCAGACAATATGTTCAACCGGTGCCAACAGGGCCAGCACAATGGCCAACATGCTGACCGGAAGAATCATGACCAGCAGGCTTTCCGATGGTTTTTTCAAACTGCTCAGTAACACCATCATGGTCACCATCATGGCGGTCAGCGACCCCATGGTGAACACGCCAAGGTTGATGCCCCGATCAGTATGGATGGAGGTGTATAACGCAATAACGTGGAAAATCAGGCCAAGGGCGGTAATCAACAGCACCGGCAATTTGGGCACTTCACGCCCGCCGTTTCGCAACCCCTGCCCAACCGTGCCTGCCAGATAGCAACCAAGCGCACCCATACTGACGAAAATGACACCCATTAGCGAAGCCTATTATCCCCAAAGCAGCAAAAAAATAGAAAGCAGGAAGCCCTTTTTGTCCATTGGCTTCTACGAAAAGCAGCTCTGGCAGTTTGTCATATTAAATGCCGCTAGACAAACAACCGTTAAACCGATCCACTGAAATGAATGCCGCTTTAGTTTCGATTCCTATATAATAATCGTCATTCTGTGCCTTCAACTGCTTAAACACCTTAGATCAGGGTAATTCCCAGAATGTTCGAAAATTTAACCGAACGCCTCTCCCGTACACTGAAAACCGTCACCGGAAAGGCCAAGCTAACCGAAGACAATATCAAGGACACCCTGCGTGAAGTCCGCATGGCCCTGCTGGAAGCGGACGTTGCCCTGCCGGTGGTTCGGGAGTTCATCAACCGGATCAAGGAACGCGCCATCGGACAGGAGGTTCAGTCCAGCCTCAGTCCGGGCCAGGCGTTTGTCAAAATTGTCCAGAATGAACTGATTGAGGTGATGGGTTCGTCCAATGACGAATTGAACCTGGCTACCCAGCCACCAGCCGTCATCCTGATGGCCGGTCTTCAGGGGGCCGGTAAAACCACCTCGGTTGCCAAGCTGGGTAAATGGCTGAAAGAGCGCCAGAAGAAATCAGTCATGGTGGTCAGTGCCGACGTATACCGTCCGGCAGCGATCAAACAGCTGGAAACACTGGCCCGGGAAACCGGCCTTAACTTTTTCCCCTCTACTGCGGACCAGAAGCCTGTAGACATTGTTAACGGTGCGGTTCATGAAGCCCGTATCAAGCACGCTGATGTCCTGATTGTCGACACCGCCGGTCGTCTTCATATCGATCACGACATGATGACTGAAATTCAGCAACTGCACAGCGCCATCAACCCTATCGAAACCCTCTTTGTGGTGGATGCCATGACGGGTCAGGATGCCGCCAACACCGCCAGGGCGTTTGGTGATGCCCTGCCATTGACCGGTGTCATCCTGACCAAGGCGGATGGTGATGCCCGTGGTGGTGCAGCACTGTCGGTTCGCCAGATCACTGGCAAACCCATCAAGTTTATCGGTATGGGTGAGAAGACCGATGCCCTGGAGCCTTTCTATCCGGATCGTATCGCCTCCCGGATCCTCGGCATGGGTGACATCCTCTCTCTGATTGAGGAAGCCGAACGCAAGCTGGACCGCAGTAAGGCCGACAAGCTGGCCAGCAAACTGAAAAAAGGCAAAGGTTTTGATCTGGAAGATTTCCGCGACCAGCTCCTGCAAATGAAGAAGATGGGCGGCCTCACTGGCATGATGGACAAACTGCCCGGTATGGGTGGCATGGCGCCCCAGCTTCAGGGCCAGATGGACAATAAAATCTTTGTCCAGATGGAAGCCATCATCAACTCCATGACCCCTGCTGAGCGAGCCAACCCGGACATCATGAACGGATCGCGCAAAAAGCGTATCGCTGCCGGTTCCGGCACCCAGATCCAGGACATCAACCGACTCATCAAGCAACATAAGCAGATGAGTAAAATGATGAAAAAAGTCACTAAAAAAGGCGGCATGAGCAAACTGATGCGCGGCATGTCGGCCATGAAAGGGCAGCTTCCCGGCGGCATGGGCGGCATGGGCGGCATGATGCCTCCCGGTGGTGGCAAAAAGTTTCCGTTTTAACCACTCATCAATTGCCAGCTCCAAAAACAGAGCTGGCAGTTTGAATGATGATCAGACGAATCAATATCTACAATGAGTCATAAAGCAGCCCCAAATTCACGCTATTGGAAAACTCTTCAGTAATTTTTGTCAGGTCATCGGGTTTAAGCACCAGAGCATTACTTGCATTGTGTACCTGCCGTAAGTAGGTATCGTTGACAGATTTTTCACACCAGGAAGGGCTATCAATTTGAGACATCATTGCATACAGCTCTTCTGGTGAGGATGGTTCATGAGTACCATAGTTCTGCGTACTCTCGCCCCTGACGGACTTAAAAGAAGCATCAACCCAACAATACGTCAAACAACCACCCTTCGAGTGTGTCACTCGATAGAGGTAATGACTGAAGGCCTGCTGAATCGCTCGCTTACATTGTGTTTCTAAATCACTGATAGACTCTCTCTCCCTAAATGTCACATCAGGGAGGGTATTTCTCCAATACTTCCTATTGATCTCTTGTTTTTTTTCCTCAAACGCCTTTTCCACTGCTTTTTTAGGTTGGCCATCCAATTGAATGCATGGGTTGCCAGGCGACCTAATTTCTTCAGAACCATCGGGGTAATATTGTTTATGTAATTTTTTCAACTCAAATTGCCGTTGCGCAGACACTTCATTATGTATATTCATTATATAAAATATTTTTTTTAGTTCTGAATTGTTCTCAATTTTTCGTTGTAACAGGACTTCAACCTTTTCGTTAAAAACCGGGCTGCACCAGGAAGGTTGCCCCACGATAATCACCGGACGATGGTTACCCTTGCCAGAGAAAAACTGGGGAAAGGCGGGATTATGCACCAACATTCGTTCGATGTCCGGAACGCCATCGGGTTCGTCCGTCCATGAGGTCTGTAAAGATGTGCTGGCAATTTTTTCTTCAAGGAAGTAGGAAGCCCCACCATGACAGTGGGTCACGAAAAAGGGATGCTTCTGATTTTTTTGATGGCACTCATAAGCATACTGCCAATACTGGCTATTTTTTTCCCTGGATAATAGTTCCTGATACCACTGCTTCAGGCAACTGGCAGCTTTGGTCTTCAGTTCATCGACACCCCCGAAGCGCACCAACAGGTCATGATGGTTACGAGCTTCCATAAGATAGATATCGCTATCATCGGTCGACGGTGGCTCTAACCAACCCGATTCGAAGGCTTTATGGGCGAAATGAATAACCGGAAAATGGGCTAAATCACTGTCTTTCATTATATCTACTATTGAACCCACCCACTGGCCAGAGCTTTCTCTTCCTGGTATAACCGTTTTTGAATGGAGCTTCTTGAGTTGCTGGGTCACCTGATCTTCATCGCTATTGGACAATATTTTTTTGTAACTGTTCAGCACCCCCACATAAATCTGGAATTTTCTGATTTTTATACCATCCTCTTAAGCACCATTTTTCCACAATATTCGCCAGCATGATTCCAGAACTACCCGCAACTATGTCGGCTGAGATTCTCTTGAAAGAGAATGCAGAGCTGCGGATGAGAGTTGCCTGTCTGGAAGAGCGATGTCGAGAATTGGAAGAAAAGGTTGGCAAGAACAGTCAAAACAGCAGCAAGCCGCCATCGTCTGATGGTTATCAAAAACCTTGTAAAAACAGTAATTCTCCAGATCATTCTGACGACCTTTCCGCAGATAAAGGTACCGATCCATCGGATGAAAAACCCAATCCTAAAAGTCTGAGACAGTCTTCTGGTAATAAAGCCGGTGGAAAGAAAGGGCATCAGGGCACTTGTCTTAAACAGGTCGATATCCCTGACTATATTGAGTACCTTCCGGTTAAAGAATGCAATAAATGTCAGGCGTCTCTTCTTGATAGTGAGCCGGTCAAATATATTGAACGACAGGTGTTTGAACCAGGGAGACCGGGTGAATTTGAAGTAACGGCCCATAGAGCTGAAGTAAAAATCTGCACTTGTGGTTGTCGGAATCAGGCTGAATTCCCGGAAGGTGTTACCGCTGCCGCACAATATGGCTCAGCCACACAGGCTATGGCCGTCTATCTTAACCAATACCATTTCCTGCCTTTTAAGCGCGTGTCAGAGTATTTTAATACTCTCTATAAAATGAGTGTAAGTGCAGGCACTGTCGCCAATTTTGTGGCCAGAACCTATGAAAATCTGGCTTCTACTGAAGAGGTTATTCGTGACGCCTTGCGGGAATCGTCTGTTGCCGGAGCCGATGAAACGGGTATGCGGGCCGAGGGCTCTTTGCACTGGCTACACGTTATGCGGGATGAACAATGGACGCTCTACTACTTGTCTGAAAAGCGAGGTCGTGAGGCCATGGACACGATGGGCATACTGCTAACATTTGCAGGCGTTCTGGTTCATGATCATTGGAAATCCTATTTTGCATATGCGGCAACTCACGTACTTTGCAATGCCCATCACCTGAGGGAGCTTTTGGGTGTTGTTGATAGGGACAGCAATCAACTGGCGTTGCGATTGATGAAGCTACTGAGGCTTTCCTGGCATTACTGCAAGGGCTTTAAGACCATAGGTATGCTACAGATGCCAAGTGTTGTCTGTGAACGAATCGAGAAGATTTATGACCGGTTGCTTCAGCGGGCTCTAATGAAAGAAGTCGTCTATATGGAGAAGCAACGAGAGGAGCTTAAGCGCAAGAAAGTCAAGAATACTAAAGCTTACAATCTCTTCAAACGACTCACTGAGTTCAAGGCTGAGACACTGCGCTTCATGTCAGATTTTACCATTCCCTTCGATAACAATGGCAGTGAGCGGGATGTTCGAATGGCCAAGTTAAAGCAGAAAATCTCAGGCTGCTTCAGGAGTGCAGACGGTGGTTCTATGTTTGCACGGATTCGCAGCTATTTGTCGTCTGCCAGAAAACAGGGAATGGACATATATCAATCACTTCATAGAGCTGTTCGGAATTACTGTAATATGCCTTTGCTCAGTGCTGAATAGTTACACTCATTTTATAGAGAGTATTAAAATACTCTGACACGCGCTTAAAAGGCAGGAAATGGTATTGGTTAAGATAGACGGCCATAGCCTGTGTGGCTGAGCCATATTGTGCGGCAGCGGTAACACCTTCCGGGAATTCAGCCTGATTCCGACAACCACAAGTGCAGATTTTTACTTCAGCTCTATGGGCCGTTACTTCAAATTCACCCGGTCTCCCTGGTTCAAACACCTGTCGTTCAATATATTTGACCGGCTCACTATCAAGAAGAGACGCCTGACATTTATTGCATTCTTTAACCGGAAGGTACTCAATATAGTCAGGGATATCGACCTGTTTAAGACAAGTGCCCTGATGCCCTTTCTTTCCACCGGCTTTATTACCAGAAGACTGTCTCAGACTTTTAGGATTGGGTTTTTCATCCGATGGATCGGTACCTTTATCTGCGGAAAGGTCGTCAGAATGATCTGGAGAATTACTGTTTTTACAAGGTTTTTGATAACCATCAGACGATGGCGGCTTGCTGCTGTTTTGACTGTTCTTGCCAACCTTTTCTTCCAATTCTCGACATCGCTCTTCCAGACAGGCAACTCTCATCCGCAGCTCTGCATTCTCTTTCAAGAGAATCTCAGCCGACATAGTTGCGGGTAGTTCTGGAATCATGCTGGCGAATATTGTGGAAAAATGGTGCTTAAGAGGATGGTATAAAAATCAGAAAATTCCAGATTTATGTGGGGGTGCTGAACAGTTACATTTTTTTTACTGTCTCCGATAACGGTGTGGAGTCACCTGAGAATCTGTTATAAAACACATCATAAATTAAAAAACTCTCTTCCCCGTACGCCGCTTGCGCCTTCAGCATTGCGATACTCATAGCCAAACCGGTTAAGTCTCTTGCTTGCAAAAGCTTCTTTAACAACTCTTTGATATTTAGATCTGGCAATACACAGCCGGCCTCAAGGGTTTTCAACGCCTCAAGCCCCAGCCCTAACGCTTTGGCCAGTCTCTGCTGTTGTTCCACAGTAGCGTCTTTCAGGAAATCCTTTATTCTCTTTGATTCAGTGATGGAACAATGGACACGCTTGCAGGGCTGAAAGGCAGGCTTGATAACGGTTAGCTCTGCCGGAGCGCCGCCAAGATTCGTTGACTGCCAGCTAATACCGCCATTCAGTGAATACTCTGGATAGGCATGGACTTCACTCTTTACGGTACGAGCAGGAATACCAAAATGGCGGCAGAGCGCCACAAATATGGGCGTTCTGTGCCGACAGGCCCCCTGTCGGTGCCTCAGCAGAAAACCAAAAAAACCACCATCATGATGTTTATACTTTTTCGTTCCCCTGAAACCATGACAATATCTTGCTATCGCATCAATACGGTCATCCAGAGTCTCTGCCGACTGAATGCGACGAATCTGCTCTTTTTGATGGCCTGACATAGTGGATGTTTCAAAGCCTTTAAAAAACTCACTTAATTGTACTTTCATGGGTTCAGACATAGTGCAGTCTGGCCTTGCATCACCAGGTTGCTGCAAGAGACTCAACGCGTCGGCTGAGTTTTTTTCACCTGAACGTTCTTTAGCTCTGTTTTCTACAAGGTAAGCAACGGTTATTGGCTCATGATCATTGGCATCTGGCAAATGCACCCTGTGAAGGCCGGTGTAACGGTCTTTGCTCAACTGAAAATCCATGGATGGTGTTATTCGCAAAGCAGGGATTGTTTCATCAGGGTTAAGACCCGGCAGGTAAACGTACTTATCCTTATTCACATAGCAGCACTCAACACCAAGACTCTGCTCCTTGGCCAAGGTTAATTCTCCCTCAGGCAGCATTGCGGGAAACACTATTTCAAAACCATATTCCCCGCCCAAACAACGCTCTATAATGTTACCTTGATTATTCACGGCCACATCATAGACCTCCAAACGATACATCCAGGGCTTGGTATTATCATTAAAGGTCTTTTTGCATTGCATCTGTTGCACTGTTTTATGTTCATAAGCGGTATTAAAATCCAGATCATCTACAGTTGTCCGGGAAGGGCCGCCCTGATTACCCACGGCCCGGTAGGTCTTTTTGCATTGTTGCTGTGGTACCTTTTTATGATCAGAAGCGGTATTAAAATCCACATAATCAACAGTTGCCCCGGAACGGTCATAAAGGACTGCCTCGGAATCAGAACCAGCACTGGAACCACCAAGGCCACAAAGAAGACCACTCAATAATTTTTTCAAATAACCAGTGTGCTTCTGACTCCCTGAGTTTCCAAAAATCACTTCCTCACCAGCCAGGCTGTTCCCGGTATCCTGCTCATTTCGATTCCGGGCAGGTTGACTGACAGGGTTTAATCCTCTCCGGGACGGTTTACTCCAAAATGAACTTAGCTGCTTGTCAGCTTCCTTCAGATGCGGTTGGTTAGCCTGCATTTTCAGCACTGATTCCTGTTGATTGGTCAGAGGAAAAACCGTATTGGCGTCCACTCCGGTCTGTCCAAACTCTTGATTGAACCAATGTTGCTGCGAGTGTCGATAAAGCGCCTGGATCAGCACATCACTGGAATCCGGCATGAGGGGAAGTCCCGATGCCTGCCATCGGGCCTGAGCCACCATCCTGATCATTTCCGTTCGCGCTTCTGCTTGACTCAGATGCGCTTTAACATCAATCACATGGTGTTTTTCATCAATACTGTTGACAGCATTGCGACGTATCAACCAGGGGCGGTCAATGGCAGAAACGGTTCGGTTGAGCCAATCGCACAATGTATGATCAACCACGCTTTTGCCCATCGACGTAGCCGGTAATTCCGGCAGTTCGTCCAGGGATGTTTTGGCTGCCATCAGATACAGCTGATAGTGATGATGGATGCATTGACGCACCCCATGCCCGGTAAAATCCCCACCGTTAATGACGCCTCTGGCCACATTTTGCAGGTCAAGACTGGTGGGCTGCAACGGCCGTTTTTGCCATTGTAAACAAGACCGCAATCGACAGTGCCAGTGTGTCAACTGTTCAGCCACGGACTTGCCCTGAGGCGTTTGTGGCAATACTTTTGCCACAATGGTCTGCAGTTCAGCCGGATTATATTGCCGGATAGGCACATGCCTGAAACGCCCTTTCAACGCCGGTGACAGTGGCTTTCGGCCGCTGTATTCCGGTGGATTGGTGGTGGCAAACAGGTGGAAGCCGGGATGGGCATCACCGGCCAGAATATCGTTGAGTTCCCCTTCCAGATGCTGGCTATCGATCAGATTCATTTCAGAAATGACTACGATGCCGCCATTGACTTTTGCATGCGCAATGGCTGCGCATAATTGGTCCCAGGAGCAGTCGCAGGCATTCAGGGTAAATACCTCCGGCATGGACTCGCCCCGTTGTTCAGCCTGTTGTTTGACGCTGTCAAGCAACAGGTTCAGGGTAACATCCTTGCCCCGCCCGGCCGGGCCTTCAATCAAGGTTGCCTGACGGCCGCCATGTGGCCTGCCGAGATGATACGCCTGCTGACACCGGCTGACATCCTGCCCAAGCCGACGCACCAGCTCACTGACCGCTGAACCGGAGGTATCAAACTCAGGCCGGGTTTGTGCAGTCACCTGCATAAACGCTCGCTGTATATCCATCAGGGCCTGATTATGAACGCGGTCACTCAAGGTGCTGTCCACCGGGTAACGGGCAGAAAACCACAGTTCCAGTGCGATCATGGTCTCCTGATTCTCATCCATCACTTCCGCCCCCAGGACATCCCGGAAGCTCTGCAAGACCAGGCCGTTCATTTGCTCCGGGGTGACAGGGCCGTGCATACCCGGTAACCCACGGTCCAGATACCAACCCACCCAGCTACAGATATCCGTCAGGTCCCTGGGGGTAAACGCATGCTCCGGCAGACATTCCGGATAATACTGCCAAAGGGCCATCACACTGTCGGTGGCGCGATGCGCAATGTCACCTGCCTGCTGTTCTGGCAAATGCCGTTGTAACTGCCGCAGCAGGGCAGGCTCAACCACCCGGTCCCTGAGAAAAGCCATGTCTAACGGCGGGTAGTAGGCCCCGGGCAGTTTTTCTTTCAGTGCCGGATCTAACTGGCGCCCGGCATAATGATCCGGGTTACCGGTCAAGACCACCCGGTGCCGGGTGCTCACCCTGACCGGGTGACCGTTAACATAGATACAAGGTTCCGGTTCCCATAAACCATTCAGAGAAGCCAGCAACCCGGCGTTCGCCAGGTTGGCTTCATCCAGCACCAGGGTGACATACCGTCCGTCTTTGTCGGGCTGAGTATGGGCCCATTCCATCAGTGCCCGATGTTGCTGCGCCATACAACGGTCGCCATCAGCTTGCTCTTGCCATTGCCAGCGTTTCATCAGGGTCTGTTCGCTGTCGGAAGGTCCGAGAGACATCACCGAAGCCCCTCCGGATGCCCCGGCCATCCTGGCGGCAAAATAACTTTTACCGGCCCCTGTCTCCCCCTGCAAAAAAATGACGGGGGAGTCCACAAGCCGGTCATGGAGCCTGGATAAACGACGATGCTCCCGGTCCTTCTGGTTCATCGAACCATAATAAAGATCACGGGCCAGCAACGACCATGGCGGATCAGCGGAACCTTTCCAATCAAGTGATTGAGACAGGCGCTGTGCTATACGTCCAATGCACTCTGTTTCGTGATTTGCTGTTACCCACGTTCCTGTGCTGATGTCAAAACAGTCAGCGGCCAGGGCATGAATGGCATCATGCCGGGTCCTGGCGGATGACGGGCGTAACTGCCAGCCAGAAGCCAGGGCATCTTCCAGTCGTTTCATCTGATGGCAGGGCCTGACGGATAACGATTGATACTGCCCGGACTTCTGTGGGTCTACCTTAAGCCGACAAGCCACAGCATGTCGTTGTGCCGGAGGTACCCGGGCCACAATCAAGGCACACAGACTGTCTAAAAACTCAACACAGATCCCGAGGTTAAATGGATGTGGATAGCACAGGTTCAGCTGTTTAAATTCAGTATTGGCAAATACCGCCGGGCCAAAGGCTCTGGCCAGTTGCCACACATTCTGCTTGACAAAATCCCGGTCCAGACGCCGGGCACTGTTAATCACAGCGTTCAAACCATCGGGATCTACCCAGGCAGTATCTTCTGCATCCGGCAATAACTGCCAACAAGCCACCTTCATAAAATCACGCACTGACCGATTCTGCCGGGTGCCATGGGTGAATACGCTATCGATGGCCTTGCGCCAGTGGCAGGGTTGCAGCTGCGGGGCACGATCAACCTGCTGCGCCCGCCGGGCAGCCAGTACCAGGTTGTTCAGCAACCCCTGTGTGATTGCCGGCAGCGGGTTACAAAGGTTGGCAGGTACGGTGGCGAAGGCTGCGCAGAGTTGGTCAAGCACCTGCTCTGGCAACTCAGCCCGGGGAATACCATGATTTACTGCCGTGATATCCCAGATATCCAGCTCAGGACAGGGTTCACCGGCAGCGATCATCGAACGCCACACCGGGGATGGGCTTTGCGCACCCTCAGGCCAGAGCAGTGTGACACGGGCTTGTGGGTAAGCCTGTAACTGGCCATGAACCAGCAACGGTTGCCCGCACATCATAGGTTCCAGCAGCTGCTGGAGCCTTGGGCTGCTCTCCAGACCCCGGAATACCACGGGCCTGCCAGCGGTCAGGGCCGCTTGTAAGCCACTTTGACGGCGACCAAAATAGCCACTCTTCTCCGAGGTCATATGGATGTTGTCAAACAGCTGGCTGAAGCTGGTCTGCTCATGGACCTGAATCACCAGGGGGGCTTGCTGCTGGCTGTTTATCCAGTGAGTAGCCTGAGCCTGTTGCTGGTAAGTCACCGCACTAAAGAGGGTATGATCGCCACACTTATCCGCCTGGTGAAGGTTAATGGGCAGAAGCTGCTCCTCATTTTCTACCAACCGGAGAGCCTTTGGCTGTTGCCTGGTACAGGCAACCTGAAGGCAGGGCTCTACACCTGTGGTTTGGCGGATAGTCTGAAGTGCACCCAGCAAGCGGAACCATAACGCCTCACTGAGGGGAGAGGTCACCGTCACCACATCACCGGCCTGAATCCGTTCCAACAGGCGGGTGTTCGGTACAGCATAGCCTTCCCGGGCAATGGCAATGGGGTTCAACCATTCGGTAATATTGCTTTGGTTAATGATTAACGGGTTGCCTGGCGGGTTACGGGAAAGCCCCTTCTCACGCTTCTCCTCCCCCTGAGTCACGGTCCGGAACAGCGAGTAAAGCTCATCATCCCCTGACGGCATCTGGAAAAACTGAACATCGTCCGGCAAATGACAGAGAAACCCGTTGCTCTCGTAGTGCTTGTGCGCCAGCAGCTGGCGCATGGTCTGTTCAAATGCCAGATCCTGCCAGTTGGCGCTTTTGAGAATCACCCGTTGCCCGGCCTGCAATTGCTCAAGCTTGCCCGGAATATGCCGGATTCGCCCCTGCTGATCCACTCCGGGGCCACCGAACAGCAGCTGTCGCCAGCTGCCGTGCAAATGACAGTCAATAACGACAATACTATCGTCATCGGAAGCGTCATCGGAAGCACCCATAGCATCGGGGAATGCAGCCAGTACCGGAGGCACATCGACCAGAGGTACATCGCCGCTCTCCATGGATTGCCCATTACCGGCCAGTGAGTCAAACTGCCAGGTATTCCCCGGTCGATTAATGCGCCGCCAGAAATCAGCCCCCGGTGCTTCGTCACTCTTGCCAACTGCTGCCAACTGTTCAGGGTCTGCCACCACCAGCAGAGCAATATGGTCCCCCAGGGGGCGTTTCGTCTGGCTCACCCGGTCATACAGACACGGGTTGTCCGGGTCCAGTAAATCATTAAACCTGGGCAGTTCCTCACTGGTGAGGGTTCGGATATCAATAACAAGGGTTAATGGCCGGTCAGCGGCAAACAGCTTGCCCGGTTGCAAAGAATGACCGCCATCGCCGGAAATGCTCAACCGGCTCACCAGATTGGCCTGTAACAGGTCATCGGGATGGGAAATAATCACCACATCCCGATTTTCATCATGGGTCCGTGCTGATAAAAGCGATCGAACCTGGTTATCATTGGTAACAAAACGAAAATCGAAGGAGCGAGTGGGCTTTGACTGTAATGAACCCGCCGAGCATACGGTCCTTTTTTTGCCAGACACCGGAACCTGAGATGAAGGTAAATCCACTTTAACGATTTCAGCGCCGATAGCCACTGGCTTTGGCTGATGATCTGGCTGTATCTTTTTTTCCGACGGGTTAAATGAAGGTTTAGCTGAGTCTCCGCCAATCTGAACGTCCATAATTCACTCCAATTTCCTATTAATACTGAACCCCTGAGTCGAAGTTCCTTTATCAATGTGACCTGAAGTTTTTACGAAAGTTCCAATTGGAGTCAGCAGTTGGGGAACTGCATCTACTGCAAATTCCGCTAATCCACTATTTTCAAATCAGTAACAGAGAGGTTCATGGGCAACGGTGGTTCAACAATGGCACCTTTGGCCTGTTGAGGAGTTATCACGTATTCCCGTGAGTCATAAATCGAACTCAAATCCACACTATTCACAAACTCTTCAGCAATTTTTGTCAGCTCATTGGATTTGAGCACCAGAGCATTACTGGCGTTGAACACCTCCCGCAGGTAAGTATCATTGGCAAAACTCGTAAAACAGACGTCACTTTCGATTTCAGTCATCATGGCATGCAGCTCTTCTGGTGAGGATGGAGAATGTGCTCCATAGTTATTTTCCAGATCAGCAGATCGGAAGCGAGCATCACCCCAGCAATACGTTAAACGACCATCATTCGAATGTGTCATTCGATAGAGGTAATGACTGAAGGCCTGCTGAATCGCTTGCCAATATTTATCTTTTAATATAGGGAAAATTCGAGTTTCGATGTATGGCACATCAAGGGATTCCAGAGCTGGCTGGTATCGACTAATGATATCTTGGCGTTCTTCCTCATAATCATCATCGCTCGCATGCTCTTTAGAACCTTTTTGATCATAGTGCTTCTGCAATGCTTTCAGCTCACCGTTGCGTTTTTCTAACATTTCGTCATATTTATTCTGTTTTTCTGCTAGCTCCTTTAATGCTGAATTGTTCTCAATTGTTTGTTGAAGCAGGGCTTTGACCTTTTCATCTGCATCTGTTCTGGACCAAGAAGGTTGCCCCACGATAATCACCGGACGCTGGTTAGCCTTGCCCAAGAAAAACCGGGGAAAGGCGGGATCATGCATCAACAATCGTTCGATGACTGGCACACCCTCAGGTTCATTAGTCCATGTAGCCTGTAAAGCGGTGCTGGCAATTTTTGTTTCAAGGAAGGAGGAAGCCCCACCATGACAGTGGGTCACGACAAAGGGATCGCTCTGATCCTGTTGATAGTCCTTATAAGCACGCTGCCATATCTTGCTATTTTTTTCTATGGAAAATAGTCTTTCATACCACTTTTTCAGGCAACTGCCAGCCTTAGTCTTCAGACCATCGACACCCTCAAGGCACACCAATACCCGCAACACGCCAGAATGCTCACTGGTAATCGGGCTATCGCCGGTTGGCTGTGGATCTAACCAACCCGATTCCAAGGCTTCATGGGCAAAGTGAATAACCGAAGGGCGTGCAAAATCACTGCCGCTGAGTATACCCACGATTGAACCCAGCCAGTCAAGAGAGCTTGCGCCACCATGAACCAACATTTTTGAATGGAGCGCCCTGAGAAGTTGGGTCACCTGGTCTTCATCGCTGTTGAGCAATATTGTTCTTACAGCATCCGACAACGGCTTAACGGTATTACGACCGTAAACACTCAGGTCACGAATCAACCGCTTCACTTTTTTCGAGCTCAAATCAACATTCAGGTTACGAATCAACCGCTTCACTTCTTCCCTGCTCAAGTCAACATTCATGTCACTAATCAACCGCTCCACTTCTTCCCGGCTAAATGTCGCTTTTGCCTTCAGCATTTTACCAACGTCAACACCCACATCACCAATCAACGCCTTCTCTTCCCGGCTCAATGTCGCTTTTGCCTCCAGCATGGCGACACTTACAGACAAACCGGCCAGGCTGCTTTCTCTCCAAAGATTCAATACCACCCGTTTGGTATCTAGAAGTATTTCTGTCGTATACCCTGCATCAACGATTTCTTGCAGCCGCTCAAGACTCAGATTGCACGCTTTGGCCAGACTCTGCTGTTGTTCCAAAGTAGCGTCTTTCAGGAAATCCTTTATCTTCCCTGACTCAGTGCTGGAATAACTGCCTCGCTTGCAAGGCTGAAAGACAGGCTCGATTAGTGTTTCATTTACCGGAGCGCCTCCAAGGTCCTTTGACTGCCAGTTAATACCGCCATCCGCAGAATACTCCGGATATCTGTGGCCTGGACTTGTTACCATACGGGCGGGAATTCCGAAATAGCGGCAGAGCGCCACAAATATGGGCGCTCTGTGCACACAGCGTCCCTGTCTGCGCCAGAGCAGAAAATGAAAAAAACCGCCATCATCACCATTGTGTTTATACTTTTCTATGCCCTTAAAATCACTGCAATATCTTGCTATTGCTGTAATACGATCGTCCAGAGTCTCTGCCCGCTGAATGAGACGAATCTGCTTCTTTTGATTCTCCGGCATAGTGGATGCTTCAAAGCCGTCAAAAAACCTGGTTAATTGTAATTTCATGGGTCCGGAAACAGTGCCATCTGGCCTTGCATCGCCCGCTTGTTGAAACAAGTCCAACGCTTCGACCGATGATTTTACATTTCTCTTTTCTACAACAAAATCAATGGAAATCTGCTGGTGATCAATAGTATCGGAAAAATACAACGCGTGAAGGCCGGTGTAACGGTCTTTGCTCAACTGAAAATCCATGGATGGTGTTATTCGCAAAGCAGGGATCGTTTCATCAGGGTTCAGGCCCGGGAGGAGGTAATACTTATTCTCACGCACATCGAGGTGGTCAACACGTCCAAGACACTGTCCTTCGTCCAGGACGAGTTCTCCTTCTGGTAGCATGGAGGGAAACACCGTTTCAAGACCATACTCCCCGTGTTCCAGAACACGAAATAAAATATTACCCTGACTATCCACGTCCATATCATCGACACACAAGCGATACATACAGGGAGCAGTATCATCATTAAAATACTTTCTGCATTCTATCTGGGGTTTCTCTTGCTGCTGATAATCGGTGTCAAAATCCAGCCTATAAACAGTCGACCTGGAACGGTCATAAGGGACTGCCTCGAAATCAGAACCAGCACTGGAACCACCAAGGCCACAAACAAGACCCCCAAGTATTTTTTTCAAACGACCAGTGCGCTTCTTACCCGCTGTGTTCCCGGAATCCACCTCATCACAGGCCGGACTCTTGCGAGTATCCTGCTCATTTCGGTTCCGGGCATGTTGACTGATGGGATGTAGTGCTATCCGGGACAATTTACTCCAAAAAGCAGGCCACAGAAAAACATCGCTGGAATCCCATGTACTTAATTGCTTGTCAGCCTCCTTCAGATGCGGTTGGTTAGCCTGCATTTTCAGCGTTTGTTCCTGTTGATTGGTCAGCGCAAAAACCGTATTGGCGTCCACTCCGGTCTGTCCAAACTCTTGATTGAACCAATGACGCTGCCAGTGTCGATAAAGCCCCTGGATCAGCACATCACTGGAATCCGGCATGAGGGGAAGTCCCGATGCCTGCCACCGGGCCTGAGCCACCATCCTGATCATTTCCGTTCGCGCTTCTGCTTGACTCAGATGCGCTTTAACATCAATCACATGGCGTTTTTCATTGAGACAGTTGACATCATTGCGACGTATCAACCAGGGGCGGTCAATAGCAGAAACGGTTCGGTTGAGCCAATCGCACAATGTATGATCAACCACGCTTTTGCCCATCGACGTAGCCGGTAATTCCGGCAGTTCGTCCAGGGATCTTTTGGCCGCCATCAGATACAGCTGATAGTGATGATGGATGCATTGACGCACCCCATGCTCGGTAAAATCCCCACCGTTAATGACGGCCCTGGCCACATTTTGCAGGTCAAGACTGGTGGGCTGCAACGGCCGTTTTTGCCGTTGTAAACAACACCGCAATCGACAGTGCCAGCGTGTTAACTGTTCAGCCACGGACTTGCCCTGAGGCGTTTGTGGCAATACTTTTGCCACAATGGTCTGCAGTTCAGCCGGATTATATTGCCGGATAGGCACATGCCTGAAACGCCCTTTCAACGCCGGTGACAGTGGCTTTCGGCCGCTGTACTCAGGGGGATTGGTGGTGGCAAACAGGTGGAAGCCGGGATGGGCATCACCGGCCAGAATATCGTTGAGTTCCCCTTCCAGATGCTGGCTATCGATCAGATTCATTTCAGAAATGACCACGATGCCGCCATTGACTTTTGCATGCGCAATGGCTGCGCATAATTGGTCCCAGGAGCAGTCGCAGGCATTCAGGGTAAATATCTCCGGCATGGATTCGCCCCGTTGCTCAGCCTGCTGTTTGACACTGTCAAGCAACAGGTTCAGGGTAACATCCTTGCCCCGCCCGGCCGGGCCTTCAATCAAGGTCGCCTGACGGCCGCCATGTGGCCTGCCGAGATGATGCGCCTGCTGACACCGGCTGACATCCTGCCCAAGCCGACGCACCAGCTCACTGACCGCTGAACCGGAGGTATCAAACTCAGGCCGGGTTTGTGCAGTCACCTGCATAAACGCTCGCTGTATATCCACCAAGGTCTGATTATGAACGCGGTCACTCAAGGTGCTGTCCACCGGGTAACGGGCAGAAAACCACAGTTCCAGTGCCGTCCTGAACGCCTGATTCTCATCCATCACTTCCGCCCCCAGGACATCCCGAAAGCTCTGCAAGACCAGGCCGTTCATTTGCTCCGGGGTGACAGGGCCGTACATACCCGGTAACCCACGGTCCAGATACCAACCCACCCAGCTACAAATATCCGTCAGGTCCCTGGGGGTAAACGCATGCTCCGGCAGACATTCCGGATAATACTGCCAAAGGGCCATCACACTGTCGGTGGCGCGATGCGCAATGTCACCTGCTTGCTGTTCTGGCAAATGCCGTTGTAACTGCCGCAGCAGGGCAGGCTCAACCACCCGGTCCCTGAGAAAAGCCATGTCTAACGGCGGGTAGTAGGCCCCGGGCAGTTTTTCTTTCAGTGCCGGATCTAACTGGCGCCCGGCATAATGATCCGGGTTACCGGTCAGGATCACCCGGTGCCGGGTGCTCACCCTGACCGGGTGACCGTTAACATAGATACAAGGTTCCGGTTCCCATAAACCATTCAGAGAAGCCAACAACCCGGCGTTCGCCAGGTTAGCTTCATCCAGCACCAGGGTGACATACCGTCCGTCTTTGTCGGGCTGAGTATGGGCCCATTCCATCAGTGCCCGATGTTGCTGCGCCATACAACGGTCGCCATCAGCTTGCTCTTGCCATTGCCAGCGTTTCATCAGGGTCTGTTCGCTGTCGGAAGGTCCGAGAGACATCACCGAAGCCCCTCCGGATGCCCCGGCCATCCTGGCGGCAAAATAACTTTTACCGGCCCCTGTCTCCCCCTGCAAAAAAATGACGGGGGAGTCCACAAGCCGGTCATGGAGCCTGGATAAACGACGATGCTCCCGGTCCTTCTGGTTCATCGAACCATAATAAAGATCACGGGCCAGCAACGACCATGGCGGATCAGCGGAACCTTTCCAATCAAGTGATTGAGACAGGCGCTGTGCTATACGTCCAATGCACTCTGTTTCGTGATTTGCTGTTACCCACGTTCCTGTGCTGATGTCAAAACAGTCAGCGGCCAGGGCATGAATGGCATCATGTCGGGTCCTGGCGGATGACGGGCGTAACTGCCAGCCAGAAGCCAGGGCATCTTCCAGCCGTTTCATCTGATGGCAGGGCCTGACGGATAACGATTGATATTGCCCGGACTTCTGTGGGTCTATCTTAAGCCGACAAGCCACAGAATGTCGTTGTGCCGGAGGTACCCAGGCCACAATCAAGGCACACAGACTGTCTAAAAACTCAACACAGATCCCGAGGTTAAATGGATGTGGATAGCACAGGTTCAGCTGTTTAAATTCAGTATTGGCAAATACCGCCGGACCAAAGGCTCTGGCCAATTGCCACACATTCTGCTCAACAAAATCCCGGTCCAGACGCCGGGCACTGTTAATCACAGCGTGCAAACCATCGGGATCTACCCAGGCAGTATCTTCTGCATCCGGCAATAACTGCCAACAAGCCACCTTCATAAAATCACGCACTGACCGATTCTGCCGGGTGCCATGGGTGAATACGCTATCGATGGCCTTGCGCCAGTGGCAGGGTTGCAGCTGCGGGGCACGATCAACCTGCTGCGCCCGCCGGGCAGCCAGTACCAGGTTGTTCAGCAACCCCTGTGTGATTGCCGGCAGCGGGTTACAAAGGTTGGCAGGTACGGTGGCGAAGGCTGCGCAGAGTTGGTCAAGCACCTGCTCTGGCAACTCAGCCCGGGGAATACCATGATTTACTGCCGTGATATCCCAGATATCCAGCTCAGGACAGGGTTCACCGGCAGCGATCATCGAACGCCACACCGGGGATGGGCTTTGCGCACCCTCAGGCCAGAGCAGTGTGACACGGGCTTGTGGGTAAGCCTGTAACTGGCCATGAACCAGCAACGGTTGCCCGCACATCATAGGTTCCAGCAGCTGCTGGAGCCTTGGGCTGCTCTCCAGACCCCGGAATACCACGGGCCTGCCAGCGGTCAGGGCCGCTTGTAAGCCACTTTGACGGCGACCAAAATAGCCACTCTTCTCCGAGGTCATATGGATGTTGTCAAACAGCTGGCTGAAGCTGGTCTGCTCATGGACCTGAATCACCAGGGGGGCTTGCTGCTGGCTGTTTATCCAGTGAGTAGCCTGAGCCTGTTGCTGGTAAGTGACCGCACTAAAGAGGGTATGATCGCCACACTTATCCGCCTGGTGAAGGTTAATGGGCAGAAGCTGCTCCTCATTTTCTACCAACCGGAGAGCCTTCGGCTGTTGCCTGGTACAGGCAACCTGAAGGCAGGGCTCTACACCTGTGGTTTGGCGGATAGTCTGAAGTGCACCCAGCAAACGGAACCATAACGCCTCACTGAGGGGAGACGTCACCGTCACCACATCACCGGCCTGAATCCGTTCCAACAGACGGGTGTTCGGTACGGCATAGCCTTCCCGGGCGATGGCAATGGGGTTCAACCATTCGGTAATATTGCCTTGGTTAATGATTAACGGGTTGCCTGGCGGATTACGGGAAAGCCCCTTCTCACGCTTCTCCTCCCCCTGAGTCACGGTCCGGAACAGCGAGTAAAGCTCATCAACCCCTGACGGCATCTGGTAAAACTGAACATCGTCCGGCAAATGACAGAGAATCCCGTTGCTCTCGTAGTGCTTGTGCGCCAGCAGCTGGCGCATCGTCTGTTCAAATGCCAGATCCTGCCAGTTGGCGCCTTTGAGAATCACCCGTTGCCCGGCCTGCAACTGCTCAAGCTTGCCCGGAATATGCTGGATTCGCCCCTGCTGATCCACTCCGGGGCCACCGAACAGCAGCTGTCGCCAGCTGCCGTGCAAATGACAGTCAATAACGACAATACTATCGTCATCGGAAGCGTCATCGGAAGCGTCATCGGAAGCGTCATCGGAAGCACCCATAGCATCGGGGAATTCAGCCAGTACCGGAGGTACATCGACCAGAGGTACATCGCCGCTCTCCATGGATTGGCCATTACCGGCCAGTGAGTCAAACTGCCAGGTATTCCCCGGTCGATTAATGCGCCGCCAGAAATCAGCCCCCGGTGCTTCGTCACTCTTGCCAACGGCTGCCAACTGTTCAGGGTCTGCCACCACCAGCAGAGCAATATGGTCCCCCGGGGGGCGTTTCTTCTGGCTCACCCGGTCATACAGACACGGGTTGTCCGGGTCCAGTAAATCATTAAACCTGGGCAGTTCCTCACTGGTGAGGGTTCGGATATCAATAACGAGGGTCAATGGCCGGTCAGCGACAAACAGCTTGCCCGGTTGCAAAGAATGACAGCCATCGCCGGAAATGCTCAACCGGCTCACCAGATTGGCCTGTAACAGGTCATCGGGATGGGAAATAATCACCACATCCCGATTTTCATCGTGGGTCCGTGCTGATAAAAGCGATCGAACCTGGTTATCATTGGTAACAAAACGAAAATCGAAGGAGCGGGTGGGCTTTGACTGTAATGAACCCGTCGAGCATACGGTCCTTTTTTTGCCAGACACCGGAACCTGAGATGAAGGTAAATCCACTTTAACGATTTCAGCGCCGATAGCCACTGGCTTTGGCTGATGATCTGGCCGTATCTTTTTTTCCGACGGGTTAAATAAAGATTTAGCTGAGTCTCCGCCAATCTGAACGTCCATAATTCACTCCAATTTCCTATCAATACTGAAACCCTGAGCCGAAGTTCCTTTATTAATGTGACCTGAAGTTTTTACGAAAGTTCCAATTGGAGTCAGCAGTTGGGGAACTGCATCTACTGCAAATTCCGCTAATCCACTATTTTCAAATTATTAACATTAACAGAGAGGTTCATGGGCAACGGTGGTTAAACAATGGCACCTTTGGCCTGTTGAGGAGTTATCACGTATCCAGTGAGTCATAAATCGAACTCAAATCCACACTATTCACAAACTCTTCAGCAATTTTTGTCAGCTCATCGGATTTGAGCACCAGAGCATTACTGGCGTTGTGTACCTGCCGCAAGTAAGTATCATTGACAGAATTCTGAAAAAAGACGTCACTTTTGATTTGAGCCATCATGGCATACAGCTCTTCTGGTGAGGATGGAGAATGAGCACCATAGTTATTTTCCTTATCATTAACAGCAAATCGGAAGCGAGCATCACCCCAGCAATACGTTAAACGGCCACCATTCGAATGTGTCATTCCATAGAGGTAATGACTGAAGGCCTGCTGAATTGCTTGCTGGTATTTATCGTCTAATTCACGGAAAATTGCAGTTTCGCTTATTGGGACAATAAGGGAGTCCAGAACTGGTTGGTATCGACTAATGATATCCTGGCGTTCTTTCTCATACTCATATTTCTCAAACGCAGTTTGATCTACTCGTTCCAGTTGACTAGTGCTTGACTGCTCTTCAAAAACACTCTGATATTTAGCTTTAGAAGCTTTTTGATCATAAAGATTCTCCAATGCTATCAACTCACCGTTGCATTGTTCTAGCATTTTTTCGTAACATTTCCTATACGCTTTAGAACCTTTTTGATCATAGCGCTTCTGCAATGCTCTCAGCTCACCGTTGCGTTGTTCTACCATTTCGTCACATTTATTCTGTTTTTCTGCTAGCTCCTTTAATGCTGAATTGTTCTCAATTTTTTGTTGAAGCAGGGCTTTGGCCTTTTCACGAACATCTGTTCTGTACCAAAAAGGGTGCCCCACGATAAGCACCGGACGCTGGTTAGCCTTGCCCGAGGAAAACCGGGAAAATGCGGGATCATGCACCAACAGTCGTTCGATGTCTGGCACACCCTCAGGTTCATTAGTCCATATGGATTGTAAAGAGGTGCTGGCAATTTTTGTTTCAAGGAAGGGTGAAATCCCACCACAACAGTGGGTTACGACAAAGGGATCGCTCTGATTCTGTTGATAGTTTTTATAAGCACGCTGCCATATCTGGCTATTTTTTTCTATGGAAAATAGTTCCTGATACCAATTTTTCAGGCAACAGCCAGCCTTAGTCTTCAGACCATCGACACCCTCAAGGCACACCAATACCAGCAACAGGTGAAGATGCATACTGGTAGTCGGGCTATCGCCGGTTGGCTGCGGATCTAACCAACCCGATTCCAAGGCTTCATGGGCAAAATGAATAACCGAAGGGCGTGCTAAATTACTGCCGCTGAGTATATCCACGATTGAACCCAACCAGTCAAGAGAGCTTGCGCCACCATGAACCACCATTTTTGAATGGAGCGCCCTGAGATGTTGGGTCACCTGGTCTTCATCGCTGTTGAACAATATTGTTCTTACAGCATCCGACAATGGTTTATAGGTATTACCACCGTCACCACCCACGTCACCAATCAACGCCTTATCTTCCCGGCTCAATGTCGCTTTTGCCTCGAGTATGGCGACACTTGCAGACAAACCGGCCAGGTTTTTTTTTCTCCAAAGATGCAATACCACCCATTGGGTATCTAAAAACATGTCTGTCGTATACCCTGCATCAACGATTTCATGCAGCAGCTCAAGACTCAGATTATACGCTTTGGCCCGACTCTGATGTTGTTCCAAAGTAGCGTCTTTCAGGAAATCCTTTATCTTCCCTGACTCAGTACTGGAATAACTGCCTCGCTTGCAAGGCTGAAAGACAGGCTTGATTAATGTTTGATGTACCGGAGCGCCTCCAAGGTCCTTTGACTGCCAGCTGATACCGCCATCCTGGGAATACTCTGAATATGTGTGGACTTGATTTGATACCATACGGGCAGGAATTCCGAAATAGCGGCAGAGCGCCACAAATATGGGCGCTATGTGCACACAGCGTCCCTGTCTGCGCCAGAGCAGAAAATGAAAAAAACCGCCATCATCACCATTGTGTTTATACTTTTCTATGCCCTTAAAATCACTGCAATATCTTGCTATTGCTGTAATACGATCATCCAGAGTCTCTGCCCGCTGAATGAGACGAATCTGCTCCTTTTGATTCTCCGGCATAGTGGATGCTTCAAAGCCGTCAAAAAACCTGGTTAATTGTAATTTCATGGGTCCGGAAACAGTGCCATCTGGCCTTGCATCGCCCGCTTGTTGAAACAGGTCCAACGCTTCGACCGATGATTTTACACTTCTCTTTTCTACAACAAAATCAATGGAAATCTGCTGGTGATCAATAGTATCGGAAAAATACACCGCGTGAAGGCCGGTGTAACGGTCTTTGCTCAACTGAAAATCCATGGATGGTGTTATTCGCAAAGCAGGGATCGTTTCATCAGGGTTCAGGCCCGGGAGGAGGTAATACTTATTCTCATGCACATCGAGGTGATCAATCCGTCCAAGACACTGTCCTTCGTCCAGGACGAGTTCTCCTTCTGGTAGTATGGAGGGAAACACCGTTTCAAGACCATACTCCCCGTGTTCCAGAACACGAAATAAAATATTACCCTGACTATCCACGTCCATATCATCGACACGCAAGCGATACATACAGGGAGCAGTATCATCATTAAAATACTTTCTGCATTCTTTCCGGGGTTTCTCTTGCTGCTGATAATCGGTGTCAAAATCCAGCTTATAGACAGTTGACTTGGAACGGTCATAAGGAGCCGCGTAAAAAATCCGGGACAATTTACTCCAAAAAGCAGGCCACAGAAAAACATCGCTGGAATCCCATGTACTTAATTGCTTGTCAGCCTCCTTCAGATGCGGTTGGTTAGCCTGCATTTTCAGCGTTTGTTCCTGTTGATTGGTCAGCGCAAAAACCGTATTGGCGTCCACTCCGGTCTGTCCAAACTCTTGATTGAACCAATGACGCTGCCAGTGTCGATAAAGCCCCTGGATCAGCACATCACTGGAATCCGGCATGAGGGGAAGTCCCGATGCCTGCCACCGGGCCTGAGCCACCATCCTGATCATTTCCGTTCGCGCTTCTGCTTGACTCAGATGCGCTTTAACATCAATCACATGGCGTTTTTCATTGAGACAGTTGACATCATTGCGACGTATCAACCAGGGGCGGTCAATGGCAGAAACGGTTCGGTTGAGCCAATCGCACAATGTATGATCAACCACGCTTTTGCCCATCGACGTAGCCGGTAATTCCGGCAGTTCGTCCAGGGATGTTTTGGCCGCCATCAGATACAGCTGATAGTGATGATGGATGCATTGACGCACCCCATGCCCGGTAAAATCCCCACCGTTAATGACGGCCCTGGCCACATTTTGCAGGTCAAGACTGGTGGGCTGCAACGGCCGTTTTTGCCGTTGTAAACAACACCGCAATCGACAGTGCCAGTGTGTCAACTGTTCAGCCACGGACTTGCCCTGAGGCGTTTGTGGCAATACTTTTGCCACAATGGTCTGCAGTTCAGCCGGATTATATTGCCGGATAGGCACATGCCTGAAACGCCCTTTCAACGCCGGTGACAGTGGCTTTCGGCCGCTGTACTCAGGGGGATTGGTGGTGGCAAACAGGTGGAAGCCGGGATGGGCATCACCGGCCAGAATATCGTTGAGTTCCCCTTCCAGATGCTGGCTATCGATCAGATTCATTTCAGAAATGACCACGATGCCGCCATTGACTTTTGCATGCGCAATGGCTGCGCATAATTGGTCCCAGGAGCAGTCGCAGGCATTCAGGGTAAATATCTCCGGCATGGATTCGCCCCGTTGCTCAGCCTGCTGTTTGACACTGTCAAGCAACAGGTTCAGGGTAACATCCTTGCCCCGCCCGGCCGGGCCTTCAATCAAGGTCGCCTGACGGCCGCCATGTGGCCTGCCGAGATGATGCGCCTGCTGACACCGGCTGACATCCTGCCCAAGCCGACGCACCAGCTCACTGACCGCTGAACCGGAGGTATCAAACTCAGGCCGGGTTTGTGCAGTCACCTGCATAAACGCTCGCTGTATATCCACCAAGGTCTGATTATGAACGCGGTCACTCAAGGTGCTGTCCACCGGGTAACGGGCAGAAAACCACAGTTCCAGTGCCGTCCTGAACGCCTGATTCTCATCCATCACTTCCGCCCCCAGGACATCCCGAAAGCTCTGCAAGACCAGGCCGTTCATTTGCTCCGGGGTGACAGGGCCGTACATACCCGGTAACCCACGGTCCAGATACCAACCCACCCAGCTACAGATATCCGTCAGGTCCCTGGGGGTAAACGCATGCTCCGGCAGACATTCCGGATAATACTGCCAAAGGGCCATCACACTGTCGGTGGCGCGATGCGCAATGTCACCTGCTTGCTGTTCTGGCAAATGCCGTTGTAACTGCCGCAGCAGGGCAGGCTCAACCACCCGGTCCCTGAGAAAAGCCATGTCTAACGGCGGGTAGTAGGCCCCGGGCAGTTTTTCTTTCAGTGCCGGATCTAACTGGCGCCCGGCATAATGATCCGGGTTACCGGTCAGGATCACCCGGTGCCGGGTGCTCACCCTGACCGGGTGACCGTTAACATAGATACAAGGTTCCGGTTCCCATAAACCATTCAGAGAAGCCAACAACCCGGCGTTCGCCAGGTTAGCTTCATCCAGCACCAGGGTGACATACCGTCCGTCTTTGTCGGGCTGAGTATGGGCCCATTCCATCAGTGCCCGATGTTGCTGCGCCATACAACGGTCGCCATCAGCTTGCTCTTGCCATTGCCAGCGTTTCATCAGGGTCTGTTCGCTGTCGGAAGGTCCGAGAGACATCACCGAAGCCCCTCCGGATGCCCCGGCCATCCTGGCGGCAAAATAACTTTTACCGGCCCCTGTCTCCCCCTGCAAAAAAATGACGGGGGAGTCCACAAGCCGGTCATGGAGCCTGGATAAACGACGATGCTCCCGGTCCTTCTGGTTCATCGAACCATAATAAAGATCACGGGCCAGCAACGACCATGGCGGATCAGCGGAACCTTTCCAATCAAGTGATTGAGACAGGCGCTGTGCTATACGTCCAATGCATTCTGTTTCGTGATTTGCTGTTTCCCACGTTCCTGTGCTGATGTCAAAACAGTCAGCGGCCAGGGCATGAATGGCATCACGCCGGGTCCTGAAGGATGACGGGCGTAACTGCCAGCCAGAAGCCAGGGCATCTTCCAGTCGTTTAATCTGACGGCAGGGCCTGAAGGATAACGATTCATCTTGCTCGGGCTCCTGTGGGTCTAACTTCAAGGCACAGATCATGTCTAAAAACTCAACAAAGATCCCGAGGTTAAATGGACGTGGATAGTACAGGTTCAGCTGTTTAAGTTCGGTATCGGCAAATGCCGCCGGGCCAAAGGCTCTGGCCAGTTGCCACACATTCTGCTCAACAAAATCCCGGTCCAGACGCCGGGCACTGTTAATCACAGTGTTAAAACCATGGAGATCTACCCAGGCAGTATCTTCTGCATCCGGCAATAACTGCCAGCAAGCCACCTTCATAAAATCACGCACTGACCGATTCTGCCGGGTGCCATGGGTGAATACGCTATCGATGGCCTTGCGCCAGTGGCAGGGTTGCAGCTGCGGGGCACGATCAACCTGCTGCGCCCGCCGGGCAGCCAGTACCAGGTTGTTCAGCAACCCCTGTGTGATTGCCGGCAGCGGGTTACAAAGGTTGGCAGGTACGGTGGCGAAGGCTGCGCAGAGTTGGTCAAGCACCTGCTCTGGCAACTCAGCCCGGGGAATACCATGATTTACTGCCGTGATATCCCAGATATCCAGCTCAGGACAGGGTTCACCGGCAGCGATCATCGAACGCCACACCGGGGATGGGCTTTGCGCACCCTCAGGCCAGAGCAGTGTGACACGGGCTTGTGGGTAAGCCTGTAACTGGCCATGAACCAGCAACGGTTGCCCGCACATCATAGGTTCCAGCAGCTGCTGGAGCCTTGGGCTGCTCTCCAGACCCCGGAATACCACGGGCCTGCCAGCGGTCAGGGCCGCTTGTAAGCCACTTTGACGGCGACCAAAATAGCCATTCTTCTCCGAGGTCATATGGATGTTGTCAAACAGCTGGCTGAAGCTGGTCTGCTCATGGACCTGAATCACCAGGGGGGCTTGCTGCTGGCTGTTTATCCAGTGAGTAGCCTGAGCCTGTTGCTGGTAAGTGACCGCACTAAAGAGGGTATGATCGCCACACTTATCCGCCTGGTGAAGGTTAATGGGCAGAAGCTGCTCCTCATTTTCTTCTACCAACCGGAGAGCCTTCGGCTGTTGCCTGGTACAGGCAACCTGAAGGCAGGGCTCTACACCTGTGGTTTGGCGGATAGTCTGAAGTGCACCCAGCAAACGGAACCATAACGCCTCACTGAGGGGAGACGTCACCGTCACCACATCACCGGCCTGAATCCGTTCCAACAGACGGGTGTTCGGTACGGCATAGCCTTCCCGGGCGATGGCAATGGGGTTCAACCATTCGGTAATATTGCCTTGGTTAATGATTAACGGGTTGCCTGGCGGGTTACGGAAAAGCCCCTTCTCACGCTTCTCCTCCCCCTGAGTCACGGTCCGGAACAGCGAGTAAAGCTCATCATCCCCTAACGGCATCTGGTAAAACTGAACATCGTCCGGCAAATGACAGAGAATCCCGTTGCTCTCGTAGTGCTTGTGCGCCAGCAGCTGGCGCATCGTCTGTTCAAATGCCAGATCCTGCCAGTTGGCGCCTTTGAGAATCACCCGTTGCCCGGCCTGCAACTGCTCAAGCTTGCCCGGAATATGCTGGATTCGCCCCTGCTGATCCACTCCGGGGCCACCGAACAGCAGCTGTCGCCAGCTGCCGTGCAAATGACAGTCAATAACGACAATACTATCGTCATCGGAAGCGTCATCGGAAGCACCCATAGCATCGGGGAATTCAGCCAGTACCGGAGGTACATCGACCAGAGGTACATCGCCGCTCTCCATGGATTGGCCATTACCGGCCAGTGAGTCAAACTGCCAGGTATTCCCCGGTCGATTAATGCGCCGCCAGAAATCAGCGCCCGGTGCTTCGTCACTCTTGCCAACGGCTGCCAACTGTTCAGGGTCTGCCACCACCAGCAGAGCAATATGGCCCCCCAGGGGGCGTTTCTTCTGGCTCACCCGGTCATACAGACACGGGTTGTCCGGGTCCAGCAAATCATTAAACCTGGGCAGTTCCTCACTGGTGAGGGTGCGGATATCAATAACGAGGGTCAATGGCCGGTCAGCGACAAACAGCTTGCCCGGTTGCAAAGAATGACAGCCATCGCCGGAAATGCTCAACCGGCTCACCAGATTGGCCTGTAACAGGTCATCGGGATGGGAAATAATCACCACATCCCGATTTTCATCGTGGGTCCGTGCTGATAAAAGCGATCGAACCTGGTTATCATTGGTAACAAAACGAAAATCAAAGGAGCGGGTGGGCTTTGACTGTAATGAACCCGTCGAGCATACGGTCCTTTTTTTGCCAGACACCGGAACCTGAGATGAAGGTAAATCCACTTTAACGATTTCAGCGCCGATAGCCACTGGCTTTGGCTGATGATCTGGCCGTATCTTTTTTTCCGACGGGTTAAATAAAGATTTAGCTGAGTCTCCGCCAATCTGAACGTCCATAATTCACTCCAATTTCCTATCAATACTGAAACCCTGAGCCGAAGTTCCTTTATTAATGTGACCTGAAGTTTTTACGAAAGTTCCATTTGGATAGGCATCCATAACCATGAAGACGCTTGATTTTTTCGGTGCTTTTTCACGTCCTTCTGAAATGCCAAAATATGGTTGGCTTACCAGTAAAAAATAAACTCTTGGAGCAGCCTGCCCAGAAAGCTTCGATCATTAATCGATGATTTTCTTAACGAGCTGGACTGGTCAGATATTGCCGCACGTTTCGCCGTTATATGCGGAGCAGTGGAACTGCTATTTGAAGTCAGGTGGGAGAAGCCTCATGAAAATTGTCGTGTACAGTGACCTTTGCGGTATCGCATAGACAACCAAGGTGATGTAACACCACCATCTACAGCCCACGGTTTGCAGGGGGTTTAGAGAATATGGAGGTATCGAAAATGAGGATTGGTGGTATCGATTTTTTAAGTCTTGAAAATACCCCCATCCGTACCCCAAAATTTTAAGGATACCGGCGGTTTTCAGCAAACGGCCACGGAAGTACAGATAGGCTGTAAGCCAGTAAAATCAAGGGGTTGTGGACTTTAAAGGAAGGTGACGGTAAGGTTTCGGTAAACTCATTGGTGGCGCTCGCAAACCCTTGGGAATCAAGGAATGTTATTTTTAGTACGACATAACCATATCGCTACAACCCTTGAAAAATGGGAACTCTATATGGGTTCACCGAAACCTTACAGGTGAGGGAAAGGCTTCTGGTCCGTGAGAGGATTTGAATACACCTCTCAAGCCACTGCTACCAGAGGCTTTCAGAAATCCAGAAAAAACGATACCCCCACTGATACCCCTATGTTTTTTGATAGCTGCCGACTATATAAAACAAAAAATCTATAAAAATATGTCATCATGATATTTCTATTTACCCCCACTTTTTTCGATCAAAGGGGCTGATGGTTTGAAGGTTAACAGTGGATTTGAATAGGCTGCTTATGCAGCCTTTTGCAATCGCTTTACTGTGGCTACAGATATTCCCAGCTTCTCGGCTGTCTGTGCAATGGATAGCCCTTGGTTCTGCCTGCAATCCTTTACCGCTTCTATTTTCTCTGCGTCTGCTTTTGGCCTGCCAAGCTTTTTCCCTTCTGCCTTGGCTCTGGTTAAACCTTCCTTTGTTCTCTCCCGGATACGGTTTCTTTCAAACTCTGCAACGGCTGCCATAACTTGCACTTGCAGCTTTCCGGCTGGGGAAGTCAGGTCAATTGCTCCAAGATCAAGACTGATAAGGCTTATCCCTTTATCACTGAGTTGGTGCAAAGTCTCCATAACATCAATCATGTCTCTACCAAGGCGGTCTAACTTCAGGATAACCAGTGTATCGCCTGACTCCATCTTGTGTTCTATGAGTTGTTGGAAGCCTTGTCTTTGCATGGCTTGGCAACTACCACTGATAGTTTCAGAGATAACCCTATTTTCTGGTACTTGGAAACCAGCAGTCTCAATAGCGATCTTCTGGTTCTCTACAGTTTGTTCAAGCGTAGATACACGGCAATAGGCGAATGTACGACCCATTTATAAAATCCTTGGCTCATTTAATGTTGGCTCATTATATTTAACTGGCTCGCAATGTAAACCCTATTTTTATGAGCCATATATTAAGGGGTTATAAGTAGGCTCGTAAAACGGTTGTTTTTGAGCCAAGGTACTATCTATTGTTACACGGTAACGGCTGGCTTTATGTTGCCCGGTATCTAATGGTAAAGTATGGTGGTCGTTTCGGCTCCATTGCCCCGGTTGTTACATTGATAGCAGGGTTCCGGGTGTCAATGAGAAGGCCACCGCGAAGCGTCTTCATCCGAAACGACCAAGACACCAGTCAACATTGCCCGTCTAAAAACCTGCACTATGCTCATAAGTAGCCCGCCCTTTCAGTTATCCCGAAACGTTGTCTGCGTGTCTCAAAGTACGGCTCTGTGTCAGGGTGAGGGCTTCTATTACGGGCAGGCAGTCACCACCCCATTAAGCACCATGTATTGATCTTTCATCCTGCCCGGTACGCCATCACGAATAATCCCGTTAACAATCTCTTCTGCGGTCTGCCCCATAGTCACCATCACATTAATGAGTTTTCCATACTGTTTTTTTAAATGTCGCTTGGCTGACTGGTAGAGCAAGGCGAACTCACTAATGGATCGGGTGGCGATCCGTTGGGCTGTGGTCTTGGCTTCTCCCTGTTTTGCCATCACATCATTGAGCAAACTGTGGGTATACAGGTACGCCCCGGCAAAATACGCATCAGGATTGATCAGAATATCCAGCGGGATAAATCGCCCCCGGTTCCTGAATTGCACTTCAGCCCGACACCATAGACTATTGGAGTGTTTATCTATCTGCTCTCCTTTACGGTAGACCCGTAGCATCTTGGCACTGTGTTTAGAGCCAACGATAAAGCCGGTCATTATCTCGGTTTTACAGTTGGAATGGCTTTCTACCGTTTCCGGTCTACGACCACGGCCGCCTGCGGTGAATTGACAGGGTTCTGACTTATACAGGTCATAAGCGCCGACAGGAGTAAACTCTCCTTGAAAGCCATCCAGCGCCACATCGACCCGACTCAACCGGCCTTTCATCAATTCCAGATAAGCATGCAGCCGGTAAGCGGCTCCCGGTTGCTGAAACAGATATTGGCAACCAACCCCTGACAGTGAGATACACAGCCCGCCATTGCCCCCATAGGCAATGAATGAGCCTGACAGGTATTCTCCCCGCTGTGTGCATAATGGCACATGATAGCGGTACATATTCCGGCACTCGCTACGGAAGGCGGCGAGCTTCATTCCCAGCACTGTATCGGCAATGTGTTTAATGTGCGCTTCATAGCCAGGCTTCAGTTCTTCCGGGCGAAACTTGCTTTCAATATGGTCAATACCCCGGAACACGGAATAGGCGGGTATAGAGCACGTCACAAAGTCGAGGACGGTCTTATTTACCCCCCTGTTAGCTGTCTCTTGATCACAAATAGCTACCTTGTTCTATCATTTCTCACTGATAAAACAGGTCATGCTTCCACTTTCTCCTAAACCATGGTCAGAACTAACTTTTGGATGTGCTGATTTGGGCGATACTCGACGTACAAAACGACTTGTCAAAGTTGCTGCCGAGCTTTCAGCTCATACCGGTAATTCTTTGTCATCTTCATGCGAAGGTTATACCGCACTGGTAACTGGAGCTTACCGGCTGATTGAGAATGAGGCCGTAAAGCCTGAAGCAATAGCTGAGGCAGGCTTTCAGGCAACTGCCAAAATAGCGAGACAGTCTCGCCTACTTCTGGCTCTCGAAGATACAACAACCCTGGGTTATAAACATGCTGTCAGATCCGAGCTTGGTGATCTTGGAGGTCCTGAAGGCTCTAAAACCAGAGGATTCCACGTCCACTCTGTCTTCTTGGTTGATGCGGATACAGAGCGAAGCATTGGGCTTATTGATCAAGAACGATGGGTTAGAGAGGACGTTCAGCGGGG
This sequence comes from Endozoicomonas sp. SCSIO W0465, assembly GCF_023716865.1. Lineage (NCBI taxonomy): Bacteria > Pseudomonadati > Pseudomonadota > Gammaproteobacteria > Oceanospirillales > Endozoicomonadaceae > Endozoicomonas > Endozoicomonas sp. SCSIO W0465. Next base: position 4,689,874 of record NZ_CP092417.1, read on the forward strand.
GAAAAAGAACCAACGTCGTCAGCTACCTTACGAGGGAAAGGAAAGCTTTAAGTGGCAAAGAGCCTCTGAAAACACAGAACAAAGGATGGGGGGTAAAATGCCTGACATCATCAGTGTTTGCGACCGGGAGGCGGATATATACGAATATATGCACTACAAACTGGATAACCGACAGCGGTTTGTTGTAAGAGCTACACAAAACAGAATCCTGGTGGATGGCGAACTCTTATTATTTGATTCCTTAGCTCAGACTGAAGTGTTGGGGAAATATACGATAGTGGTTCCTCAAAAAGGAGGTAGAAAGAAGCGAAAGGCAACGCTGCAGGTCAAAAGAAAGAAGATGACAATACAGGCGCCGCAAAGGCCAGGCGGCAGGCCGGAACCGGTAACTATGAATATTGTGTCGGCTGAAGAGATTGGCAATGACTCCGAAGACCGTTTGCACTGGGTACTATTGACAACTGAAGATATTGAAACATTCGAAGACTGTCGCTCTATCATTCGATTTACGAGCTCCGATGGCGAATAGAAGAGTTCCATAAGGCTTGGAAATCGGGAGCAGGAGTAGAAAGGCTTCGTCTGCAATCTCCGGATAACATTGAACGACTTGCGGTCATATTAATGTTTGTCGCTGTCAGACTAATGCAAATCCGTGAAGCATTAATGTTACCGAATGACAGGCAGCACAAAGACAGAAAGCTTTGGAGTGAAAAAACACTCGCGAATGAGGTGGTCAGTGATGATGAATGGCAGGTTCTCTGGCTAACCTATGAAAAAAAAGCGTTGCCCGATAAGCCGCCAACAGTCACTTGGCTGCTTCAAACGATTGCTCGGCTTGGTGGTTGGGGTGATTCAAAGCATACAGGGCAGCCCGGCTGGTTAGTGGTATGGGAAGGCTGGGCGAAATTGCAGGATCGGGTAAAAACCTGGCAGATAGCCCGGCAGTTCAGCGCTGGAGAGATGTGATCAAGAGTCAGGGTATGCAGGGGGGGAAGGGGTTGGGAGTAGTGGTAGTTCAGGCGGAGGCATTTTTTGTCACAAGTCAGTATTCCTCAGCACAATATTTTTCTGTTGTAGTCATGGCATGTCGTTTTTTTATAGTCTGGCACTTCCAACCAAGGAGTAACGTTGTGAGAGTTAGAAATATTAATGGCACCAGCGATCATGATTGTCGCTGTGGAAGCTGGTTGAAACATTGGGAACTGTTCAGCAAAGAAAAGGCATCACTATGTGTTGAGGAATCATGCACTAATGAAGCAACTGTTGGTGCACATGTTCAGAAAATTTCTTCCTATGACAATGACTGGTACATCATTCCGTTGTGCAAGCATCATAACAATCTCAGGGGAGAAGAAATTGAGCTTTATGGCTCTCCTACCTTGGTATCAGCCAATGTCAGCGAAACCTGCGGGGGCTGATTGAACTATGCCAGAAATTACTGTTGGTGAGCTAATTAAGCAGCTGCAACTCTTCAACCCTAAGGATCCGATATGTTTTGGTGAGGATGGTTATTTCACATTCTATCGAACCAAGGATCGCGGTGGTGTTGTTCAGATAGAGTTCAGGGAGACAAGAGATGTTGACTTTCAGCTCATAGACCCCCCCCCTGAACGTTTGAAAAAATAACCTCTGCCCTTCTCAGCCGGCCTATTGTCCGGCTGCCTCTACTTTCTTCACAACCGCTGTCGGAACAGAAAGCCTGTATTTTCTCATTTTGACCGGTTCACATTCGTCGTCCAGAGATTCATATGAATCTGAGAGTATGGGATCACGGTATGTAACGAGTGAAAACTTTTAATCTAACGAATAGAATAAACATCCAAAAACTTATAGTGAAAAGTAGTCAATGGACAACACAGCTCAACGGATAGAAGACCGACTCTGGAAGACCTATGGGATGGTCAATGAATGGATTCGTTATTCGGATACCAAGGCCTACACACTTCTTGCCGTTCAAGGGGTCTTTATTGGCCTGCTGTACAAAGCCTTTGATGGCTCTATTGACACCTCTGGACTCACCAAAGCACTGGCTATTTCAGGCTTGCTGTTGAATGTTATTTCACTGTTTTTTGCGTTCATCTGCATTAACCCAAGGCTAAACGTTACTGGCACACCATCGCCTGTCTACTTTGGTGCCATCGCTAATTTTGCCACTGCAGACTCTTACCAGAGCCACTTCAACAACAGTTTTGTGACACCTGAGACTGTCGAAAAAGAGCTGTCCAGACAGATCTATATCAACTCAAAAATCGCAGACAGAAAGTATAAAAATGTCACCTACTCCATGCGCGGCTTCGTATCCTCGCTGGTTCCATGGATTTTGTTCACTCTCACTCTGGTATAAACGGATATGAAAGCCAGTCACTCAGAATTCAAATATCTGGACAGTGTTGATCGGATCAAAGAGATCCTGAACTCTTCTGACAACAATTTTGAAGAAAAGGGCTCTATTCCCTCACGGGACAGCCTGACATATACGAATGGTTTTTACGTTAAGTGCAGTGCTATGTTTGTTGATATCCGAGGCTCAAAAGAGCTTACCGAAAAACATAGAAGACCAACATTAGCCAAGATCTATCGCGCCTATATTTCTGAGCTGGTTGCTGTTATGAAAGGTCACCCAAAAGTCAGCGAGATTAATATTCAAGGTGACTGTGGGCTAAGTTACCGTTAATGGTTGGAAGCACCAATGTTCAGTAATTCTGCTGATCAACCGGCCAACAGTTAATTTTTTTGCTGCCGTCAGTTCTCGCCTCCAGGCCAGATAATGGGGAAGGTAACGAGTTGCAACCCCTTGGAATACGCCGCCAATCCAGCGTTTTAAATGACTGTGATAAGAATTTACAGTCTGGATGTGGTAGATGCCTTCAACAACATGTTGACCTGCTGATGTCACCAGCTCCTTGAAGACAAATCCAAGCTTGTCAGCAAGTTTTTCGTGAGCGAGGTGTGCATCCGCACAGACCGTGGCCTGTATCGATATGCGGCCATTTAAATGCCTGCACAATTCATTAGCACTTTCGTTTTCTAATACACCGTCAACGGTATTTCGATTACGGTCCCGAGCCACCATTACCGGGACTTTTCGGGCTTTGTTGGGATCATTACCCCGCTTTCGGGTTGGCCGTGGAAGGCCTTCTCTTTGCCCTTTGAAGGATTCACGGAAAAATGTTTCATCAAGCTCAGTAATGCCACAAAGCTCTTCTGCTTGATCATTATTAATCACTTCAAGAAAGCGGTGACGCCAGCGGAACGCAGTTTTCAAGTCAATGGCATTCTCAGCAGCAGCTGGTCGCAAGACCATAGAGTGAGTCATACCTGCGAGGTACTTGTTCCATTTTTCAGGGTGCCTGAGCCTTGCCAAAGGCGTTCCACTAAAGGCGTTAAACGTTGAGTCGCAAGTCTTGCAGTGGTAGCGCTGTCGGCCATTTCGTATGCCCCAGCGACCAACGCTATGGCTTTTGCATTTGGGGCACCTGGGGTTTTCGGCAAATTGGGCAAGTATGCTCTTTTCTACGTCAGGTGTTGCATTATCGTTATTGGGTATAGATTCACTGTAAACAGGTTCAGAGTCAGTGGTTTCTACTACCTCGGTAACCTCTATTTGAGTACTAAGGAGCGAGTTGTTAAGAATGTCTCGCTGTTCACTGGTTAATGTTGAAATGGAATCAATAAAATTCTGGAAGAGTTCAGATTGCATATCACTCCCCTACAACGTAGATTTTATGGGAGTTTAGCTGATTCAACCATTAACGGTAACTTAGCCGTGACTGTGTCTGGGGAGTTTTCGATACACCTCAGAAAGATGATATTGATAAACTAATCAGCGCTGCTGCCAGGGTCAGCTCGGTTATAGACGTGATGAATTGGCGTTTCCAAAAGAAGGGCTATGCATCAATAGACGTTGGGATAGGTATTGATTACGGCAGAGCATTGATGATTAAAGCTGGATACAACGGTAGTGGCATTAACGATGTGGTATGGATGGGTGATGTCGTTAATCAAGCATCCGCTCTTTGTTCTAAAGGTAATAAAGACTCAAATAAAGAGATACAAATCTCTCCTGTCATTTATCAAAACCTGAAGAAAGAAAATCAAGACCTATTTTACTCAGTCCTATTCGGAGACCGCTATGAGGGGAATCTGGTTAACGTTACTAGGACTTACGCATTGATGACACCGATAAATTTTGGTAGGAGGTGATCCTTCCCCTTTGCAAAACTCTCAATGAAAGCGCCTATTGTCTCTTTAAACAGCCCCCGTTGGTGCTGATAAATATTCGTAAACTCCTGCTCTATCTGCATTTTCTGGAGATAAACAAAAGCTAAAATTGCAGCAAATATATGGTTTCTGACGGGTCGTTCGCTGCGAACCTGAAAGTGCTCAATATGGCAAACCTGCTTGATCGCCCTGTGAAACTGTTCGATCTGCCAGTGCTGGTCATGGATCTGCTTGAAGTCATTGCGTTCAAAAGGGACTTCCTCTGGCAAGTAAACCACGTAGTGGCGACGCTGGTCTTTTAGCATCGTCCTGAACAACCGGATCTTACCGAAGTCTTTGAGCCATACATCCAGACCATTGTCGGGGATGTCGAGGTGTTGAACCTGCTGCCATTTACCTTTTTCCAGTGATACTGTCCTGTTTTTCTCAACGGCAAACATAAACCCAGTCTGATGGTTTTTAATCGTCTTCAGGTTAGTCGTGCAGCTGTACCAGGAGTCACCGGTAACGAACGCTGGCTTCAGCCCCCATACCAGCACTTCAATCAACATTTCACGGAAGTAGTCGTTTTTTGTCTTGTCTTCCGATTTGTCGTATATCCTGTAATTCACCGGCATATGGCGCCCGGATACGTCGGTGTAATAAAGGGTGATGAGGTTAACTCCCTTAACCACTCGGTGATGTTTACCCGACCAAAAGTGGCCAACCAGTGCCACGGAGTAGCTATAAGGTTTGTCGAGCACGCTGTCATCAACGCTCAGGGTGCCGCCAATAGGGTTTAAACTTTTGACTGCTTCATCGTACATATCTTTGGGCTGATAGTTTTCACGCTTAAGAAAGCGGTTTGCGCTATCGTGAGAAAAGTCGGTAACCTCGGCCAGTCTTGTGCATGTTGATGATTTTGGCTCACTAATCAAAAAGCCAATGTATTTTGCAAGAGTGCATCGTGCAGTGGTCGGTCGAGTGGTAGTTCTCACTTTCATCCCTGAAGACATCTGTTTTTTGGCATTATCAAATTTTAGAGCCTGTTGTCAATGCGTAAGTCCTAGTTACAATAGATACCTGGCTAAATGAGCAAAAAGAGAAAGAAAAGCCTCAAAACCCATTAAGAGACTTTCTTATCGGTTAAAGTCATTCATCCTGCTGAGTTTGAGGCTGCAACGTCCCCCCGCGAGCGGTTTTCCGGGGGTCCGTATCCAACACAATCCCCATCTTATCCAACCGCTTAAGATCACCCTGATACTCTTCAAAGAATTTCACCGGATCATAACCCAAACGACGGACGCCTTCCGACTGGGTCATCAGGCCATCACGGATATACTCCCGGATTGCCTTGCCCTCTTTCTCCATATCCAGGGCAGGCACTGCCGGTGGCGTCCATTCGGCAGTGACCGGTTCGTACTCACCAATCAATCGGGCCGCTTCATCAAACCAGCCATAGACCTGTTCACAGAAACCGGGAATCAGCATATTCCACTGCCAGTGCTCCACATTGGCTACAAACTCCAATCGCCCCATTCGGGCGCTGGAAAAGTTTACCTGGGAGTAATCACCGGTTAGCTGTTCGGCGGTGATACCAAACGACATGGCAATTTCACGCAACAGGGTGCGGGTATAGTCGGTGCCGTTGTCCGCATCGGGCGGTGTCACGGTGGTGATGTCGTTATGCCCTACATACTCCACCATGCCCGGCTCAATAGAGTCCACTGGCAGCGTCGGGTCACCGTTGCTTTTCTTGGGCAGTGAGACACTGTTGGCATCGGTACCCTTTACCAGCACAGCAAAACAGCTGGCAATTTTCTGCTGCATCAGCTTGGCATCCTGCAGCTCATCAAAATCCCGAAGCCTGAGCATGGAGGCAGCAAGCCAGGGCACGCCATGAATCTGTTCCGGCCGGTCCGAGTCGAACACATGGAGAATTTCCGAGGCATCCACCCGACGGGACTGGACGTTATAGTGGCGGAAGTGGTGATAGTCACCAGGGTGCTGATCAAACAACCAGTATGCCACCAGTTGACCAATGCCATTGAACTCTTTGCCCTGGACGATCTTGTGACCGTTATCCAGTGTCTGGGTTTTGCCGGTATCAATCCAGTCCGGTTCGAGTACCTGGATCTGCAGGGGAACGGCCAGGTTATCGCTGGCCCGACGGCGACGACGACGAATCAGTACCGAACCAGACTCAAAAATGGTGTTCATGGCCAGTGCCTGCAGGGCGTAGATATTTCTCTGGCCATCGGCGTCTATCTGGGTGGACTCAGCCCAGCTACGCCAAAGCTTCTGACGCTTTTTCAGGGCTTTCTGGTTCTGCCCTTTCAGCTCGGCGACAATGCCATAACGGACCACATTGTTCCGGATTACCCGCTGTGCCTGCCGTGCCCAGGCATTATTCCGTAGCAGATCCCGGCTGCGGAACATCAACGTCTGAAAGTCTTTGCCGATTTCGGTATTGGCAGAACTGCCATGGGCGACCCAGCCCTCCGTCCGGCGTCCTTTGGCCGCCCCTTCATACCGGCGTTTGAACACATTGGCCGCGCTCATGGCCTGCAGCCGTCGCATGTAAAAACGGGGAGCGACGTTGATCAATAACCGCTCGTAAAGTCCCATCTCCTCACCCGTTTTTCTGGCCATTATTGTAATCCCTTGCTGAATGAAACCACCCTGGCGTGCTGGGGCTTCTCAATATCCCGGCGCATCATGTCCCGGATCCGCATCATTTCGGTCAGGCTGCGATAGCGGACTTTCTTGTCGCCATACTCCACCTCCAGGGTACCCATGGCGATGGCATCTTCCAGTGCAGTGAGTTGCTGTTGTGTAAAGGCCATTAGCGTTTTATCCATCTTCCTTTGCGGGTACGTTGCTGTTCTGCCGCTGGTGATGAGGTAGCAGACGACGATGTGGAGGGTTGCCCCAGCGCCTGTTCCAGCTCCCGCCAGTGCTCTTCTTCAAACCGGTCGATACCTACGGCGGCAGCCGCAGCACGGTTATAGACCCGGCAGTCCAGGGCTTCGTTGCGCTCCCGGAACTTCTCCCAGCCGTATTGCATCCCCCGTTTGGTCTGCTTTTCCACCAGATGCTCGGCAGTCAGCATCTTGAAATAGTCTTCGTTGTATTGGGGAAAGCGGCAATAGCCAGCGGGCGGCTGTGATGACGAATCATTGTCTTTTGTGAAATCCAGCTGCAGCCAGGAGTAGAGTTCTGTCTTGGCAGCATCGGTGCCAATGCCCCAGAGCTGCACCCCTTTCTGCACATGCTGACCTTCAAAATTGAGATCCACATAGGATGGACGACAGAGGATAGGGTAGGGGCCTGGAGGCATCCCCTTGATCGCCATCACCAGCCCCGGATGTTTACGCACCCAGTTGTAAACCACCTGGGCGTTGTAGCCGGTGTCGATGGCAAAACGCAGCAGGGACATTTCCACACCGTTAGCGTGTTTCCAGGTGCCGTTGATCAATCGGCTGAGCTGGTCCTGTACTTCCTGAGTTTCAATGCCTCCCTCGATCACGATGTAATCCACAGACCATGACCGTTTACCTCGCCCCCAGCTGACAATCTCGATCTCAATCCGGTTTTTCTGTATATCCGCCGCTCCGGTCAGGAACAGTCCCCCTTCGGGCACCCTGCCAATGAGGTAATCATCCCGACGGTCATAAAGTCGTTTCCACTCCGGTGCATCGCCTTTCTGCTTCCAGGTCTGGGCCAGCTGGGTATTGATAAAGGTTTTCAACAGCTGGGTATTGCCCTGGGCATTGATCCACTTTTCTGCCAGCTGGGGAATGCTCTCCCACGGGCTGGCCAGTTTCGAGACATTGAACCCGGCATGACCGGTAAAGGGGCGGGTTGCCCGCCAGCTTCCCTGGGTAATGGCCTGCTGTCGCTGGGGTTCCGTCCAGGCGGTTTCACAGTGCGGGCAACGATAGTGAGACTGCTCCGGCAGTTTTTTGCCGTTGTCGTCTTTGGGAATCACCACATTGGCCCAGACCATCTCTTCACGATGACCGCAGGACGGACAGGGCACTTCAAACACCCGCCGATCCGACAATTTGTATTCACGGGCTATCCGGCTTTTCCCCTCAATGGTGGGACTGCAGACATGCACCCGCTTGGCATTCCAGAACACCGCCTGCCGTTCTGCAATCAGGGAGATCGGGTCCCCTTCATCACCGGCAGAGGCCGGGTACTTGTCCACCTCATCACAGAGCACCACACGAACCGGACGCATGGAAAGATCCCCCGGGGCATTACTGCCGATGATGGATACATGACCACCGGCAAAGGTTTTATGGAGAATCTTATCGCCCCGGATTCGCCCCTTCAGGGTGGGTGAATCACGCAACATGGTACTGAACCGGTCTTTTGACCAGGCTTCACCCAGCTTTTCATTGGGCTGCATCACGATCATGGGGGCTGGGTCGAGGTCAATGTGATAGCCGACGATGTTGTTGATCAGCTCGGTTTTCATCAGCTGGGTGCAGCACATCACCGTCACCACCTTCACCGCTGGGTCACAATAAGCCTCCATGGGGCCACGGCACACCTCCACATTGCCGGTTTTCCATTTGCCCGGCTCGGACGATGACTCCGCTGACAGGTAGCGATAGGTATCGGCCCACTCCACCAGTCCCATGTTGGGTGGTGGCTTCAGGTTTTCCCGCCGAGCCCTGGCCAGCAGCTGCCGGGCGAAGTCAATCGCATCGGGATTTAATACTGCCTGGCTCATCGGCGGTCAGCTCCTTTAACGCTTCGGTGACAACTTCCATCAGCAGCTCCTGCACTTCCGTTGGGGAATCCATCAACGCCAGCCGTCGTGAGTATTTGCCGGGAATGGCAATCAGGTTGGCACGGACGAAAGCGTATTCACCGGCCACCAGCTCCACCATGGTGGGTACGTCCAGCTGCTCTTTCCGTTTTCGGGCATTGTCCAGCGCCTTACCATCGGCCTGCTCCTTGGCCAGTCGTGCTCGTTCCTGTTCCAGGTCATAGTCACCGGCGGTTTTGTCCGCATCGTAGAGCAAAGGCAAAACGGTCTTGCTCTCGTACAGGTGGCTGCGACCTTCAATCACCGGTTCGATAGTTTCCAGCCGAGCCTTGATGGTTCGGTGGGTTTTGCCTGTCAGCTCATGGAGCTTGTTGGTACTCAACAGCGGCATCGTTCCGGCTCCCTGTTATGTTGTTGCCCTTAGAAATTCTCAAAATGTCGTCTTTCACCGGGGTTCGAACTACCCGCGCCAAAAATCGCCGGGGAAGGACCCAACGGGCTCCCCCCTGCCCTACCCGCGGTTTGCAGTAGCGATGGCATAAGCGAGTGCCTTTCCGAACTCTTTGTTGTAATTCTGACGGATTGACCGTTCTGACACGCCATGGAAGTCCAGACGACGACGGTACCTGGGTTGTCGGGTGATCATCATGAAAGGCTGTACCTTCCTTCCCCGCCGCATCCAGACACCTTTTGCCTTGCCTCCGGGACGACCGACGAAGTACTGGGTTTTTCGGGAACTGGTGGTGTTCTGACTGGTATCAAACTGGGCACGGACATTGGAGAGCATCTTCACCACCTGTCCACGGCTGATGTTGCCATAGCGATCCAGCTTGGCGGTGCGTGATGGTACCAGAAACTCCTCCGACCCCAGCAGGCCACGACGACGAAGCAGTGATTCCGAACGCTTGGTATTCCGTTCACCACCATGGACTTCCGGCGTCAGATACTTGGTGGCTGCCGTTCCCATGGGGGACCAGTCACGAAACCAGACCACCGCTTTGGGATTGGCATCCCGCTTTTGGGCTGGCCGGAGAAACAGTGAGTTCATGGTGTAACGGGTTGGACGGTCAAAGACCCGCTGCATTTCCTCTTCCACTTCCCCCTTGGCAATACCACCCAGACGGGTCATGGCCAGCGCCGTAGCAAAGGGCACCTGCCGTCTTCGGAACTGATCCAGCTGACGGGTCAGCCCCTCGATATCCAGAAACAGATCCACCTCAACACTCATTGGCCTGCTCCTCTTACCTGTTGATTCAACCACTGGTCCACATCGCCACGGGCATAGAGCACCTTGCCCTCAATGCGAGAATGCCTGGGCCCTTTCTTCTGGGTTCGCCAGTTCCGCAAGGTGCCTTTGCTGAACTGCTGATCCAGGTATTCAAAGAGCTCATCGGTATTGAGCCAGATCTTGTCGAGGTAGTCCTTGTGATTATCGCTCTGCATGGCGTGGGTCTCCTGAGGTCATGGGCATAACTTCCACCAGGGCAATGCCTTCCGGAGGCAACTTCTGCCCCCGCATCACCACCAGTTGATCAATCTGGCTGTCGTCGATCCAGACACCCGCATGGGTCAGGCCATCCAGCAACGCCTTCATGCGGTTGTCGATATCGGAGCGGTGATTGGTGGGAAAGTGCAGACGGACAATCACCCGCAGGGAGCCTGCCAGCTTGCGGTTCTGAAAACCCTGTTCCGAGCAGGCCACCTGAACACGACGACGGTATTCTTTGCCTGCCTCGGTCATGTACACCGACGGGATATGCTTACGCCCTTTGCGAATGACCCGGTGCTTCCAGACATGGTTTACCGTCGGTGGCAGGGGTAACGAAATTCTCATGCCAGACCTCCGGAAAAAACCGCTGAAAATATTCCTGAAATAATTCCCCGAAACCCGGTCAAAAAATCCGGGTCGCAGACGACATCAGCTACCCCCCTAAAGGGGGGTATGCTGATTGATGTCGCCCGGCTAGACCGTTTGATGTCATTTGATGTCGGTTTGATGTCGCTTTTGATGTCGTTTGATGTCGTTTTGCTGTGCGTTTTTTGAGCGACATCAAGCGAAACCGGCCAGTTTGATGTCACTTTGATGTCGCTTTTGCCTGTTTTTTGAACAAACCCAGAAAACAGAAAGCAGGTTAACCATGATTTTTCGCGGTCGATTCTGGTCAGAAAATCCATCTCAGCACCCCTCCACCAGGTACACATAAGGGCCATCAATTCGAATGATTTTTGAGTCTTCGAAAAACTTTTTATCCCGGTTGAAATTGTTGCGGTGGGTATAAACCGGCGGGTTACTTTCAAGGCAGGCATCACGCCAGTCCACAAAGCTGACACGAGCCTCGGAATCCATACGACCACCTTCCTGTAAACGCTGCCTGTGGGACTCGTAGAGCTCACCCAGCACTGCAATCGCGGCCTTTTTGGTCTTGCCCATGGTCTTGGCCTGCCGAACAAGATTCTGCACGGCAGGTGCCTCCAGATCCTCCAGCACACAACTGGTCTGAACCTCCCCGTCCTCATCCTGCCAGGGGAGTTCCACAACTTTCAGGTTGAATTCACGGGGATCCGGCTCATCGGCATCTTTCATCTTCTTGGAGGTAATCTTGACCGTGTCGTCGGTCTTGCGAACGGCATACTCCGCATCCAGTGCCGCCTTCAATGCCGAGTTCCCTCGGGCCCGATCCTGACTCCCTACGCCCGTGTGATGGACGATCAACACACAACAGCCATACTTGCGCCGAAAGAAATCATCCAAATGCCGGACAAACTGGTTCATATCCTGGGTGCTGTTTTCATCCGCCCCGCCAAAGTTACGAGCCAGAGTATCGACGACCACAGTTGAGGGGGGCTGTCCGCCATTCTGTTCCACCATGATCTCCACCGCCTGACAGACCTGCGCTGCACTGGCGGCATCGTAAAGGCTGGCGGCACACTTACTGACAAACAGGGGAGCGCCCGCAAGACTCTGACCGTTGGCTATCTCCCAGGCCTTGAACCGTCGGGAGAGCCCGTTCAAACCTTCACCGGCCAGATAGATAACCGGTCCCGGTCGTTTAATATCCGCGCCGTGCCACGGGGTACCGGTGGCAATGCAGCAGGCCATATCGATGGCCACAAAGGACTTGCCACAGCCGGGCTCACCAAACATCAACGCCAGTGAGTCGGTCTCCAGAAACCCTTTGATCAGCCAGCTGATGGGACGGGGCTCACTGACCATATCGCCCACAGAGACCAGGCTAAAACTGGAGGACATTAAACGGGAGGGGGCTTTTAACTGCTCAAGCATCAATTCCGGGGCGACCTGTTTCAGGTCGTTGAAATCGGTACCGGCACTGCCCGGGGGGAACTGGGGGAATACCACGGTCGCACCGGTTGCCTGTGCCGCGCCGATGGCCGCTGTCAGCCCCGGATTATTGGGCGTAGCGCTGTCATTATCGGCGGCAATGATCCGTTGTCGTGCAACCGGCTGAAGTCGACGGGCAACCGCTTCCAGGTTACCGGAATCAAAGGAGACCACAGCACCACAACCGGTCTCTTCATAAATGGTCGCCGCTGTGGAATACCCTTCGGCCTGATAGAGCGTATCGGTAAGCTCACCAATCAGATGCAGACCACCGGCTTTCTTTCCGCCGGTTTTGTAACGCTTCTGAAACAGCCCCTGCTCATCCTGCCAGATGTACTGCAGAGAGCAGATCGCGTCCTGCTCATCGTGCACCGGAATCAACAGGGTTTGTTCCCGCTGGCGGATACCGTGGACACCCACGCTTTTACTGACCAGATAGGGATGTTCCGGATCGGCGACCCGGGCCTGCTCCCACTCATCCTGTGATGCCCTGGCCACATCGGCCCAGACCTTTTGCTGTTCACGCTCCCGCTCAGCCCGAACCATGGCCATGATCCGTTCCTGTTCCTGGAACTCTTCCGCCGACAGCTCACGATGGTCGTGCAGTGACCAGACGTGCTTCTCCCCGGTTTTCCAGCTACCGAACGAGCCTGCGGGATAACGGCCACCATAAAGTACATACCAGCCGTTCTTCTTGCCGGGTTTATCGCCCTCCACATGGAAACGCTGGATTTTGCCATCGGCAACAGGAAGCTCGGGACCACTAAGGCCGGCGTCGTTCATTGCATGGGCGAACTGCCGGGCAAAGTCAGGCGATGCCCCGAAAAGTATGGCCATGCTTCCCCCTGAAAAATAAATATGTCATGATCAACTCTCTTCCTTGAAAACCCCGTATCCTGTTGGCGCAGTGCGGGGTTTTTCTTTGCTTTTACGTTCTGTTTTATGACTCTTCAGGGTAAAGTTCCGGATCCAGTTCATGCCGGGTTACCTGACCATCCGTAGCCGCTTCAATCTGACGAACCCGCTTTGGGGGAATATTTCCTCTTTCGATCCAGTCACTGATAGACTGCTGCTTCACGGGTGGCGTGAGCTTTTCCCCCAGCTTTCGCTGTCCACCGCAAATTTCGATCGCTCTCTTTAATGCCTGCATAGCTCCACCGGTATTATTTGTTTTTCGCTAGATTCCCACAGTTTAAAACTGTATTCAAGCAAAGTTTTGGTCTATAACTTCCATACAGGTCGGGTCAGCAATCACAGCCTTATATTGTTAGCTCTTTAGGTTGTCTGTAACCTTGCAAACATAAACATGGATAATGACCGGTTGATCAAAAGCCGGTTCAAGAGTTGTTTGAAACTCTTATGCAATCTAACGATGGAACATTGATGAATAATTGGCAGCAAAGCACATGAGTATTGGTGAGCGCATAGCACAGTTAAGAAAAGAGAAAGGCTGGAGTCAGGGACGATTGTCAGATGAAATCGAAATGGCCACCGGCAGGAAAATCACCCAGCAAAGCATCGGTCAGATCGAGAACAACCAGACCAAAAACCCACGACACATGGCAGATTTTGCCAGGGTGCTGGGGGTTACCGAAAGCTATCTCCGGTTTGGCATTGATCCAAATGTGTCAGACCCAACCAGCATTTACAGCATGAGAATGGTGCCTTTAATATCCTGGGTAAGCGCAGGCCAGTTTTGCGAGGTATCAGACGTGCGTTATCTTCAGGATCCCGAAGATTTTTTACCCTGCCCGGAAAAGGTCAGTAATAGAGCTTACGCTCTGCGGGTACGGGGTGACTCCATGACCAGCCAGAGTCCGGGTGGTCTCAGTTTTCCGGAAGGTACGAATATTTACGTGGATCCGGAAAAGGAAGCCCGAAGTGGTGTGCCGGTAATCGCCAGACTGCCCGGTTCCGATGAGTGCACTTTCAAGCTTTACGTGGAAGATTCCGGCAAAAAGTACCTCAAGCCCTTAAACCCTCAGTACCCGATACAGGAAATACAGGTAGGCACCACAATCTGCGGCGTGGTGGTTGGACAGTATATGAGCCTGGTCTTTTAAGGCGCTTCCGTAAACTTCTCGATCAGATTAACGACGGCGGTAATATGCCGTCCGTTAAGCTCCCCCCTTCGCTCTTTCTCCGCTACAAGAAAAAACAGTTTCCGGGCTTCTTCGCTACTACTGGCCAACAATGAGAGCATCGGCTGAACCATTTCACCCAGCGGTTCGCTGCCATCTGGCAACATTCTGCCCTGCCCGCTCAACAGCCATTCGGTCCGCACTCCAAGCACGTTGGCAATATCAATAATCCGCCAGGTTTCCGGAAGCGATTCCGCTTCAAGCCATTTACGCACGGCATTAGCGGTCACCCCGAACATGGAGGCGATCTGGTTGGCCCTTCCACGCCCCTTTTCAGGCACACCATAGTGCGTGAGAGCTTGGGAGAGGCGATGGGAAAACAGTTGTTTGCTATTCATCCCTGAATCATTCCAAAAGAAAAATCAACTATCAGTTGACGATAAAAAACAACCAAAAATGACAAATTCAAAAAAATAATAAAATAACTGTTGTCTATAACAGTTTTTACTTGTATAAATGTCTCAACAGCTAAAAACTGTATTCCAAGAGAGATAACAACATGAACAAGGAACAGGCACTCAGCCAGATCTGCAGTCTCGCAAAAGACGAACTGATTACACGGCAAAAGCTGTGCAATCTGCAGGCACAAACCAGAGAACTGGTGAGTCAGGGGAAAACTCACCGTTCGCAGCTCCTCTCTATCCACAATCAATATCATACTGAGCTGTGGAAAAGACTCTCCTCAAATGATTCATGCGCTGAAGAAGTACAAACCCTCTACAACCAGCAGCAGCTGCCAGAAACGATGCTTCTGGGCAACATCCTGATCGAAATCAATGGCGATGCCGAAGACGAAAGCGATGTCTGCGTCACTGAACTGGAACAACTGGCCAGCCCCTTTGAAGGTCTCTCCTCCAAAGCGTGGGCAGTAATGACCGTTGCCCTGGAGAACTATCAGCTTCAGGCAGAAGGTGACTCCCTCACCGCTATCGAACGACTTCTGGACGTACTGGACCCGGAACGCTAGATCCGCAACCAGACAGTTGTAACACCCACCAACCCTAACCAGGTAAACAACCATGGAAAAAACAGACGATTTAAGTCTGGCGGATTCGCTCGGCCAGCTGAAAGACGATGAGGCAATGATCCTCTCTGCCAGCACCCTGCTGGGTGATCTGATGTCACTGGTGCGGGATGAGCTGAAAGCCATGCCCGATGTGTGGCAGAAGCTGCCGCAACTGCAGCAGGAAGAGGTGCTGTTCCGCATCAAACAACGGTGTACTTCTGCCGTCGCCCAGGCCGTTCGGCTGATGGCTTCCGGTGACCGGGTCACCCTGACCGCAGCGGTGGACACCGTGACCTTTAAGGATGGCGTAAAAGCCGTGCTGAAAATGCCGGGCAATACCCCGGGCCGTCATGACCTGGCAGACGCCGAAGGGGAAACGGTACTGATCGTGATTCCCGATACCGCAGCCTATATGGGCGGTGAACACCCTGAGGCGGATCTCGACCAGCCCACCCTTGCCTTTGAGAGTGAGGACGATCCGCTCTACCAGGAAGCGGTTGACCTGGTACTGGCCATGACCCATCCCTCCATCTCCAATCTGCAGCGTCAGTTGAAAGTGGGATACAACCGAGCCGCCCGGATGATCGACACCATGGAGGCCTCTGGAGTGATCAGCAAACCGGACGACCATGGCAAGCGCACCGTCAATCCACAACCACTGCCAGAACCGGGCATAGCAACCAGCGCAGAACCGGCCAGTTCCTATAACTGCCCACACTGCAACTGGACAGAAAGCTGCGAGGATCCGGAAGCACTGGAGGCGATGGTCGCCAGTCATCACGCCATCGACTGCCCGAACACACCGATGACCGACGAGGAAGACACCAGCCAGTTCCATTAACAGCAGAACCCGTAACGCCATAAAAACGACACAACAACAATAACGTCAGGAGCGTAGACCATGAACGAGAACCAGACCGCCACGGCACAAAGCCCACTGAATGAGCCCGGCCTGTTGGACCGGCTGGCTTATGAGCTGGAAGAGGCCAAGCGCAAAGAGGCCGAGGCCCGCAATGCCCGTGTTGCCATTGAGGAACAGATCCTCACCCATGTGCTGACTCTTGATCACATCTCTCCAGCGCTGAACTGCCGGGCTATCTGCCAGGTTTTTACCCGATCCTGCAATTTCGCCCAGCCTTCCCATACCACTAACCAGCCGGGCTGCCCTGTATGCTTTGAATCACCCCAACCACCAAGCCGAGCAATCGTTTGAAGCAGCCAAGTGACTGTTGGCGGCTTATCGGGCAACGCTTTTTTTTCATAGGTTAGCCAGAGAACCTGCCATTCATCATCACTGACCACCTCATTCGCGAGTGTTTTTTCACTCCAAAGCTTTCTGTCTTTGTGCTGCCTGTCATTCGGTAACATTAATGCTTCACGGATTTGCATTAGTCTGACAGCGACAAACATTAATATGACCGCAAGTCGTTCAATGTTATCCGGAGATTGCAGACGAAGCCTTTCTACTCCTGCTCCCGATTTCCAAGCCTTATGGAACTCTTCTATTCGCCATCGGAGCTCGTAAAATCGAATGATAGAGCGACAGTCTTCGAATGTTTCAATATCTTCAGTTGTCAATAGTACCCAGTGCAAACGGTCTTCGGAGTCATTGCCAATCTCTTCAGCCGACACAATATTCATAGTTACCGGTTCCGGCCTGCCGCCTGGCCTTTGCGGCGCCTGTATTGTCATCTTCTTTCTTTTGACCTGCAGCGTTGCCTTTCGCTTCTTTCTACCTCCTTTTTGAGGAACCACTATCGTATATTTCCCCAACACTTCAGTCTGAGCTAAGGAATCAAATAATAAGAGTTCGCCATCCACCAGGATTCTGTTTTGTGTAGCTCTTACAACAAACCGCTGTCGGTTATCCAGTTTGTAGTGCATATATTCGTATATATCCGCCTCCCGGTCGCAAACACTGATGATGTCAGGCATTTTACCCCCCATCCTTTGTTCTGTGTTTTCAGAGGCTCTTTGCCACTTAAAGCTTTCCTTTCCCTCGTAAGGTAGCTGACGACGTTGGTTCTTTTTCCCCCGCTGAACGTCCTCTCTAACCCATCGTTCTTGATCAATAAGCCCAATGCTTCGCTCTGTATCCGCATCAACCAAGAAGACAGAGTGGACGTGGAATCCTCTGGTTTTAGAGCCTTCAGGACCTCCAAGATCACCAAGCTCGGATCTGACAGCATGTTTATAACCCAGGGTTGTTGTATCTTCGAGAGCCAGAAGTAGGCGAGACTGTCTCGCTATTTTGGCAGTTGCCTGAAAGCCTGCCTCAGCTATTGCTTCAGGCTTTACGGCCTCATTCTCAATCAGCCGGTAAGCTCCAGTTACCAGTGCGGTATAACCTTCGCATGAAGATGACAAAGAATTACCGGTATGAGCTGAAAGCTCGGCAGCAACTTTGACAAGTCGTTTTGTACGTCGAGTATCACCCAAATCAGCACATCCAAAAGTTAGTTCTGACCATGGTTTAGGAGAAAGTGGAAGCATGACCTGTTTTATCAGTGAGAAATGATAGAACAAGGTAGCTATTTGTGATCAAGAGACAGCCCATGTGGGGGTTAAGGAGGAAGGCAGCGCCACGGTGAAAAGTGACTTCTACAAGGTCACCACCACCGGCGGTATGACCCGCACCCTGAACGGTAAGAAGTGGGCCGAGATCAACGGCCAGCTGCCCAACGAGGTGGTGCAGAACGTGGTGCGCCTGAAGCCGGAACTGGATACCCGCCAGTTCAAGGCCCTGAAGGCGCTGAACCCGCAACAGTACGCCATTGTGGCACAGGCGGTCACCAGCAAACCCCGCAAGTCATCGGTAAAAATTGAACGACTGGAGGCTGGCAACTGATGGCTTTTTCTCTCAACTCCATCAGCCAGGCGGCGGGTTTTACTGCACCCCGTCTGCTGATCTACAGCGATGCCGGTGTGGGAAAAACCACGCTGGCGGCCGGTGCAGATAGACCGATCTTTCTCTGCACTGAGGACGGTCTGGGCACCCTGACTGTGGACGCCTTTCCCATGCTAAGCCAGTACAGCCAGCTGATTGAGGCACTGTCTGCCCTGTACCACGAAGAGCACGACTACAAGACGGTGGTGCTGGACAGCCTTGACCACCTGGAGCCACTGATCTGGGCCCAAGTCTGCGCTGAGCATGACAAAAACTCCATCGAGGACTTTGGCTACGGCAAGGGGTATGTGGAGGCCCTGTCCCACTGGCGCAACCTGATGCAGTGGCTGAATGCCCTGCGCAATGAGAAAGGCATGACCATCATCCTGATCGCCCATGCCGAGATCAAGCGCTTTGAATCACCGGAAGTGGACAGCTACGACCGCTACCAGATCAAGCTCCACAAGCGAGCCTCGGAACTGGTGCAGGAGAGCATGGATTGTGTCCTGTTCGCCAACTACAAGACGGTGATCAAAAAAGAAGAATCCGGTTTTGGCAAAACCAAAGCCAAGGGCATCGCCACCGGACAACGGGTGTTGTACACCGAAGCCCGCCCGGCCTTTGTAGCCAAAAACCGTTACTCACTGCCTGCTGAACTGCCCATGAGTTGGGACGCATTCAGCCAGGCACTGAACTCATCCGCCAATAACAGCAACCAGCAAGGAGCCTAACCATGGCAGGTCTCGGATTTAACGCTAACGAATACAACCCGGCCCAGGGTTTTGAACCACTGCCCAACGGTGACTATGTGGCCATGATCACCGAAGCAGAAATGAAGAACACCAGGGCCGGCACCGGCCAGTTCCTGAAACTCACCTGGACGGTGATGGACGGCCAGTACGCCAGTCGAAAGGTGTGGAGCAACCACAACATCATCAACCCCAATGAAACGGCGCAGAAAATCGCCCGGGAAGAGATCAGCGCCATTGCCCACGCTATTGGTCGTCCTGCGGCCAGCACTACCGAAGAGCTGGTCAATATTCCCTGCCGGATCACCGTAAAGATCAAGCAGGAAGCCGGGCGAGACCCGTCCAATGAGATCAAGAAATGGGAGGCTATCGGCCAAGCCACATTTCCCACTCACGCCCAGCCAGCGCCCCAGCCTGCAGCAACTCCAGCAGCGCCAGCGCCGGGAGTGGCGCCAGCGGCAACAGCGCCTGCACCCGCTCCGGCGACGGTAGCGGCACCGCCGGCACCCCAGCAACAGGCTCCAGTGCCACAGCCTGCCCAGGCCCCCCAGGTACCGGGCAGCAAGGCGCCACCCTGGAATTAATAACCGGGTAACGGGCTTCCTTCATCGGAAGCCCGGTCAGGCATCATCGTAGAACAACCGTCGTCAACCAGCAACGCAGCAAAAAGAGGTATCCACCATGAAGATCCCGGAAGCGGACAGCACCATCCAGCGGATTTACCGTCATTACGAGACACAGGCGGACAACGGTTTTCGGCCACACCTGGGCGCCTCCCTTATTGGTGAACCCTGCAGCCGCTCCCTCTGGTATAGCTTCCACTGGTGCACCGCTGCCGGTTTTGACGGCCGTATGCTGCGACTGTTTGAAACCGGCCAGCTGGCAGAAGCCCGGTTTGCGGACAACCTGCGGACCGCCGGTGTTCAGGTCTATGAAGAGGATCCGCAAACAGGCCAGCAGTTCCGGGTCACTGCCTGTGATGGTCATTTTGGCGGCTCCATGGATGGGGTTGGCCTCGGGTTTGTGGAAGCCCCCAAGACCTGGCACGTCATCGAGATGAAAACCCACTCGGAGAAGTCGTTCAAAGAGCTGGTGAACAAAGGGGTTGAGGAGTCCAAGCCCCGTCACTTTGCCCAGATGCAAGTCTATATGCATTTGGCAGAAAACGGCCCACTGAAACGGGCCTACTACCTGGCTGTAAACAAGAATACCGATGCGCTCTATGGCGAGCGGGTGAAATACGACAAAACCAAGGCAACCGCACTGGTCAACAAGGCAGCCGCTATTATCGCCAGCGACACACCACCGGAGAAGATCCACCAGGATCCCAGCTGGTACCAGTGCAAGTTCTGTGACCATGCCGCCGTCTGCCATGGCCAGCAGGCTCCTGTCGTCAACTGTCGCACCTGCCTGCACAGCACCGCCATTGAAAACGGTGAATGGCACTGCGCCCGTTATGACTGCCTGATTCCCACGGAGCAGCAGCGCAAGGGTTGCCAGTCCCACCTTTATCTGCCGGACCTGTTGTTTGGTTTTGCCGAACCAGTGGACTCCGGGGAGTACTGGATTCAATACCGGCTGAAAAGCAATGGTCAGCTGTTTGTGACTGGCGAAGCACCGGAGCAACTGAAGTCCTCCGAGATCCGCGCCGTGGATCAAAAGGAGCTGTTAACCGATCCCAATGTGCAGACCATCCGCCAGTCGTTTCAGGCCACGTTGATTTAACCAATAAGAAAAGAAGGAAGCGCACATTATGAAACTCAGCAAAGCCATGAAAAGTGACATGCTGGTCAATGCCCTTGAAACCCTATTTGGCAAGGAGATGGACAAGCTGAACAGCAAGTTGACCAAACTGGTTGAACCGCTGCTGCCACTGTATGAAAAGGAGCTTGGCCCCTGGCGTGACGTGGAAAAACGCTTGTTCTCCCTGTCCAGTTCGGCTTATCTGCAGAAGCTCAATGAAAAGTCCTATTCCCGCAAATTGCGGTTGCGGTTTGCTGATTCCGGTTATCGCAAACTCCAGTTCACCGGCAACCTGGACAAGCTGGCAGAAGAGTCTGTCGCACTGGCTTATGCCGTCCCCTATCACTACTACGACAGTCGCAAGGTTGTCTTCCATCTGGACACACTGCTGAAGACACACCCGGCCAAGCTCAAGCGACTGGAAGCTCATGAACAAAAAGTGGATGAGTTGCTGGAACGTATCAAGAAAACCCGCTGGGAACTGAATCAACTGCTGCAGTCGTGCACCACTGACAAGCATCTTATGGATGCCTGGCCGGAAGGTATTGAGAAAAGGGTTCTGGTCATTCCGAAAAAAGAGGTCACTGCCAACCTGCCCATCGCTGTACACAACCTGAATGAAATTGTGTTTGGGACCGCTCAGGAGGAAGCATGCTGATGCAAATATTAACCATGCTGTCCTCTCTGGTTACACCCACCACTGCCAGTGGCCGGAAGATCAGGCGACACCGGAAACAACCAAGACCCTGCCTGAAGTGCGGCAGGCTGCACACCCATAACAACTGCTTCTGCAGTGCAGAGCATTGCCATGAGTACCGGGCAAAACAAAAAGCAAGTAGGCTGAACCATGGCCTTTGACCTGCGCTGGTACCAGTCAGAAGCCATCACCGCTATTTATGAGTATTTTGGCCGGGCCCAGGGCAACCCCCTGGTCTGTGTCAGCACCGGCGGCGGCAAGTCGGTCATTATTGCCGCCTTTATCCAGCAGGTGATGGAGGCCTGGCCAGATCAGCGGATTCTGGTGCTGGCCCATGTGAAGGAGATCCTGGAACAGAACTTCGACAAGATCACCGCCATCTGGCCACTGGCACCGGCCGGCGTTTATTCCGCAGGCCTGAACCGTCGGGACACCGATTCCGCCATCCTGTTTGCCGGTATCCAGTCGGTTCATAACAAGGCCTTTGACCTGGGTGCCTTTGACCTGGTGATTGTGGACGAGTGTCATCTGATCAATGCCGAGAAAGACGACACCATGTACACCGGCTTCTTTCATAACCTGAAGCTGATGAACCCCAGGGTGAAGGTGATTGGCTTCAGTGCCACGCCCTACCGTATGAAGTCCGGGCTGCTGACCGAGGGTGATAACGCCCTGTTTGATGAAGTGGTCTATGAGACCGATATCCAGCGGTTAATTGATGAAGACTTTCTTTCCCCGCTGATCAGCAAGGGCGGTAAAGAGAAGATTGATATGGCTGGCGTCCGTACCCGTACCGGCGAGTTCATGACCAAAGACCTGGAAGAAGCAGTACACCGCAACGATGTTACCGACAAGGCGGTGAACGAGATCATCCACTACGGCAAAGACCGTAAAGCCTGGCTGATATTCTGTGTCAGTGTCGCCCATGCGGAGGAAGTCAAAGAACTGCTGGAGTATGAAGGGATTACCACGGCCTGCGTACACGGTGGCACCCCGGCAGCTGAGCGGGAACAGATCCTCAGTGACTACAAGGCCGGCAGAATTCAGGCACTCACCAGCCAGGGGGTATTGACCACCGGTTTCGATGCGCCACGGACCGACCTGATCGCCCTGCTGCGCCCCACCAAATCACCGGGGCTTTATGTGCAGATCCTTGGCCGTGGCCTGCGCATCAGCCCCCAGACCGGCAAGACCGATTGCCTGGTGCTGGACTACGGCGGCAATGTGGAGCGCCATGGCCCCATTGACCGGATCAATGTAGACAGTATCCGTCGCAAGAAAAAAGGCGTGACGGGTGAAGCTCCCATGAAAGAGTGCCCCCAGTGCCAGACCTTTGTACTGGCCTTCACCCGCGAGTGCCCGGACTGCGCCTACCAATGGCCAGAAAAGCCACAGCATGAGGAGAGTGCCAGCGGTGCTGCCGTACTGGCCAGCCAGGTCGAGGCCGAGTGGCACAACGTGGATGACGTTCATTACGACCTGCACGAAAAAAAGGACAAGCCACCCTCACTGAAAGTGACCTATCGCTGTGGTTTTGATGCCTATTCCGAGTGGATCTGCTTTGAGCATACCGGCTTTGCCCAGAACAAGGCCCAGATGTGGTGGTTCAAACGTGCCGGGTTCCATGCCCCATGCCCAAGAACCGTGGCCGATGCCCTGGACCGGATAAAGGAGCAGCAGATTTCGTTTGTGGTACCCAGCCGTATCCAGGTGAAACCGGAGGGACGTTTCCAACGGATCCTGAACTACGACATGAGCCCGCTACCTGGCACACCCAGCGAATGGAACGACAACCCGACAGCACGACCACGGCAGGAAACATTAAAACCACCGGGCAGTGATGACTTCAGCGCCATTAACGATGAGCTGGACAGCTGGGGCGATGCGCTGGACACCGTATGGGACCAGCCCGGGGAAACCTTTGAAGACGACACCATTCCTTTTTAGCGGGAGAGCACAGTGAATATTAGGAAAATCAAACAGGCCTTGCAGCTGGGACGAGCCATGGTACTGATGCCATCGGCTCACCTGCCGGATCGTCTGCAGGTGGCAAAAGAGATGGAAGAGGCACTGGCGGAGCTGGATGCCACCACGCCATTCATTACGTCAGAACAGGAGCAGGATCATGGAAAGAAAACATCTTAACCGGCTGGCTCTGGACATTGTCGCCATGGAAGGGGCAAGCCGCTCCATCAAAAGCGACAACCGTCGCCCCTGGCAACCGGGTCAGATTACCTTCAGCCAATACCAGCAGCTGGAGCAGCCACGGGTGCAGATGGCCAGACGTAATGCCGCCACCATTGCGGATACCTGGATTCTGGAGATTATGAAAAATTTACGGAGCAATAATGGCTAGAAAAGTGCCAAATAAGTTGCTGACGGGAGAGTGAATGATGTTTAGCAAAGCAACCTGGGAAAAAGAGATCGCCAATTCAGAGATTCGAAACAAGGAGCGGCAGTTCTTTAAATCTCAATTGGAGATAATTGAATCCGGAAAAGAGATTCAATTTGATTCAAAAGCGTTTTTTAAGTTTGTCGATTTTTTGAAAGCGCAGAACAACAGCTACAAGTTTCAATTCAGAGTGGCTGATGGGATTTATGTTTTGTTACCGAATAGAGATTAGAAATGAATCAATCAACCCGCCAGTGGTTAGAGCACCTGGCTACGGTGAAAAACAATTCCAAAGCTCAGGAGATTGTTGATCACATTGAGCAGCTGGAAGAGATGTTAAGAACATACGTTATTGAATGTGGCCTCCGTGGTGGAGAGGACGACCAGCTGCTTTCTCCAGAAGAACAGCATTGTGACATTGTCGCTGATGCGATGCGATCACTTGGAATAAACAGCCATGAGTAAATACGACAATCCGAACAAATGCCGAAAGTGTGGAGGCAGCAATCAATTCCATAAACCCAGTTATGAAGATGGCATGCATTTATTTGAAACTGAAACCGAGTGCAAAGAGTGCGGCCATAAGGATTTTTGGATAACTGGATTTTATTGGTATGAACCAGAAGATGAAAAACCTGACTCCAAGGTGAATATCCACTCGGCCAATTTAAACAAATAAACCAAAAAATAATCTGACCACTATTAAAAATCCGGCAATAATCGGACGGGGATCTTTTGCGCCATGAAAAAGGAAAGTCATAACTATCGAATCCCACCACAGATGGGTCTTAATTTCTCGGGGGAATTGATCGTGGATAATTTTGCCGGCGGTGGCGGTGCCAGTACCGGCATTGAAATGGCGATGGGCAGACCGGTGGATATTGCCATCAACCATGATCCTGAAGCGATTGCCATGCACACCATCAACCACCCTCATACCAAGCATTACTGCGAATCGGTTTGGAAAGTGGATCCGGTTGAAGCCTGCAATGGTCGCCCGGTAGCATTGGCCTGGTTCTCTCCAGACTGCAAACATTTCTCCAAAGCCAAAGGGGGGAAATCAAAAAGTAAAAAGATTCGTGGACTTGCCTGGGTAGCGGTGCGCTGGGCCAAGCGCGTTCGCCCTCGGGTAATCATGCTGGAGAATGTCGAAGAGTTTCAGGACTGGGGGCCACTGCTGGAGGATGGTTCGGCTTGCCCTGCACGTAAGGGTGATACCTTCCGGCAGTTTGTTGGTCAGTTGGAATCCTATGGTTACCAGGTTCAATGGAAAGAGCTGAGAGCCTGCGACTATGGAGCACCCACCATCAGAAAACGTCTGTTCCTGATCGCCCGTTGTGATGGTCAGCCGATTGTTTGGCCATCAGAAACCCACGGACCGGGACTGACTCCTTATAAGACAGCCGCCGATTGTATTGACTGGTCAATACCCTGCCCCAGCATTTTTGAGCGTAAGAAACCACTGGCAGAAAACACACTGCGCCGGATTGCCAAAGGCATTGAGAAGTTTGTGGTGGATAGCCCGAAGCCGTTTATTGTGCCTATCGCCCATTACAACGGTCGGGATCTGGCTCAATCCATTGAGCAACCATTGCGCACCATTACCGCTTATCCAAAGGGAGGTTCGTTTTCACTGGTTACTGCATTCATAGCCAAGCATTACACCGGCGTTACCGGCTCTTCCATGAAAGAGCCACTACACACCATCACCAGCAAAGACCATAACGCACTGGTGACCGCACAACTGCAGAAGCGAAATAGCCATTCTGAAAAAGTCCATGCGTTTCTGGTGAAGTATTACGGAGCAGGTGATGGTCAGAGTATTACCGAACCCTGCCACACCATTACCAGCCGTGACCGCTTCGGTCTGGTCACTGTGGCAGGCGAACCCTATTCCATCGTCGATATCGGCATGAGAATGCTCTCACCCCGCGAGCTCTACACCGCCAACGGCTTTCCCGCTGATTACATCATCGACCACGGTGCCAGCGGAAAGCGTCTCACTAAAACCAACCAGGTCGCCCGCTGCGGCAACGCAGTACCACCCCAGTTTTCCGAAGCACTGGTGCGGGCAAATCTCACCAGACTGGCCAGACAAGTTGCCTGAGACAAAAAGGAACTTTTGTACCATGGAGACATCCAATAAAGAGTCAACCCACCTTGTTACGGAAGAGCAGCTCAAGACATGGACGCAATATAGCCGTACCAAAGACCTGTTGGACTTCCTGAGAGCCAATGGCATCACCTACTTTCGAGGTCGTGGTGGTTCTGTAATGACCACGATCCAGGCGGTTAATGCTCCACTGAAAGTTGGCAAAGATGATTCGCAGGACTTTTTTTGAGAAGTATTGAAATGGCAAAAAAGAAAAGAAAGCTGCCAAAAGACGTTTTCCTGTATCGCGGCCAGTTAGTCTACTGGCCGTATCTTGGCTGCTTTAACGGCAAAGGCAAACGGGGTAAGCGCGTTATTCTCGGGCCGTCGGATTTACCAGAAGGTAAAATTTACCAGCTGCTGGATCAGGTGAAAGAGACTCGCAGAAAAACCGTTGAATGGTTGCTGTCTGCCTATATGGAAAGTGAAAAGTTCAAAAAGTTAAGCAAGTCCACCCGGCACAACCGTAAAGAAGTCTACTATCCCAAAATTATTGAGCGTCGTGGTCCAAATAACGGTACCCGGTTTGGTGACCTTTTACTTAACAACATTACCCCGGCCATGCTCCTGCGCCTGCTGAAAACCTTTGAGGGAAACCCGACCCGAAACCAGATAAAGACTTTTATCAGTGCAGCCTGGTCCTGGGGAATACTGGAGCATGAAGATATCCCCAGGCAGAACCCTGCCAAAGAAGTACCCAATTTTGAAGAAGAGTCCAGAACGTTCTACATCACGGATGAGCTATACCGGAAAGTCAGGCGCACCATGAAACCCTTCTATCGGGCTGCCATGGAAATAGCCTACCAGTGTCGGGCAAGAGAAATTGAAATCTTTGCTCTGACCTATAACGACCTGCTCAAAGAGGGCATTTATCTCAAAAGAGCCAAAGGCAGTATTTCCGAAATCACGCTCTGGAACCGCAGACTCAGAACAGCGGTAGCCATGGTTAAATCCATCTGCACCAACAAACACAGCGAGTATCTTTTTCATGAACCTGACGGCTCACCAATAGAGCCTCAACGGTTTGCCTGCCGATTCAAAGACTGTATGCGTCGCCGTGTCGCTGCAGGAAAGATTACACCAGAAGAAAGGTTCACTTTTCACGATATGAAAGCAAAAGGTGTGTCCGATCATGAAGGCCAATACTCAGGCCACAGAACCGAAACAGGCAGGAAGATTTACATCCGAAAGGCACCAAAAATCAAAGGTTCCAAGTAAACAACACAGGTTTTCTAAACAATTGTTTTGTTCTCAATTTTGTTCTCAAAAGGGTTTCATTTAAATAATTATTTATATGTGATTCTCGTAAGCCCTTGATTTCCTTGGTCGGCGTGAGAGGATTCGAACCTCCGACCCTTTCGTCCCGAACGAAATGCGCTACCAGGCTGCGCTACACGCCGAAGTAATTGCTATTTTAAACACACAGAAAAACCTGTCAATGTGACGAGAAAGAATTAGATAACACTTCAAGAAGGGAAAAAAGATTGGTCGGGGTAGAGAGATTCGAACTCCCGACATCCTGCTCCCAAAGCAGGCGCGCTACCAGACTGCGCTATACCCCGTTAGATGAACTCATCATATTGTTTTTTAAAGATAAGTCAACAGATAGAACCGTCATTCAGCACCCGTATCAGGAATAAATTTCCTGATACGGTCGCCCAAGAATTGAAATAATAGTCAACTGCCTTTCTTGTAATCCAACCACATGCTTTTCATGTCCATCGACCAATAGCACGTTGATACCCTGAAAGCAGAAAAACACCCAACGCGCTGTCGGGTTTTGGCAGGGTTTCCGCTTCATGTCCGGGAAAAACCGACTCTGTCGTTTTAGCTCATGCCTAATTCGATGCTGAATCGCCGCATACACTAACAGACACAGCGTCATCACCATCAGCAAGGCTTCTATTCGTTCCGGTTTCTTTAAAAACAGCGAAGAAACCAGAAACTCCGGGCTCTTCAAAAACCGAAAGCCACGCTCTACTGACTGTTGTGATTTGTAAGTACTTAGCACTTCTGCTGTACTCAGCCGACTGTCGTCCAGATCATTCGTCGCCAGCACAAAGCAACCCAGAGAACACTCTGCATCTTTGCGACAGTCAACGGATACCCAAGGATATCCGCTCACATAATATTCAATACTGTCCGGTTTAGAGCCTTTCTCCGGACGACCTACCTTGGTATAGCAGGGTTTCTCAGTAATGACAGGTTCCGCCTGACAATAAATAGTGGCTCTTATTGGATTACAGACTGTTCCCAGATTGAACCTGGCTGAAGCACTTATCATTAAAGGCTCTCAGAGCTTTGCTCGGCAATTTGCCCTCAAGCCTTACATTGCGTGGTCCACATCCAATTTTCACTGCAGAGCAGTTCGGAAATCAAATAGAGCCTAAATAGTTTTTGACTGCCATTCATCGAACGCACGCAATGCGTCGGTTTCACACTTGAAGGCTTTTTTGGCCAGTTTACTGGTCAGCGATTCTGCTTCTTTCTCAGACTTCTTTAGCATTTTTTTCAGCAGTGTTTTTTGTTCGCTCTTTCGAGCCTGCTCGCTGCGGACCAGAATCCAGCGCTGGGAGACACCCGCATGATCTGACAGCATTTCATGACTCTCATAGCCCTCAGCACCCTCCACTGGTGTCATTTCACAAGAAGCGACACTGTCAATCAGTTCTCTGGCTTCTTTGATTTTTGACGGAACCCGGGTGATAAATTGCTGGCCCTGCTGATGAAGTATCTGTACGTTATCTGTTGTATAAAGTGCTGCATCACCAATCAGGTAGCGATTATTCAGGGCTTCCCGGTAGGATTTCAAATGGCTGCTGATGACTTTTTTAAAGTTTTTATTGTCGTTTACGTTGCCACTGGACGCTTTCATAAAAACGGGAATACCGGCCTGATTTTCCGTCATCATCAGCAGTATTGCCTGGTTGAGCTCGGGTCGATGATCCCTGCTGTATCCACGACAGAGTTTGATATAGTGCATATCTTCTTCGTCGACGTCAGATTCGCTGTTATAAACGCCGTCCACATGCAAGCTTGTTGAGTCAAGGTTCAGAGCCTTGCACGGCAGTTTTAAGACATTCACTGCCTTGACAGCCAGCGATAAATAGACCTCACTTACATCCAGTTCAAAAAGCTGATCCAGGCTCTGCCGAGTACACTGTCGTTAATGTGTTCGGGTTTAATACCGGGCCTGATGAGTTTATCCAGCGGTTTATCAGCATGAAACTCCGGGAACATATGAAGCGTGCGGGCAGTGAACCCAAGGCCGTTAAGCAGCATTGATACTACGGTTTCGCCAAAGGAAATATTCCGGTGTTCAGATTGGTTAGGAACCAGGGAATCCAGATGATTAGAGATACCGAGTTCTTTGCACATACCGGCAACCAAACCCATATGATCGATACGTTGAATGTGGAACTGATGAGGATGCATTGGACATGTTCATTCTGAGAATTTTTTACATTTTAGCCGGTGTAGGGAAATTCTCAGATTGAGTGCTGAATGACGGATAGAAGTAAAAATGTCAGGGCAAGCTCATTTGGCTGCAATCAGATTTGCTCTCTGTAAAAGCAGCTCCAAATACTTATCACTACACGGGGTGCGCCAAAGGATAACGATGGTTATCGGCTCGAACTTCGGTCAAACTTGCGAATAGGTTCAGAAACATCAGTAGCATCCAACAAAGGGTGATTGCAGGATGCCGGATTATTTTAGGCTCTTTTCCAATTCCAGACTGCTATGTAACCAGCAAGTTGACTAAGGGCTGAAGAAGACTTTTGCCTCTTCGGCCAATATTATGCAAAAACTCAAAAAAGCCAAGGTAAAGGGGTAAAGCCTCTTGGGATATTCCCCTGTGAGGCCTTAGCCACGAGCGTAGAAGTGACCAAAACCCCTCCATAGTATTAACATGCACCTCGTAAATACCGTCTTTGTCATCATCACGAGCATACTCACCTTTGCCGTGACAGACCGTTTTATGTCTGAAGCCCCAGCTTTCAAGGTCATCATAGATGTTGTATTCATCGGTATAAATCTGGCTCTGTGGGGCTACGTGTTTCTTGATAAATGGTTCGATTGTCGCCTTCTTAACGTTCGACAGCATGTTGATAATGACCTGACCTCCCCTTTGAATCATTCCCAATACCGGCGGTTTGTCTTTTTCAAGAGTCCCACGGCCCGGAGCGCCTTTAAGCCTTCTTTTTCTCGGTGGACGATCCAGATTTTTTTAATGCTTCAGGGTGTCCCTTGTGACCAGCTACAATGTAGACCTCGTCGAATTCAACTTCGCCATCAAGAATCACTTCAGGCTTTCGGTCAACAACACCATTTCGTAAGACTGTGGTCATATGGTGTGCATCACTGACACACAGATCAAGTTCCTGAGCTATCTGGCTGTTGGAGACGTTCAGCCCCATTAAATAGAGACAGGCAATCCAGACTTTGAGTGGTCGGTGGTGTCCTGCGAAAACCGTATTTGTCAGGTCATCGAAGTAGCGCTTACAGGACTTACAGTAATAGTGCTGGCACTCTACCTGCACATTGTCGTGTCCATTCTTTTTGACATTCTCAGAATCACAGTGCGGACAGAGAACAGTGCCATCTGGCCAGCGGTTCTCACGGATCATCTCAAAGCAGGTGTCATTACTGATGATATCTGAGATTCGGCCTATATTCATGGTCAATGCTGGCGATGGCTAATTATATCCACCAAGGATAGTTCAGCAGTTCGGAATTCGAAAAGAGCCTTATTTTATTGCGAGTTTTGCTTTAGGCCAAATGTAACTATTCAGCACTGAGCAAAGGCATATTACAGTAATTCCGAACAGCTCTATGAAGTGATTGATATATGTCCATTCCCTGTTTTCTGGCAGACGACAAATAGCTGCGAATCCGTGCAAACATAGAACCACCGTCTGCACTCCTGAAGCAGCCTGAGATTTTCTGCTTTAACTTGGCCATTCGAACATCCCGCTCACTGCCATTGTTATCGAAGGGAATGGTAAAATCTGACATGAAGCGCAGTGTCTCAGCCTTGAACTCAGTGAGTCGTTTGAAGAGATTGTAAGCTTTAGTATTCTTGACTTTCTTGCGCTTAAGCTCCTCTCGTTGCTTCTCCATATAGACGACTTCTTTCATTAGAGCCCGCTGAAGCAACCGGTCATAAATCTTCTCGATTCGTTCACAGACAACACTTGGCATCTGTAGCATACCTATGGTCTTAAAGCCCTTGCAGTAATGCCAGGAAAGCCTCAGTAGCTTCATCAATCGCAACGCCAGTTGATTGCTGTCCCTATCAACAACACCCAAAAGCTCCCTCAGGTGATGGGCATTGCAAAGTACGTGAGTTGCCGCATATGCAAAATAGGATTTCCAATGATCATGAACCAGAACGCCTGCAAATGTTAGCAGTATGCCCATCGTGTCCATGGCCTCACGACCTCGCTTTTCAGACAAGTAGTAGAGCGTCCATTGTTCATCCCGCATAACGTGTAGCCAGTGCAAAGAGCCCTCGGCCCGCATACCCGTTTCATCGGCTCCGGCAACAGACGATTCCCGCAAGGCGTCACGAATAACCTCTTCAGTAGAAGCCAGATTTTCATAGGTTCTGGCCACAAAATTGGCGACAGTGCCTGCACTTACACTCATTTTATAGAGAGTATTAAAATACTCTGACACGCGCTTAAAAGGCAGGAAATGGTATTGGTTAAGATAGACGGCCATAGCCTGTGTGGCTGAGCCATATTGTGCGGCAGCGGTAACACCTTCCGGGAATTCAGCCTGATTCCGACAACCACAAGTGCAGATTTTTACTTCAGCTCTATGGGCCGTTACTTCAAATTCACCCGGTCTCCCTGGTTCAAACACCTGTCGTTCAATATATTTGACCGGCTCACTATCAAGAAGAGACGCCTGACATTTATTGCATTCTTTAACCGGAAGGTACTCAATATAGTCAGGGATATCGACCTGTTTAAGACAAGTGCCCTGATGCCCTTTCTTTCCACCGGCTTTATTACCAGAAGACTGTCTCAGACTTTTAGGATTGGGTTTTTCATCCGATGGATCGGTACCTTTATCTGCGGAAAGGTCGTCAGAATGATCTGGAGAATTACTGTTTTTACAAGGTTTTTGATAACCATCAGACGATGGCGGCTTGCTGCTGTTTTGACTGTTCTTGCCAACCTTTTCTTCCAATTCTCGACATCGCTCTTCCAGACAGGCAACTCTCATCCGCAGCTCTGCATTCTCTTTCAAGAGAATCTCAGCCGACATAGTTGCGGGTAGTTCTGGAATCATGCTGGCGAATATTGTGGAAAAATGGTGCTTAAGAGGATGGTATAAAAATCAGAAAATTCCAGATTTATGTGGGGGTGCTGAACAGTTACCTGGATTCCTGTGGAATCAATTATGGCTCTCAGTATCAGTGAGCTGAGCTTTACTCTGCTGATTGGCTGCCTGATCGGCCTTGCCTTGGGAATGACCGGCGTCGGGGGCGGTGTCTTAATGATCCCTATATTAAGAGGTGTATTCGGTATGAATCCGGTACTGGCCGTTGGTACCGCCAGCCTGTGTGCCTTTTTGATGAAAATCAATGCGGCAGCGATTCATATCCGTATGGGCAATATCAGCTGGCGGAAAAGCGGCCTGATGCTGGCCGGAGCTATCCCCGCTACATTTTTGACCACACAATATATTGTTCGACTGTCGCAGAATCCCGAGACTGCAAGCTTTATCAATGGCACCGTGGACCTGATGGTTATTGCCGCGATTGTGTTGTCCCTGGTCAGTATGGTTTATAAAGATCTGAAAGATTTGAAAAGCAGGAAAAAGCCGGAAGTGACAGTAGCAGAGACAACCGAAGAAATGATTCCCATGGGCAATATAGCTCCCTGGCGGCCGCTGCTGGCCGGCGTTGGATCAGGTGTTGTGATTGGTGCAACTGGCGTAGGTGGTGGTGTACTGTTGCTGCCGATTCTGACCGTACTGTTACAGGTAAACATCAAACAGGCCGTGGGATCTTCTATTGTCATTGCCCTATTGCTCTCTGGCCTGTCCGCTCTCAATTATGCTGATGGTGGTCAGGCGGATATGACCACGGCCATTGTCCTGATTGCCGGCTCTATGATTGGTGTGCCCATTGCCGGAAAGCTGGTAAAGGTACTTTCTGACACCTTATTGCATCGAATTACACTGGGTTTGATTGCTGTCAGTGCATTGATGATGCTCTCCAGTTCATTGGCTTGAGCGCGTGATCGCCAAAAGCGTTGAGGTGATGGTGTGTCGCTTGCCTGAACAGGCATTCGTCGGTTCTGGTGAGCCATGCATTGTGATGGATGCAACACCTGATTAATTGATCTGTGTCAGAATTCGCTCACTATTGATCAAGTAATATGATAATTCGAAATAAAACGATCAACCAACCTGATCAGCTTTATGCTTTGATATCATGCTGGTGCTGCATAGGGCCTGTTGACGTTTCGTTGCGTGCTCAGCGTATCAGGGCGCTCCTATGATGAGGCGCGGCATTGCAGGAAGGCTGGTTGCCTTTCAAAATGTCGCAACGAAGTCATAGGGGCGCCCTGATACGCCCGAAGGGTGGCTCAGAAAAGCGCCATCTGCTTTGTCAGACTTGCTTGACGTAGAATAACTACGCGCTGCGCAAGTCTTTCGCGCATATGACGCTTTTCTGAGCCAAACTGCGCGTCCCGCTGAGCTCGCAACGAAACGTCAACAGGCCCTAGCCATAAGCCATAAAAAGCCATAAGGTGATGGGTGTTATATAAGCCTTAATATTTATGAGCTGACAGAAAATCCGGTTGCACTGAACACCAAATAATTACTTTTGGCGAGCTCGTCAGGAAAAAAGTTCCTGACGGTTTCTGAACAGATCCAGTGCATCCGGGTTAGCCAGAGCATCGGTATTTTTTACCGGCCGGTCATGAATGACTTCACGCACTGCCAGCTCGACTATTTTACCGCTTATGGTTCTTGGAATATCGGTTACCTGCAGAACCTTGGCGGGAACGTGACGAGGTGTTGTGTTGCTACGGATAGTCTGAGTGATTTTTTTGACCAGTTCATCATCCAGTGACACACCATCACGGAGCTGTACAAATAATATAATTCGTATGTCGTCTTCCCAATCCTGCCCTACGGCGATGCTATCAAGAACCTCCTCTACCTTTTCAACCTGGCGATAAATCTCGGCAGTACCAATGCGAACGCCTCCGGGGTTCAATACGGCATCTGCCCGGCCATGAATGATGATGCCATCGTGCCCGGTCAGTTCGCCGTAGTCCCCATGGGCCCATAGCCCTGCAAACTCGTTGAAGTAGGCATTGTGGTATTTGGTGCCATCGGGGTCATTCCAGAAGCCAACGGGCATGGATGGGAAGCTGGACCGGCAGACCAGCTCTCCCTTCTCTTCGATCAGCGGAGTGCCTGTCGTATCGACAAAGTGAACATCCATACCCAGGCCCCGGCACTGCAGTTCACCACGATAGACCGGCAATATCGGACAGCCCAGGGCAAAGCAGGAGATGATGTCGGTTCCACCGGATATGGACGAAAGGCGCACATCCGGTTTTACATTCTGAAAGACGTAATCATAGCTTTCGTGCAGCAACGGGGAGCCTGTCGATAGAATCGTTTTGAGATGCTGCAGGTTATGGCTGCTGGCAGGCTTGACGCCGGCTTTCTGAAGGGCGGCAATGTACTTGGCACTGGTGCCAAAAATAGCAACGTTCTCTGCCTCTGCCATATCCATCAGGGTTGCAGGTTGGGGATAAAAAGGGGAACCATCGAACAAAACGACAGTGGCTCCAAGGGCCAGTGACGAAACCAGCCAGTTCCACATCATCCAGCCACAGGTGGTAAAGAAGAAAATCGTATCCTGCTCTTTCAGATCGGTATGAAGGCCCAGCTCTTTCAAATGTTGCAGCAGCGTTCCACCATGACCATGAACAATACACTTGGGAACACCAGTGGTGCCTGAAGAGTACATAATGAACAGCGGATGATTAAACTCGACAGGCACAATGCTGACCGGCTCATTCGATGGTTCACAGAAGTCAGCCCAGAGCTTCGCATTGTTGAGCAGCCCGATATCCGGTTCCGGATTGGCAAAAGGCACAATGACTGTGGTTTCCAGAGAAGGGATTTTTTGCTGTATTTGCCCTATCTTTGCCAAACAGTTAATGGTTTTTCCACCATAAAAGTAACGGTCAACGGCAAGCAGGAGCCTGGGCTCAATCTGTCCGAAACGGTCCAGAACACCCTGAATACCAAAATCGGGAGAACAGGACGACCAGATTGCACCAAGCGCGGTGGTGGCCAACATCAGGATAATGGTTTCCGGGCAGTTGGGCATAAAGGCCGCAACACGATCCCCTTTTTTGATACCGGCTTCAATCAACCCCTTCTGGGCAGCGGCTACGGAGTGATAGAGCTCCTTGTAGCTCAGGGTTCTGCGACAGCCATTTTCACCGTTGAATATCAAGGCTGATTTACGGTCTTTTCGTTGCAGGAGGTGTTCTGC
The DNA here is from genome assembly GCF_023716865.1 of Endozoicomonas sp. SCSIO W0465. Taxonomy (NCBI): domain Bacteria; kingdom Pseudomonadati; phylum Pseudomonadota; class Gammaproteobacteria; order Oceanospirillales; family Endozoicomonadaceae; genus Endozoicomonas; species Endozoicomonas sp. SCSIO W0465. The sequence goes on from NZ_CP092417.1 coordinate 4,725,505, forward strand.
ATAGTTCAGTGTTGCACCGGGAAACCACTGAGCACCCGGCATACTGTCGTTTATTAACGCAGCAGAGGGTGGGGTGTGAAATTGTATCTGGTAGAATTCTGCAAGCAGTTGCCAGAAGCCGGGGCGATCGTCAATGCTCCATTGGTAAAGATCTGAATAATTCTCCAGTGGCAACCCTGTGACGTCTTTTACGCGGTTGATGAATGCCTGAAGATTGGATGATGTTATTGTTGTTTGATCCGGTATCCACAGTGCTGTCATTGGCTCTCTCTTATGGGTTCTCTTATGAATTCTGTTATGAAATGACTTCTTGATTAGTGCGTTAGCATTCATCCTGAGGGATGAATTAACCTGCTCAGGGCAAACCCGGCATTTGATCTTGAGGTTATGCCCAGTTGGTCACAAATGAATGTAGCTGCTTTTAGCAGTTCCTCCATATTTACCCCGGTTTTAATGCCCATCCCGTGCAGCATATAGACCACATCTTCTGTGGCCAGGTTGCCTGATGCGCCGGGAGCATAAGGGCATCCTCCCAGGCCGGCAACAGAGCTATCAATCACCGAAAGCCCTTCTTCGAGCAGGGCTAAAACATTGGCAAGCGCCTGGCCATAAGTGTTGTGAAAGTGTGCAGCCAGCGATGAGACGGGAATATTTCTGGCAGTGTGTTCCAGAACCTTTTTGGCCTTGAGAGGCGTACCAACGCCAATGGTATCGCCCAGAGATATTTCATAGCAGCCCATCTGCCAGAGTTGTCCGGCAACACCGGCAACGGCGGAAGGGGAGACATCACCATCATAGGGGCATCCCATCACACAGGAGACATAGCCTCTGACTTTCAGGCCGTGTTTTTTTGCTGCTTCTATAACCGGTTGAAAACGCTGCAGGCTTTCGGCAATTGAGCAGTTGATATTTTTCTGACTGAACCCTTCCGAGGCGGAAGCAAATACCGCCACTTCATCGGCGCCAGCGGCCAGGGCTGCCTCAAAACCTTTCATGTTGGGAATCAGGGCGCCATAGATGACGCCGGTCTGTCGGTGCAGACGGTCGAATACTTTATCGGAGTCCACCATTTGCGGAACGGCTTTTGGTGACACAAAACTGCCTGCTTCAATGCGCTGCAACCCGGTTTTAGCAAGGCGGTTGATCAGCTCTGAGCGAATCCCGGCGGAGAGTACCTCCGGCTGGTTTTGCAGGCCATCTCTGGCACCCATCTCAACCACCGTCACCCTGTCTGGCAGTCGCTGTGCATTGGCTGTATCACTGGACATCCCGTTGCTCCATTCATTTTATTATTGTTATTTATGGTTCTTATGGCTTATTCGATAAACGTCAGCAAGGGCGACCCGGCAGCTACCTGGTCTCCTGCCCTGTAAAGTATTCGCTCAACGGTTCCGGACGCTTTGGCAGTGATGCAGTGCTCCATCTTCATGGCTTCCATCATTAGCAACGGGGTTCCCTGCTCTACAGGCTGACCCTCGTTTACCATCACGCAGGTGATGGAACCACTCATGGGGGCAAGAGGCACATTATCCCGATCGTCTTCATGTTCCATGGGATGGCCGGGAAGTGCAACGTCATGGCTTATATCCGGAAGAATGACTTTCAATAGTTGCCCCGGCTGGGGAATTATACGACCAGTTATTGGTCGTAATTGCTCTGCATCTGTGAGATCAAAACTGACGCTCACGGATGCACCGCAGGTTTCGGGATTAATATTTGCGGTTATGGCCAGAGACATCCCTGGAAAACGAAGCAGATAACGGTTCGATTGTTTATCGACCCGAACCAGCCAGCACTGTTCATCCAGATAAAGTTGAATCAGGGATTCTGTGCTGAAAGAAGAGTCACATGAGGTTGTCAGTAACTCATCGGATCTGGCCAGGCTTCCATGTTCAAACTGATAAATAGCGGCAACAGCTAACAGCTGGTATTGCTGTTCCGGTGATAAGGCAGGAAACGGATGGTGATCAATAAAGTCAGTACTGAGTTTGGCATCGATAAAATCCCGGGTTGCCAGCAGGTGGGTCAGGAAGTCCCGGTTATCGCAGATCCCGGCCTGATAATACCGGGCCAGTGCCGCCTGTAGCTGTGCTATTGCCGCTTTTCGACTGGAGCCTCTGGCAATTATTTTGGCCATCATGGGGTCATACCAGGCGGTGATGCTGTCACCGGCCTGAATGCCGGTATCAATACGCAGGTTGCCATGGGTTTCTGGCCACTCCAATGCCAAAATTCGTCCAGAGGTGGGCAGGAAATCCTGTCTCGGATTTTCTGCATACAACCGGGCTTCAATGGCATGGCCATGGCAGTGGACTGACGCCTGATTCAATGGGAGTGGCTTTCCGGACGCGACGGTTAGCTGCCACTCAACCAGATCAAGATCGGTCACCATCTCCGTTACCGGGTGCTCTACCTGAAGGCGGGTGTTCATCTCCATAAAATAGAATTGCTCATCATCAAGCAGAAACTCGACGGTCCCAGCCCCTTGATAGCCGATGGCTTTGCCAGCGGCTACTGCTGCATTGCCCATGGCTTCACGCAGCCCGGGAGTCAGTCCGGGTGCCGGCGCTTCTTCGATCACTTTTTGATGACGTCGTTGCAGTGAGCAGTCTCTGTCAAACAGAAAAACACCATTTCCCTGTTGGTCAAAGAAAATCTGAACTTCAACATGCCGTGCATTAGTGACAAAGCGTTCCAGGAGCAGCTGGTTATTACCGAAGGCTTTTTCTGCTTCACGCCTTGCCGACTCCAGTTGCTGTTGCAGGTTCTCTGAACTGTCAACAACACGCATCCCTTTACCGCCACCACCAAAAGCAGCCTTGATCAGCAGTGGGTAACCCACTTTTCGGCTTCGGCCATCAGCTTTTCATTACTCTGGCTCTTGCCGTGGTATCCGGGAACCAGCGGTACTCCGGCCTCTGCCATGATTTTTTTGGCTTCACTTTTCGATCCCATGGCATCGATGGCTGAAGCCGGAGGCCCAACGAAGATAATGCCTTTTTGCTGACAGGCGTCGGCAAAGGCAGCATTTTCTGACAGGAAGCCATAACCCGGATGAATGGCATCCGCCTTTTCCTGTTCTGCGATGGATAATATTTTTGCAATATCCAGATAGCTCTCAAGCGCAGGGCTTGGGCCGGCATAAACAGCTTTTGTGGCCATGGTCGTATGGAGTGCCCGATGGTCTGCATCGGAATAGAGGGCAATGGTTTCCAAACCCATGGCATGGGCTGTTTTTATGATACGACAGGCGATTTCGCCACGATTGGCTATCAGCAGGCGTTTAATCATGTTGTCCCTCCCCTGCTGATGGCTTTTTATTGGCTGAAGGCTTTTTATCCGCTAATGGCTTTTTATCCGCTAATGGCTTTTTATCCGCTAATGGCTTTCTCCATCCGGGACTCCGCTTTTCCAGAAAGGCGCTTAATCCTTCCTGTCCTTCCGGGGAAACGCGAATGCCGGCGATTCGGTCGCAGGTCAGGTCAATCAGGTTTTCATCAATGGATTGATTGCTGACGTCTTCGATTACTCGTTTGGCCTCAGTTATCGCTATCGGGGCGTTCTGGATAATTTGTTGGCAAAGTGTTTCGACCGTCGACGGTAAATCCGGCTCTTTGCACCGTTCATGAATCAGGTTCAGGCGACGAGCCTGTTTGGATGAGATGATTTCTGCACTGAGAAAGTAGCGTCTTGCCTGGCGTGCTCCCATGGCGCGGACAACGTAGGGGCTGATGACCGCAGGAATTAGCCCGAGTTTGACTTCACTCAGGCAGAACTTCGCCGATTGACTGGCGATGGCAATATCACAGGCAGTGATCAGTCCCAGAGCACCACCAAATGCTGCGCCCCGGACCACCGCTATGGTAGGGGGCGGGAACTGGTCCAGCCGTTGCATCAGGCTGGCCAGCTGTTGGGCATCCTGATGATTTTCTGCTTTTCCCAGTGCTTTCGACTGTTGCATCCAGTGGAGGTCGGCACCGGTACAGAAGTGTTTACCATTGGCTTTGAGCAGCAAAAGGCGGGTGGGGGTCTGTTCAATCTGATCAAACACCTGGTGCATTTCTGCAATCAGCTCCTCATTCAAGGCGTTACCGCTTTCAGGCCGGTTGAGACAGAGCGTAACGATCTTACTGGATTGTTCATCGAGTGTTTCTATATCGAGTATCAGGTTTTTGTAGTTCATTGTGATGAGTACTCTTCTGACTTACATCCTGAATATGCCAAAGCGCGTATCTTCAATGGGTGCGTTCATGGCTGCAGAAAGACCAAGCCCGAGAACTGTGCGGGTATCTGCCGGATCAATCACTCCATCATCCCAGAGTCGTGCACTGGCATAGTAAGGATTGCCCTGGTGCTCGTAGCTCTCCAGAATGGGCTGGCGAATGGCCAGGGCTTCCTCTTCACTTAGTACCTGACCCTGTTTCTCCAAAGCGTCACGTTTGACCTGTACCAGTACATTGGCGGCCTGCTCTGCGCCCATCACTGAAATACGTGCATTAGGCCAGCTCCAGAGAAAGCGGGGATCGTAGGCTCTTCCGCACATGCCATAATTTCCGGCACCAAAGCTGCCACCGATAATCACGGTAAACTTGGGGACTCTGGCACAGGCAACGGCGTTGACCATTTTGGCGCCATGGCGGGCAATACCACCGGACTCTGCCTGAGACCCCACCATATAACCGGTGGTATTCTGGAGGAATAGCAGGGGAATGAAGCGCTGACAGCACAATTCGATGAAGTGCGCACCTTTCTGGGCAGACTCGGAAAAGAGTATGCCATTGTTGGCAAGAATCCCCACCGGATGACCATGAATACGGGCAAAACCACACACCAGCGTTTCACCAAACAGTGCCTTGAATTCATCAAAATCGGAGCCATCAACAATGCGGGCTATGACTTCCCTGACGTCATAAGGCTGTCTCAAGTCGGAAGGGACAACCCCATAGAGCTCTTTGATGTCATACAATGGCTCAATACCTGGCTGGAGGTCGTACTGACGCTTTTCCATAGAACGTTTAACAGCATTCAGTCGGGATATTGATTGTCGAATCAGGCTGATGGCATGGGCATCATCATTGGCATAATGGTCGGCCACGCCAGATTGACGACAATGCACGTCCGCACCGCCCAGAGCCTCGGCGGTAATCTCTTCACCGGTGGCAGCTTTTACCAGGGGAGGGCCGGCAAGGAAAATGGTGCCCTGACGGCGGACAATAATGCTTTCATCGGCCATGGCAGGGACATAGGCACCGCCAGCGGTGCAGGAGCCCATTACTGCGGCAATCTGCGGAATGCCCCTGGCCGACATATTGGCCTGATTAAAGAAAATCCGGCCAAAGTGTTCCCGATCGGGAAACACGTCATCCTGTCTGGGCAAGTTGGCGCCACCGGAGTCCACCAAATAGATACAGGGAAGATGGTTTTGCTCTGCGATGGCCTGGGCTCTTAAATGTTTTTTAACGGTGAGTGGAAAGTAGCTACCGCCTTTGACCGTGGCATCGTTAGCGATAATCATGCACTCGCGGCCTGAAACCTGACCAATCCCGGCAACCACACCTGCACAGGGTACTGCTTCGCTATAAACGTTCTCTGCCGCAAACAGTCCGACTTCCAGAAAGGGGGAGCCGGGGTCCAGCAGCATGGCGATTCTATCCCTGGCCAGAAGCTTCCCCTTGCTGATGTGTTTTACCCGAGCCCGTTCAGAGCCGCCCTGTTTCAAACGATCAGACTTCAGTTGTAACTCGTCAACCAGTGCCTCCATTTGACGACGGTTGTCATTAAATTTTGCACTGTCTATGGCTATTGTTGTGGTAAGTGCAACCATTGACAAATTTACCTCAGTGTAACCTCTCATTCCCACGTGGAGCATGGGAACGAGGGGGGAAATTTCTTAAGTTAAAATCCAGTTTCCTGAAACAGCTCACGACCAATCAGCATGCGACGGATTTCAGACGTGCCGGCACCGATCTCATACAGTTTTGCGTCTCTTAACAGGCGCCCGGTCGGGTAGTCATTGATATAGCCATTGCCGCCGAGTATCTGAATGGCATCCAGTGCCAGTGCGGTCGCCTTTTCGGCGCAGTAGAGAATGACGCCTGCCGCATCCTTACGGGTGGTTTCGCCACGGTCACAGGCGGCAGCAACAGCATAGAGGTAAGCTTTACAGGCGTTCATCCGGGTGTACATGTCGGCCACCTTGCCCTGAATCAGCTGAAATTCACCGATGGACTGGCCAAACTGTTTACGGTCGTGGATGTAGGGGATAACGATATCCATGCAGGCTTGCATGATGCCGGTGGGGCCTCCTGACAGCACCACCCGCTCGTAGTCCAGTCCACTCATCAGTACTTCAACGCCGCCATTCAGATTGCCCAGAATGTTCTGTGCAGGTACTTCACAATCTTCAAAGACGAGCTCACAGGTGTTTGAGCCTCGCATGCCCAGTTTGTCCAGCTTCTGTGCTCTGGAAAACCCCGGGAAATCCCTTTCGACAATAAAGGCGGTGATGCCACGGGATTTTTTTTCGGGTTCCGTCTTGGCATAGATCACGTAAGTAGATGCATCAGGACCATTAGTGATCCACATTTTATTGCCATTCAGTATATAACTGTCGCCTTTTTTTTCGGCTTTAAGCTTCATACTGACCACATCGGAACCTGCTCCAGGCTCACTCATGGCCAGCGCTCCAACGGCCTGACCGCTGATAAGGTCCGGCAGATATTGTTCCTTTTGGGCATCGGAACCCATCCGAAAAATCTGGTTTACACAAAGATTGGAGTGGGCACCATAGCTGAGCCCGACGGAAGCAGAAGCCCTGCTGATTTCTTCCATGGCGATGACATGGGCAAGGTATCCCATTGCTGAGCCGCCATACGGTTCAGATACGGTGATGCCCAGCAAGCCCATATCACCCATTTTCTGCCAGAGATCCATGGGAAACTGATTCGCCTGATCAATTTCCGTTGCCCTTGGTGCAATCTCCTTTTCAGCAAACAGCCTGACCTGCTCTCTGAGCATGTCGTTGGTTTCTCCCAGGTTGAAATTCAGCTCTGAGTATTGGCTCATTCGGGATTCCTCATTTTTTATTGTTATTGCTGTATGAGTGTTATTTAACGCTTCCTTTCCTGCAGGGCTTCAAGGCATCGCTTTCTGGCTTCTGCAAGTTCACCCTTCATTATCCGGATATCGTTAAGCTGTTGTTCGAGGCGCATACTGGATGTGTCAATGGCATCAAGCATGGCTTGTAATTGTTTTTTGTTACGGGATTGAGGGTCATACAGTGCTATCAGATCTTTTGATTCGGCAAGGCTTAAGCCAAGACGCTTGCCCCGGGCAATAAGCTTGAGGTGTACACGGTCCTTTTTGCTGTATACACGTTGCAGCCCGTTTCGCTTTGGGCTGAGCAGCCCTTGATCTTCATAAAAGCGAATGGCCCTGGGGGTGAGGTCGAACTCCCGGGCGAGTTGTGAAATGGTGAACGTGGTCTCGGACATTTTTCTGGACATTGCTCTGGGCTTGCTCATTAGAAGTCTGTCAACGGACGCTTCTTTTTTATAGTGATTTGAGTATAAGTTCCCTTTACGTAAACGTAAAGTTGTTTGTCCTGGTTCGCCAAAGAGACGAATGACATTCATCAGCATCTTGAGAAGAAAGTGGAAGTGGAAGGGAAAGCAGCCAAAGTCGTTATCGGTTATCTTTGCCCCTCTTTCCTCTTTCCTCTTTCCTCTTTCCTCTTTCCTCTTTCCTCTATCACCCCTTAATTTTGCAGTTATTGCTCCGGACTTTTTGTGACCTGGATCAGATCGCTTAAACCCTGAGATATGCGGTTCAGATTGCTGGCCAAAGCCGGTTACTTCAGATTGATCGTCAGGTTTGGCTGATCGCTTTGTTTAAAGGCTTCTTCATCATAATTCCAGCGGGAGGTGACCGTTTTGGTTTCTGTATAGAAGCGAACCGCCTGCTTGCCATAGGGATGGAGATCTCCCATGAATGAGCCTTTCCAGCCGGTAAATGAGAAGAAGGGGAGCGGTACAGGAATGGGGGTATTAATACCGACCTGGCCGACTTCAATTTCACGCTGGTATTTACGGGCAGCAGCACCAGACCCGGTGAAGATTGATGTGCCATTGCCGTATGGGCTGGCATTGATCAATTCGATGGCTTCAGCAAGCGTATCTACGGTAATGCAACAGAGAACCGGACCAAAGATCTCCTCCTGATAAATGGCCATATCCGTGGTGACATCCGTAAATAGTGTTGGACCGACCCAGTTACCATCGGGAAGCCCTTCAACGGTGCAGTCACTGCCATCCAGAAGGCAGGTTGCGCCTTCTTCTTTGCCTTGGGCAATTAACCCCAGTACACGCTCTTTAGCGGCCCTGGAAATAAGCGGACCATAGCCGGCTTTGGGATCGTCCCAGGCCCCCGGCCTGACAACGGAAAGCTGCTGTTTTAACTCATCAATCCAGTTTTTACTGTCGCCAACAAAAACCGCCACGCTTATCGCCATACAGCGTTGGCCTGCTGCTCCGACCGATGCGCCGACAAGGCTATTCAATACCCGGTCTTTGCTTGCGTCGGGCATAATAACCATGTGGTTTTTAGCTCCCGCCATACATTGGGCACGCTTCATGTTGTCGGTTGCGGTCTTGTAAATGTACTTGCCGACAGGTACAGAACCTACAAACGACACAGCTTTGGTGTCCGGATGGTTTAACAGATAGTCAACTTGTTCCTTACCACCATGAACGGCCTGTAGTACGCCCTTCGGAGCACCCGCTGCAACAAACAGTTCAATCAGGCGCATTACCGTGAGAGGGACCTGCTCAGAGGGCTTTAGAATGAATGTGTTGCCTGCAGCAATCGCCAGTGGATACATCCACAGTGGAATCATTGCCGGAAAGTTGAATGGGCTGATACCAACGCAAACACCCAGTGGCTGGCTGTAACTGTAGGTGTCGATATGGTTGGCAACATTCTCAACCGTTTCACCCATCATCGCTGAAGGAATATTGGCCGCCTGTTCGACCACTTCAATGCCTCGCCATACATCGCCCCTGGCATCAGCAAAGGTTTTGCCGGTATCCCGGGAAACCAGTTCAGCAAGGGCGTCGTGGTGCTCTTTCAGCAGTGCAGCATAGCGCATCATCAGACGAGCCCGGTCAGATACCGGGACGTCTCGCCACTGCTTAAAGGCCGCCTTGGCACTTGCTACGGCCTTTTCCATTTCGGCCTCAGTGGCATAGGGCAGTTCTGCCAGTATTTCCTGGGTAGCAGGGTTGGTGACAGGAATAAACTGTGAGCTTGCACTGACGATGAATTCGCCATCGATAAAAAGGGGGATTCTATTGGGCATGGGACGACCTGTCTTATTTTATTGGGAGGGCTTAATAGGGCTCAACAGGGCTCAATAGTGCTTAATGTAGCTGCCCTTTGAGCCTTTATTTCTATCGATAAACAACTATTGATAGCAAGAGTGATAGCAAGAGGCAGCAGCTTTTACTGCTTCGCCGGGTGTGAACGCATGGCCTTGTCTCAGCAGTGCAGACTCCAGAGCACAGAGACAGTTCAATACATTGGTTTGATTAGCGGCATACCCCATCAAGCCGATCCGCCAGACTTTTCCGGTAAATGCGCCGAGACCCGCGCCAATCTCCAGGTTATATTCCGTCAGCAACTGTTGTCGAACAGCAAGGTCATCGACACCTTCCGGGATGACCACGGCATTCAGTTGGGCAAGTCGTTCCTGCTCAGGAACCAGCATTTCCAGGCCCATGGCTGCCAGTCCGGCAACCAGCGCCTGATGATGCCACTTGTGTCGTGTCCAGCTGTTTTCCAGTCCCTCTTCCTGCAAAAGGCAAAGTGATTCGTGCAGGGCGTATAATTGGTTCACCGGAGCCGTATGATGATAGGTTCTTTTTCCATCACCTTTTCCATCACCTCGCCCACCCTGAAACCAATAGCCCATGATCAGATTCATATCGAGAAACCAGCTGCGTACCGGCGTCTTTCTGGCCTGGATTTTCTCGACAGCTGCTTCGCTGAAGCTGACCGGTGACAAACCGGGGACGCAGGACAGGCACTTCTGGGAACCGGAATAAACGGCATCTACTCCCCATTCATCCACTTCCAGCTCTGAGCCGGCCAGAGAGGTTACGGTGTCGACAATCGTCAGGCAGTGATGCTTTCTTGCCAGCTCACACAGTGTTTTTGCATCAGAACGTGCACCGGTTGAGGTCTCGGCATGGACGAAAGCGAGAACTTTAGCGTCCGGGTGAGCGTTCAGTGTTGCTTCAACGGCTTCCGGGTCCACTGCTCGCCCCCAGTCTGAATTGACGGTAACTGCAGTACCACCCATGCGTATGACGTTTTCTTTCATCCGACCTCCAAAGACACCGTTTATGCATACGATGACCTTGTCGCCTGCTTCAACCAGGTTGGCAAAACAGGCTTCCATCCCGGCCGAACCCGGAGCGGAAACGGGGAGTGTCAGTCGGTTGCTGGTCTTGAAGGCATATTGAATCAGTGACTTCAATTCATCCATCATTCGGATGAACTCAGGGTCAAGATGCCCTATGGTTGGTCGGGCCAGGGCTTCGGTAATTCTCGGGTGAACATCGGAGGGGCCGGGACCCATCAGGGTACGCTTTGGGGGATGAAATGAGGTGGTTGTCATAACGGCCTGTTATTCTCCACTTATGGGCATTGCTGTTGTAGCGCGAATGCCGGTCTTATTATAGGGAAACCTGACAGTATAGGGGCTGTCAGGCAAGGGCGCTTTCTTCAGTCGATTTATTCAGCTGGCTTCAATACCACCTCGGGCAGAGGGTATTCATCAACAACGACCTTGCCAGAGGACGGCATAATTTCAGCCTTGCCTTTGACAACGGTTTTACCGGCCTGGTTGACGACATTGGTTGAAACTGTTGCACGCTTGCGCTGTTCGTTGATCTCAAGAATTTCCAGCTCGACGGTTACCGTATCACCGACTTTTACAGGGCGCATGAATTTTAGCTCCTGACCCAGATAGATACCACCGGGTCCCGGCAGTTTTGTGGCCAGTGCACATGAAATCAGTGAGGCTGTCCACATGCCGTGGGCAATGCGACCTGCAAACTGGGTCGTTGCGGCAAATGCCTCATCCAGATGAACGGGGTTGGTGTCACCGGATACCTTGGCAAACAGCAGGAGATCTTCTTCTGTCAGCGTACGGGTCAGAGTGGCCCTGGCGCCAATGGTTAACTCTTCAAATGGGATGTTTTCCAGCTTGCGCATAAGGTAAGGCTCAATTGTTTTGTTAAGGTATGGGCAGTGTATGTTCATCGGTGATGATTGTCGTACCTGTTGACTGGAGGACTGCCGTAATGGTTTTTCAGACCACTGCCTGCGTCTTGATGGAAAGGTTAACACTTTGGCTGAAGTTACTGAATCAGAAGTTGGTGGCGTTACCCGTCAGAAGCGGGGGGAGGGTTTGAGCCGGGCTGCACCTCCAGTCCTGATAATTCGGTAAGCGATATTATTCCTCTACTGTTCGGACCTGTTTTGATGTACGGCTGGTCGCCAATATCGTAGTAGCCGGATGCTGATTTTGTGGTTATGCCATGCAGCTTCTTTTTAATAAAACCGGGTGTGTCGTCTGCAATGGCAAGAGAGTCGATCTTCAGCTCTTTATCATTGTTCTTACCTGATGGCAGGTTTCTGAATCGGGTGTGGCTTGAGTTCAGTGCCCTGAGAGCTGCTTTCTCAATTTGCTTCTGAAGCAGCGGCAATTTCTTTTCACTCACCCCGAGTGCAGTGAGCGTGTTTAAGTCTATATCACCCTTAGTAATATCCAAATTAATTCTTATCGATAGCTGATTTTCACCGGCTTCATTTCTGGTGAGTTTTTTCTTTGCGGCATCAGGAATTTGAGGCATGAATTCCTCTAACCTGGAGAAAGGCGTCTGTACCAGAATCGCCAGCGAGCCACTCATATCTTCATCTAATGACATTTGACCCGTCCGTATATGCAATGGGCCGGCATTATTGTCATTGAACTCAAGGCTTTCAAAAAAGATAGTTGGCTTCGATGCCTGATCCCCTACCAGGTTGCTGTGAAGACCTGTATCCAGATCAATCAGTGAGAGGCTGGTTACTTCGGGAATGTATCTGGACATGCCCGGAGCAAGGCTTTTCAGGTTTTTGACCTCGATATGTGCGATCGGTGACTTTAGCTGGGCAAAGGTGCCTTCCTGATTCCAGAATGAAGATAATGCCGGGGAGTCATCCTGATCAGTAACAATGGCTCCCGGCAGGTGATGCTTTAATCCTGAGCAGTAGCGATTGATTGACGTGGCGATTAATGACAGGAGGTTGCTTTCCCCAACAAGCTCTGGCTGGTTTATTTCAATAGATAGCGTTACAGGTGCTTCCCGGGGGGCTTCTGCTGAATCAGACGGCCAATATTCAACGTCAAAAGCCAGTTTGTCAGCCCTGATCGTCAGGCTTTCCAGCGCATTGCCTTGCCTGTCAGTCCCTTGAGGTTTGACGACACCGGGCTGTATACCTTCGAGATGTATATTTCCGATCTGTATAACGGAGTCAATATTTTCTGCGTTGTTCTTATCTGAAGCCGTATATGGTGATGCTGGAGCGGTGTTACTGCTGGGACTCTGAGGCGATATCAGATCTTGCAGGCTATCGTTATGTGAGGAAAGTTCCAGCTTTCCATCGATAATATGGATGTCCTGCTGTTGGCCCATATGAAGTCTGGCAAGGGACAGGCCAAGTGCCCGCAACTCTGATTTTGGTATTCCAACCGTTTTGATGCCAGCTTTGGCCAGGGCCCAGCCAAGCATATCAACGTTGCTGTCGGCTATGGCCAAGCCTTGTGAATCTGCCAGTTCCCCTGCTGCGGCAAGGCCGGCCTGAGCCAAAGAGGCTGCAAACCCCATGGTTCCAAGACCAAGCTTTGCCACTTCAGATACTCCCTGACCGATGGAAGACCAGCCTGCAGTCAATGTCTGATAGGTTGTGTTGGCAAGATCGTAAGAAAATAAAGCGGTTACTCTGGCAACCTCTTTGGCTGGAGTGGCTAACCAGCCAAGGTAGGAGGTTGGCTCTTTGGGTACAACTGAACGCTGATGAAGGTCTTTGCAGGGAACCTCATTGACAGTTTTATCCCTCAAACCCTGAGTTTGAGTAATAGTCTGCCTGTTGTTTGAGGTATCAGGGGTTTTCAGAGTGGAAATCAACTGGCTCTGTCCCGATCCGCCAACACCTGAAGGTCTGTCCATATTTCAGAAATCGGCGGTTTATCGGTATTGTTAACAAACAGGGCAGCTTTTTTAACGATGCTTGTCAAGCCAGTTGCACAGTTGAGTAATAACTTCCTGATGGTTGGTTTCATGAAATAATTCGTGTCTTGCCTCCGGGTACAGCGTCAATGTGGTATTGCCGTGGCCAGAGCTGATAAAAGCCTGTTGCAGGTCTTTCAAGCCATCCGGTGCGCTGACGGGGTCCTGGTCTCCTCCTATGATCAGTATTGGCAGTTGATTATTAATCTTCTTTAACGTGTTTTTAGTGCTTATTTCCTGCAAGCCCCCAAACAGATCGTACCAGAGCTGGTTGCTGCAGCGAAAACCGCATAGCGGGTCTCTGATATATCGTTCAACTGATTCGGGATTGCGACTTAGCCAGTCAAACTCCGTGGTATTGGGTTTAAAGCGGTTGTTGTATCCGGCAAACGTCAGTTGATGGATGACGGGACTGTGCCCCATTACTCCCTGGCGAAGGATTTCGATTTTGCAGACCAGCCTGGCCAGCATCAGCAATGGTTTTGTCACATAGTTAGACCCTGAGAGAATGGCACCGGATATCGGCGGGTTATATCTTCCCAGATAACTTTGGAGTATATAGCTGCCCATGCTGTGACCCAGAAGAAAGCAGGGTAAAGAAGCGTGCTGAGCAATAATATGGTCAACAACAAGCTTCAGGTCCTGAACCACATGATTCCACCCATCATGATCACCAAAATGTCCCTGTTTAGCAGTTTTATCTTTTTTGATGGTCGCACCATGCCCCCGGTGATCATGGGCATAGACATGAAATCCCCTCATGGCTAGTTGTTCCGCCAGCTCCTGATAACGGGCACCGTGCTCAGCCATACCATGACTGATATGTACCACTGCTTTTTGATTGTTTTCAGCCAGCCATTGGTAAACCGGAATACGGTGGTTACCTGCCGGGGTGGTGATCGTTACCAGTGATGGCGTAGACTCAGGGTATGTCATAAACGTCCTAAATAGAGTATTCGATGCAATTTATTGTGTTGTTAAGGGTTTACCATTGCTAATCACAGAATCATATCTTCGTTGAAAACAAGGTCAGAAGTATTTACCGTAAGTCGTCTATCAGGAACAGCAGAAAACTGATAGTCTCGGAAAATTTTCCAATGCGACAGTTTGCACGACAGGTTAAACAGTTTGCGAGCCAGTTTTTATTCTTTACAGCTTCAACATGGATGCGGGAGGCTTACCCCATGACCACCGGTTTCTGGAAAGACAAGTACCCGGAAGGCATTCCTGTAACGATTGATGTTGGGCAGTATCGCTCAATCATTGATGTACTGGAATACAGTACCCGCAAGTTTGCCAGCAAACCAGCATTCAGCAACATGGGGCATGAGCTGAGTTACTCCCGTCTTTATGAGCTCAGTGGCCACTTCTGCAGTTACCTGCAGACTTACACCGACTTGCGCCCCGGGGACCGGATAGCCATTATGCTGCCGAACGTCATGCAGTTTCCTGTGGCGGTGTTTGGTGCACTGCGTGCCGGACTGATTGTGGTGAACACTAATCCGCTCTACACCGAGCGTGAAATGGAGCATCAATTTCGTGACTCCGGAGCCAGGGCGCTGGTGGTGCTGGCCAACATGGCCCATATGGCCGAGAAGGTGATTCCCAGAACAGCGATCAGGCATGTTGTGGTCACTCAGGTCGGTGATATGCTGCCGACATTCAAGCGCACTCTGGTAAATTTCGTCGTTAAACACGCCAGAAAAATGGTGCCTGAGTATTCGTTACCGTCAGCAGTATCGTTTACCACGGTTCTCAGTCGAGGTGCCCTGCACCATTGCACGGATGTCCGCAGGGAAAATGACGATGTCGCCATCCTGCAATATACCGGCGGCACAACGGGTGTTGCTAAAGGTGCCATGCTGACGCATCGGAACATTCTCAGTAATATGTTCCAGGTTAAGGCCCTGGTCGGTGGTAACCTGCGGGAAGGTGAAGAGCTGATTATTGCACCATTGCCGCTTTATCATATCTTTGCTTTTACCGTGCATTGCATGGTGGCTATCCTGTTGGGTGAGCACAACATGCTCATTACCAATCCACGGGATATGAAAACCTTTATCAAGGACCTGACCGGTAAACCCTTCAGCATGTTTATTGGCTTGAATACCCTGTTTGTTGGCCTGATGAATCAGGAAGCCTTCCGCCGTCTTGATTTCTCCTATCTGAAGAACACCATTTCCGGGGGAATGGCGCTGCAACTGGATACAGCGGAGCGATGGGAGAACCTGACCGGCAGTCGTATCTGTGAGGGTTATGGTATGACGGAAACGTCGCCGGTGGTAACCATTAACCCACTGGGTAAGATCAAACTGGGTACCATTGGTCTGCCAGTGCCATCCTGTGAACTGAAAGTGGTTGATAATGACGATAAAGACCTGCCCATTGGTGAGGTGGGTGAACTCTGCATCAAAGGCCCTCAAGTGATGAAGGGCTACTGGCAGAGTGAGCAGGCTACGGAAGAAGCCATGCTGGATGGCTGGCTGCGAACCGGTGATATTGCCCGAATAGACGAGGAAGGTTATGTCACCATTGTCGATCGCAAAAAGGATATGATCTGTATTTCCGGTTTCAATGTTTACCCCAATGAACTGGAAGAAGTGCTCTGTGCCCATCCGGATGTTACTCAATGTGCCGCGATCGGTGTTCCCGATAAACGCTCCGGAGAGGCGATCAAGGTGTTTGTGGTGTCCAGTAATCCGGGGCTGACCAAAGAAGAAGTGATTCACTTTTACCGGCAGAACCTGACCGGCTATAAAGTGCCCAAGCTGGTTGAGTTCAGAGAGGAGCTGCCCACAACCAATGTCGGTAAGATTCTCCGCCGCCATTTGCGTGATGAAGAGCTGGCTGCCCGCAGCAGCGACTAGCCCAGAAAAGTGCTTACCCCCAGTGCATATCCTCGTTCCCATGCTTTCAGGCCCTGCGGGGCCTGCGTGGAAACGCATACCGGACCTGCAGGATGTGGAACCACCTGTTCTCAGGCCGCTTTTCTAACTCAGGGCCGGTAACGAAACACCAACAGGCCCTGATATAATCATTTCTGATTCCATATAAACGGGAGTACCTGGGTGTCCGGCTTTTCCGATAAGCAACTGCGCCAGTCCATTAATCAATGCATGATACGTGACCGTTACCGCTTACGGGGGCAACTGTGTCGGCTTAAACGGGATGATAAGGCAGGTCTGGACCGAGTCCAGAAAAAAATAGCGTCATCACTGTCGCTGGTAGAGCAGAGACAAGCCTCTGTTCCGGAGATCCGTTATCAGCAGGCGCTACCGGTTATTGACCGGAAAGCGGATATCGCCAACGCTATCCGTGATCATCAGGTGGTGGTGATCGCCGGTGAAACCGGATCAGGTAAGACAACCCAGTTGCCTAAAATCTGTCTTGAAGCGGGTCGCGGCATTTTTGGCATGATTGCTCATACTCAGCCTCGCCGACTGGCAGCCCGTGCCGTGGCCAATCGCATTGCTGAAGAGCTAGGGGGAGCGCTTGGGGAGCAGGTTGGTTATCAGGTACGTTTCACCGATCACTCCACAGAAAACACGCTGATCAAGTTGATGACGGACGGTATTCTGCTGGCTGAGATTCAGAATGACCGTTTTCTCAATCGTTATGACACCCTGATCATTGATGAAGCCCATGAGCGCAGCCTGAATATTGATTTTCTGCTGGGCTATATAAAGCTGATTCTGCCTAAACGACCAGATCTAAAGGTGATCATCACTTCTGCCACCATTGATGTCGAACGGTTTTCCAGGCACTTTGATCATGCGCCCGTGATCGAAGTCTCTGGCAGAACCTATCCGGTAGAGACTGTCTATCGTCCCCTTGAGGATCTTGAGCTGGAAGGGCGTGATGCGGATCAGCGATTACAGCAGGGGATTCTTGCGTCACTGGAAGAGATTGACGGCCTTGAGCGGGCAGGCAAGGGTAAACGACTGGGTGATGTACTGGTTTTTCTCAGTGGCGAACGGGATATTCGGGAAACCCACCAGTTCCTTCGGGATGCAAAACTGCCGCATACTGATATTCTGCCGCTGTATGCCCGTCTTTCTGCCGCAGAGCAAAACCGCATTTTTCAGGAACATTCCGGTCGTCGTGTGATTCTGTCGACCAATGTCGCAGAAACCTCGTTAACTGTTCCGGGTATTCGCTATGTGATTGATCCGGGTACTGCGCGTATCAGCCGATACAGTGTCCGGTCAAAAGTCCAGCGGCTGCCGGTCGAAGCCGTGTCGCAGGCATCGGCCAATCAGCGTAAAGGTCGCTGTGGTCGTGTTGCAGAAGGTATCTGTATTCGCCTCTACTCTGAGGAGGATTTTCTTTCCCGGCCAGAGTTTACCGACCCGGAGATTCTCAGAACCAACCTTGCTGCGGTTATCTTGCAGATGTTGCGCATGGGGCTGGGCGACATTGCCGCGTTTCCGTTTGTCGATCCACCAGATAGCAAGGCCATTAATGATGGCTTTAAATTGCTTCAGGAGCTGGTGGCAGTGGGCAAGGACCGGCGCATTACCCCGGTTGGTCGTCAACTGGGGCAGCTGCCTGTCGATCCACGCCTTGGGCGCATGCTGATTGAAGCACATAACAATCATGCCCTGCATGAAGTATTGATTATTGTCAGTGCCCTGGCGGTGCAGGACCCGAGGGAGCGCCCGCAGGATAAACAACAGGCTGCAGATCAGAGGCATCGGGAGTTTTATCACGATGACTCGGACTTCATGACCTATGTGAATCTATGGGAAGCCTATGAAGAGCAGCGGCAGGCACTGTCACAGAATCAGCTGCGGAAATACTGCAATAAGCAGTTCCTGTCTTTTATGCGTATGCGGGAGTGGCGTGACCTCCACCGACAGCTGACACTGGCCTGTAAAGACCTGCAATTCCGGTTGAATGACAGCCCTGCCAGCTATGGCGATGTTCATAAGTCACTGCTATCCGGCCTTTTGTCGCAGCTGGGCAGCAAAGATGATGAAGCGGATTATATGGGTGCCAGGAACCGGCGCTTTTATCTGTTTCCGGCTTCGACACTGTATAAGCGAAAACCAAAATGGGTCATGGCTGCAGAGCTGGTGGAAACCTCCAGGCTGTTTGCCCGAACCAATGGCCGGTTGGAGCCTCAATGGATTGAGCCGCTGGCCACTCACCTGGTTAAGCGGAATTATTTTGAGCCGCATTGGGAGAAAAAGCGTGCCCAGGTGGTAGCGTTTGAGCAGGTTACTCTGTATGGATTGATTGTAGTCGGTCGTCGTCGGATCAATTATGGCCTGATAGATCCGGTCGTTGCCCGGGAGATCTTTATCCGCGAAGCCCTGGTGGAAGGGCACTTTGATTCCAAAGGCGCGTTTCAGAAGCATAATCTGGCATTGATTGAAGAGGTGGATGAACTGGAGGCAAAGTCCCGCCGCCGGGATATTCTTGTGGACAGTGAAACGCTCTATCACTTTTATGATGCGTTGATTCCTGCGGATATCTGCAATGGCGCTGGCTTTGAGAAGTGGCGTAAGGTGGCCGAGCGACAGCAGCCTGATTTGCTCCACCTCAGCAAAGATTATCTGATGCAGCACGATGCAGAACACGTAACGGTCAACCGATACCCGGATCGCTTTCGCTGGGACGGTTTGGAGCTACCCCTCAGTTATCACTTTAATCCGGGTGAGCCTGATGATGGTGTAACCCTGACCGTGCCTGTCGAGGCATTAAGGTTGCTGCCCAGGCATCGTCTTGAATGGCTGGTGCCCGGTATGCTGTTCGACAAGTGCGTAGCACTGGTTCGATCCATGCCGAAACCGGTGCGCAAGAACTTTGTCCCCGTACCTGATTTTGTCAACGGCGCCCTGGATTCCCTTTCCGCCTGTGATGAGCCGCTGACAGAGATGCTTGGACGTCAGCTTACCCGTATGTCGGGTGTGCGTATCCTCGAAGAGCATTGGAATACAGAAAGCCTGGATGCGCATTTGCTGATGAATATCCGGGTGGTGAATGAGGATGGTGAGGTGATTGGGCAGGGACGTGACGTGAATCAGCTCAGGCAACAATTCTCTGAACATGTTCAGGATACGATTCGCAAGCTGGCAAAAAGCCATCTGGAACAGGAAGGTTTGCTGGACTGGACCTGTGGAGAGCTGCCTCATGAGATAACCCGCAAAGCCGGAGGACTGATATTAAAGTCCTACCCGGCGCTGGTTGATCAGCGCGATTCAGTGGCCGTTCAACTGTTTGAAAGTCCGGCGATGGCTGACGTTGAAAACCGCAAAGGGTTGACCCGACTGCTCAGGATCAGGTTATCCACCCAGCTTAAGTTTGCTTTGAGCAAAATGGTCAGATTGAAAGAAACCAAATTATTGGCTACCAATCTGGTGAACCAGAGTCAACTGGAGGATGATTTGCAGGGTTTGATTATTAGCGGCGTCTATCTGAATGATCATAACGAGTTGCCCGGAAACCGGGAGTCATTCCTCATGCTGCTAGAGAAGTATAAAGGAGACATTGTGCCTTTTGCGGAGAAGATTGACCCCATTCTTAATGAGATCTTTCGTATTGCTCAGGGGGTTAGCCGACAGCTGAAAGGTAAGATCAGTTTTGATCGGGCACTGGCGCTGGCTGATATCAAACAGCATGTGCAAAGACTGTTACAGCCCGGATTTATGACTTCAGCGGGTATGGAGTGGTTAAGCCATTATCCCCGATACTTCAGGGCAATTGAGGTCAGGCTGGAGAAATTGCCGACCCAGGTAAACCGTGATCGTGCCTGGACGGAGGAGTTGACCTTGCTGCAGCAGAAATATGAAAAGCGTCGGGAGACTCATCGTCAACACAAGGTAGTTGATCCCAATCTTCAGCAGTTCTATTGGATGGTTGAAGAGTATCGGGTTTCATTGTTTGCCCAGCAATTGGGAACTCGTTTTCCGGTATCGGATAAACGTCTGCGCAAGTTGTGGGAAGCAGTGGAAGACATTTAAATCATCAGTGCTTTCCCTTCATAACCCGGTTGTTCTGAAGGGAGGCTGGGTTGAAATAACAGGTTAATTTAACGTTAACCTGTCTGAAAAGGTGAGAGTTCTTCTTCCGCTATACAGTAATGGATGTCGGAGTGGCTGGTATATCGGGGTTTCAGCGTGGTTGGGAAGGCACCTCAACCTTTGGCATGTTGGAAATCGCCTGTCAAGCATGCTTGCCAGGCAGTGTGGACCCTGTTTCGGAAATATTTGCCACCTTAACAGGGTATCCGTCAATTGTGTCAGATAGCCAATTAAGTTGGGAAACGAATAGGTGTATAACTATTTGATAAATAAGAATTTAAAACATATGTTTTATTTTCAAATGACCAAATAAGTTGGGAAACAAATGGGGGCAGGATTTTAATTATTGTCTAATTTGTTGGGAAACAAAAAATTTTCTATTTAATACAGTGGGTTATGGAGTTATTTTCTGCAAGGCTCTTTTCGGGTTGCAGACTGCTCGGCTATGAAAACCGGCTACAGATCTTGGTATATAAAGCACGGCAAAAACATGATCATATATTGATCAGCCCAAGCACGTTCATCATATACTCTTCGTCCCAACCACATTTGTGACGTTTGTTTTTGATGCCTGCTTTTTCGGATGTATCCAGCTTTAGAAGATTGAGTGTTATCTGTCGTGCAACTGCAAGATTTTCTGCTGCATAACCTTCTCGTGATCTGCAACGATCTTCATCAAAAGCAACGTCTAGAACCCAATGTAGCTGGTTTTCAATCAACCAGTGTTTCCTTGTCGCCTCAAGTACCTCTCCTGCTGACAACTTGCGGCTCGATATAAAGTAACGGATTAATGTGCTCCCTTTGCCTTTGGCTCTTTTCGGGTTACAGACTGCTCTGCAATGAAAATTGGCCAAAGGCCTTGATATACAATGCCTTCAGGAAACTGCTGGCTAAATATTGCCAAGCCCTGCCACAGGAGGATTCCAGCCTGATTTATGAAATCAGCAGTCTGCAATACGAAAAGAGCCTTGCCTTTTTTCTGGCTGTCTAACTGGACGGCTGCTATCGTTTTGGCCTGCCAGCCTGACGCGTTGGAACCTTCCGCGATATCGTTGATTACCCAGCATCTACGATGTTCACGACGACCATGAGATTTACCTTCCTGCTCAGCAAACTCAGGGCATGGACCATCTTCCGGATTTTCTTGCCACAGCTGTTCAAAAGCGCGAGTAAGTTCATCATAAAGTTTTTTCTGGTTACCCTTCACAGCAAGCAGATAGTCCGCTTCTTTTTTCAGGATGGCTGTGGCGATTTTCTTCTGGCAGCCCATTGCATCGATGGTGACCAGGCTACCTGCCAACTCAAGCAGTTTGAGCAGTTCAGGAATAGCAGTAATTTCATTAGACTTGGCATCTACCTTATATTGACCAAGGGACAGCCCGGCCTCGGTGCACCAGGCATTAACCATGTGAATGGCATCTTTACCTTTGTTCCAGGCAGAACCTTTGATGGTTTTTCCATCGATTGCCACGATTCTGCTATCAGAAAGTTGCAAACCTGAAAGCACATCCCGGATCCATTGGATAAAGATCTGGCGAAACTCATCAGGATCGATCGCGGCAAAGACTCGATTAAATGTGATAGCGACAGGAATTCCACCGGGCAAAGTCAGATGCTGTCGGAACCAGCGTTCTTTGGTTTTGGCAAACAGTCTTATGGCGTTGCGTATTCTGGCGAACATGAACGCTCATTCTGGTGTATCGTGAACACCTTCACTCCCTTAAGCATCGCCTCCTTTAATTTCTAGCTTTAGTGTTCACGGTCCGCCAGTTTTGCTTTCGTTTTTCTCATGGATTCTCCCTTGAGTTCTATCCGGTGGGCGTTGTGGGTCAACCGATCCAGAATCGCATCGGCCAGGGTGGCATCGCCTATGCTGCTGTGCCATTTCGACACCGGCAGCTGGCTGGTGACGATGGTTGAACTCTGGTTGTGCCGGTCATCCATGATTTCCAGCAGGTCGTTGCGCTGGCTCTGACTCAGGGGCTCAAGGCCCCAGTCATCAAGTATCAGCAGGTCAACCCTGGCCAGTTGCCTGAGCTGTTTCGTATAACTGCCATCGCCGTGTGCTAAGGTCATGGCTTCCAGCAACCGGGAGGTGCGGAAGTAGCGAACGCTGTAACCACGCAGACAGGCACCGTGCCCGAAGGCACAGCTCAACCAGCTTTTACCCGTACCACAGGGGCCGGTCAGCAGCAGGTTCTGTTTGCGGCGCAGCCAGTCACAGGTGACCAGTGTCGCTATTTTCGATTTGCTGATGCCCCGTGGCTGCTCGTAGTCAATGTCTTCCAGGGTGGCCGCTAACTTAAAGCGTGCAGCCCTGAGCAACCTTGCCAACCGCTTGTTGTTGCGGTCGGCATCTTCCTGGTCAACCAGCAGGGCAAGTCGTTCTTCGAAGCTGAGCCCCTCATAGGTGCCTGGCTGCTCCTGCTGAAGCTGCAGGGCATCGGCCATACCGCTGAGTCTGAGGGCACGTAAACGGGTCATGGTTTGATTGATCATGCCCTTAACCCTCATTGAAAGAAGTCAGCGCCACGAATGTTCTCGTGGCTGACGGTGACACGGGTTTCCTGTTCTTTCGCCGGTGTTAACGGAACCTTGTCCAGTCCGGACTGCAGGATTGAACGCACATTGGCAACCCGTCGTCCGCCACAGGCAATGGCCCGATGGCAGGCAGCATTCAGACGCTGGGTACCGTATTCCCGCTCCATGTTCAGAAGCCCGAGACAGGCCCGGTAAGCCTGTTCCGGGTGTTGCTTGCTATCCAACAGTTGCTGGGTAAATCCGAGCACATCAGGCCCGATTTTCTGTGCCCAGTTCTTAAGCCGACCGGGTGTCCACTGTTGCTGTTTCTGGTGACGGGTTGGCATGTGTTCAGGCCGGGTGGTAAAGCCACCGCTGTTATACTGCCGTACGTGGCTGGTGACCGGTTTGCCTTTGTAGAGTATCTGGACCGTGTGGTGACTGGCCCTGATTTCCACCTCTTCTTTTACCAGCTGGTTTGGTACGGAGTAGAAGTGGTCGCTGAACCGGATATGGTAATCAATGCTGACCCTGGCCACCTTGAACTCCAGGTGCTCAAAGGCCTGTCTGGGTAATGACATCAGGGCCGGTCTGTCCAGCTCATCAAACAGACTGCGCCGACAGCCTTTTTGCTGCCGGAATGGGCGGTTATTCAAGTCTTCCAGCAACCGTCCTATTTCCCAGTTCAGCTCTGACAGGGAGAAGAACCTGTGGTGACGCAGGCGCATCAGGATCCAGCGCTCCACCAGTTGGACGCCGACTTCTACCTTGGCCTTATCCTTGGGTTTATAAGGCCTTGCCGGCATAATCGAGCAACCAAAGTGTTCAGCCATGTGCAGGTAGCTTTGGTTGATGTCCGGGTCGTATCGGCAGGCTTTGGTCACAGCACTGCGCAGGTTATCCGGCACCAGCATTTCAGGGACGCCGCCAAAGAACTTGAAGGCACGCACCTGGGAGCTGATAAAGTCGGCAGAGCCCTGGGTCCAGGAAGCCTCGGCAAAGGTGTAATTGGAGGCACCCAGGACGGCAACGAAGATCTGTGCGGGCGCGGTTTCTCCGGTTGTCTTGTTCACCACAGGCACGGTCAGGCCAGCGTAATCAACAAACAGCTTCTCACCGGCCCGGTGATGCTGGCGCATGGAACGCTTTTGTTTGTTATTCCACTGCCGGTAACGGTGACAGAACTGAGAGTAACTGTAGGCATTGTGTGGGTAGGCCTCACAGTACTCCTCCCAAACCAGCTGCTTGGTCATCCCCTTAGACTTCAGCTCCTTATGAACCTCTTGCCAGTCGGGGTCGACCATATTCTGCTCAGGGCTGGCAACCGGTGCTGGAGCCAGTTTGTTGATCAGAGCCGTGTCGTCCATGCTCTCAGGCAGTGGCCAGGACAAGCCGACAGCCTCAAACCGGTTAAGGTATTTGTTAACCGCCCCGACACTGACGCGAGTGCTTCTGGATATTTGCCGGGTGCTGAGCTGGCACTCAAACCGGAGTCGAAAGATCTCCCGTAATTTACGCATTGATAACCCCTTTTTCTTTTTCATGCCGCTGAATCCTTTTTTTCATGGATTAGTGCAAGCGGCACAATGTGAGTAAAATCAATGCCTAAGAGAGGTTTTTCGTATGGTTTTACAATTCATTCTGGCACTGTGAACACCGATTCTGGAGGGTGTGAACAGTGATTCTGGAAAATTCCAAAAAGTGTTCACGGTAAAACCAGAATGGGTGTTCACGCTCGGCCAGAATGAGTGTTCACGGTTGGCCAGAATCGGTGTTCACGATGGGCCAGAATATGCCTTCAGGTCTTCAGTCGATGTAAAACTGTTTCGTTTCAGAAAGCGCCTTACCAGAATCGAAAACCAGATCTCTATCTGGTTCAGCCATGATGCGTGCTTCGGGGTATAGTGGAACACAATCTTGTGTGACACATCACTCAGGTAAGCAGCCCGTGTTTTCATGCTCTTGAGAATGCCGGATTTGCCTTTCACTCCCAGCTCTTTTTCCGCTGTACCTTCAATCCTGGCGACAGCCTTGACCGCAGCCTCTGACATATGGGTATTCAGACGATCCATGACAAAATGCCAACCTGCTGCAGCAGGATCACTCATCAGCATGCTATCAAGCCAGTCTGCAAAATCCTGTTCCGTCCGCGTATCTCTTACCAGAGGAATAATCTTGCCTGTTACCACATCCATTCCTGCCCTTAATTCCCGCTTAAGAATGGATAGCTGATCAGATACTCTGTACCAGAAGCAAATTTGTACAGTTTTCATACAGGGTCGATAAAATGCTATCCAAATCAGCTCGTATTCATGGTGCAACCTGTGTGTTTTGCGTTCAATTATCACCCTTTAGGTAAAGCAGGGCTCCACAGCACTCTGTGTTATTCGTCAAGTCGGCAATCTTGGACTGATCAGCTGCAAATCGGCGGAGGCTTCATGTCCAGCCTGTTGCTGATCTCCAACAGCCATCCAAGATCTGCAGCCGTTTTGACGAACCACAATGTCCACTTTTTACCGCTATAGGTTAACCGGCCCACTGACCGGATCACTTTCCTGATCAGCGGGCGAATACCATGTCTTCTCTCTTTCTCTGGCAAAGCCTTGTACTGCAAAGCTCTCAGTAAAATCTGTGCCATTTGACCACAGGCGTAAAAAGCCTGATTGGCGTGAAATGAGCGACAGGGTGGATGGTGCAAATCCAGATCAATCAGTGGACCTTTCTGGGCATTCTCCTGCCCCTGCTTCTCCCGGTGGCGACGCACCAGTTCTGCCAACGGCAGATCAGAGCGGCTGACCAGTATCACTGAGTAGCGGGGCACTGCCAGCCACTGTTTTCCGTCATGCCAGCGGCGGGTCACGACATACGTCTGCTGACGGTTCCACCCGGCAGGCTGGTGATAAGACAGGATCGCCTCTTCTGTGTTGTCACTGCGGATAGGCGTCCAGGCACTTTTGGGTAAACCCTCAATACAATCGAGTACTGGACGGCAGTAGTTGTCATTGGTGACGCTGATAGAGAAGTCCCACGGACGGGCTTCAAACCATTCACACAATCTGTTTTCTGTAGTAGGCATTGTCCATTCTGGCCCAAACGGGGATGTCGTCACTCACCAAAGGCACGACATCATTCTCAAGCTGCTCTTGCCAGCCATAACAAACGTCAGAAGCCCCCGGGTTGAGGCGGGCACTGGCCCACAGGTGCCCGATAAAAATACTGTGGAGCCAGTACTGCCGACTGCCGCTGTAGCCGACTTTAGCTTCCTGAAACAGATGGCCATCCACCTCAATCTCCGTTCCATCAAGAAAGATCGGAAGGTAACTTTTCTCCTTAACGACGTGTTCAATAACATCGGGGGCTACCTGTCGGCAGAGATCACGAATAACGCCGTACAACGCCTTCACAGAATCGGCCTTGAACCGGGAAAGATACTCTCCCATTCGCCTTGAGCCTCTGACATCTTCGAGACCAAGCAGACTGACGGTTGGCCTGTCTTTTTGCAGAATATCCATATCAGAAAGGTGTCCGTTACCCGCACAGAAGTTGTAAATCAGTCCCAGCATGCTGTCTTTATCATCACAACCTCGGTTACGTTTTTTGAGCTGGATATGGGTTGATAACTGCTCAGGCAATTTGAAACGACGGGCAAGGCGGGCGATAAAAAGAGCCCCAGCCATACCGGTTAGTTTAGCGTCAGTGAATTCGATCTCGATTTTTTCAGGCTTGGGAATTATCATCGTACTGCGTCCCTGTGTTGCACCTCGCAGGTGCTTCGTTATTTGCACAGGTATTTTACCTGAATAGCACAGAGGGCGCTCCTTCCAGCCGACACAGCCTTTCATTTTCAAATCATTAAGCGGGACTTAAGGTGGCTAGTAAAAAACCGGGAGATTGAGATAAGAAATGTTGTAACTGTTCAGCACCCCCACATAAATCTGGAATTTTCGTAATTTCTCAAAAACTGCTGGCAGCACCACACGGAAGATGACGTGAAGCCTCCTCAATCAGGTTACTCAATCTCGGAAATAACCCATCGCCCATTAGTCGGCTTTTCAGATAATCCCAAAAAGAGAGACCATACAGGCGACACGTTTTTTTCAGGCTGGCAAAGGTGTCGCGACATTGCCGCCCCAAATCGCTTCGCGTCCCACTACTGATCTTTCGTCGTTTAACATATTCTCGTATCTGACTCTCGCTCAGGTTGTTGTGCAGCGGTAAGCTCGGGTCATCCAGAACCAGTAATAGCTCTTCCTTGATTACAGCCAACCCTGACAGAGCATCCTGAAGAAGCCCACTGCACGTTTGGGTTTGGATCAGCGCCTGGAACCCCTGTCGTACTTTTATTGCCTTTTTTTCAGTTGGCTCTGTCTTGAAGTCTTTAAGGTCATCGTAAATGGCCCAGAACCATGTCCGAAGCCATTTCTGAGCCATGGCCTGCTGATCATTGACCGGATGAACTTTTGCCAGCCCTCGCTCTGCATGTATCCAGCACTGGCTGTGTTTGAAAACGTCGAACTGCCTTGCCCCATCACTGAAGGTGGTAAGATGTCCTGCTCCATGCTGTATCAGGCTGCCATAAATCATGGCTTCACTGGCCTGCTGGCGCCGTCTACCAGTTAGTCTCAGGTCTTTCATACATTCTTCCCAGGCTTCATGGCTCAGGAAGGTGACGCCTCTGTATGGATTAAGAACGCGTAGCCACTTTTTGGGGTAATCCAGTTTTTCCAGATAGATCAAGGCATCGTCGGTGAACGTGTAAGTTGACCATGGGCGGTGCAGTAGGCTTACGAAATTTTCCCGGCTTTTGCTGTCTGTGCTCTCGAACCAGGCAAAGGACTCGTTATTGATGATGGTGCAGTAACCGTTCTTCCCCTTATGCCTTGTTCCCGTGTCGTCTGTCTGGATATAACTTGAACAGCGAATACCTGTAGTCAACAGCTCATCTTTCTCAGCATGGAACTGCTCGTGTCCTTTCGTCAGAAGCTGGCTGAGTTCCCCGCTGGAAATAGAGATTCCAATGTCCCATAGCCAGTCCAGCAGTTCTGGCTGGGTAACGGAGCAACCATGATACTGGTGCAGAACGTAGGCCTGCAGCATTGGCCCGTAATGATGTCCATGAAGGCTGGCTGGCGGTTTGGCCGTAATGGTTTGTCCATCGGGTGTCACCCATTGCTCTAAAAGATATTCAATACTGGATGTTTGTATTGTCAGTTCCTGAACATGAAAAGGGGTGGTTCCATTCCTGATTGATCCCTCCGGAACATCAGTGGCAGCAATGGGTATGGATTTTTCCGCCGATGGCTTTCGGGGCTGTTTACGCTGCTTTCTGGTTTTCTCGTTGGGCTTCTTAACCTTCTGCTTTGACGAGGTGTCTGGGCTGGCTCCATCGTTACCCTCAGGAGCGGATGGATCTCCATCAGGGCTGCCGGTGTCATCATCGGGAGGTTTGGTGTTTGGTTTGATGTCAGGCTTTGCGGGCAGTTTTTTTAGACGACGAATCTCTGCTTCAAGCAATTCTATCTGCTCTTTGAGCTGAATGATCTGCTCTTGCTGCTGAGTGATGAATCTCAGTAGATCTTCAGGTTGTAACTGCTGGTGTTCTAGAAAAGCCATGGTGAGAGGATAGACGACTGACCGAAATTATCCTGCTTCCAGCACTTTTTGAGAAATTACGAATTTTCTGATTTTTATACCATCCTCTTAAGCACCATTTTTCCACAATATTCGCCAGCATGATTCCAGAACTACCCGCAACTATGTCGGCTGAGATTCTCTTGAAAGAGAATGCAGAGCTGCGGATGAGAGTTGCCTGTCTGGAAGAGCGATGTCGAGAATTGGAAGAAAAGGTTGGCAAGAACAGTCAAAACAGCAGCAAGCCGCCATCGTCTGATGGTTATCAAAAACCTTGTAAAAACAGTAATTCTCCAGATCATTCTGACGACCTTTCCGCAGATAAAGGTACCGATCCATCGGATGAAAAACCCAATCCTAAAAGTCTGAGACAGTCTTCTGGTAATAAAGCCGGTGGAAAGAAAGGGCATCAGGGCACTTGTCTTAAACAGGTCGATATCCCTGACTATATTGAGTACCTTCCGGTTAAAGAATGCAATAAATGTCAGGCGTCTCTTCTTGATAGTGAGCCGGTCAAATATATTGAACGACAGGTGTTTGAACCAGGGAGACCGGGTGAATTTGAAGTAACGGCCCATAGAGCTGAAGTAAAAATCTGCACTTGTGGTTGTCGGAATCAGGCTGAATTCCCGGAAGGTGTTACCGCTGCCGCACAATATGGCTCAGCCACACAGGCTATGGCCGTCTATCTTAACCAATACCATTTCCTGCCTTTTAAGCGCGTGTCAGAGTATTTTAATACTCTCTATAAAATGAGTGTAAGTGCAGGCACTGTCGCCAATTTTGTGGCCAGAACCTATGAAAATCTGGCTTCTACTGAAGAGGTTATTCGTGACGCCTTGCGGGAATCGTCTGTTGCCGGAGCCGATGAAACGGGTATGCGGGCCGAGGGCTCTTTGCACTGGCTACACGTTATGCGGGATGAACAATGGACGCTCTACTACTTGTCTGAAAAGCGAGGTCGTGAGGCCATGGACACGATGGGCATACTGCTAACATTTGCAGGCGTTCTGGTTCATGATCATTGGAAATCCTATTTTGCATATGCGGCAACTCACGTACTTTGCAATGCCCATCACCTGAGGGAGCTTTTGGGTGTTGTTGATAGGGACAGCAATCAACTGGCGTTGCGATTGATGAAGCTACTGAGGCTTTCCTGGCATTACTGCAAGGGCTTTAAGACCATAGGTATGCTACAGATGCCAAGTGTTGTCTGTGAACGAATCGAGAAGATTTATGACCGGTTGCTTCAGCGGGCTCTAATGAAAGAAGTCGTCTATATGGAGAAGCAACGAGAGGAGCTTAAGCGCAAGAAAGTCAAGAATACTAAAGCTTACAATCTCTTCAAACGACTCACTGAGTTCAAGGCTGAGACACTGCGCTTCATGTCAGATTTTACCATTCCCTTCGATAACAATGGCAGTGAGCGGGATGTTCGAATGGCCAAGTTAAAGCAGAAAATCTCAGGCTGCTTCAGGAGTGCAGACGGTGGTTCTATGTTTGCACGGATTCGCAGCTATTTGTCGTCTGCCAGAAAACAGGGAATGGACATATATCAATCACTTCATAGAGCTGTTCGGAATTACTGTAATATGCCTTTGCTCAGTGCTGAATAGTTACGAAATGTTTATATTTCTGAAAGAAATTAATTTTTTTCGGTCAACTAACCCGAATGTTTCATAAACGCTGCTACAACTCGAACGGCTGATGTTTTTTTGAACAAACATGGCCTGCCAAATCGTAGCAGCGTATTTTTCTGCATTGATATTGCGTCCCGCCATGGCTTTATGTCAAAAAACATAACGATTTAGCTGACACCAGGCGCACCGAACCCTCAACCTCCTTCAGCTGATCCAATAAAACGCCTCCCCAACCGAAAAGCTGTGAAGTGGTTTAATGACTTAGGACACCTCGTTAAGCACAATAGTGCAGTTAGTGACGAGGTAGAAAGTGACAAAGCAGCGTAAAAATTATTCTCCGGAATTCAAGCGTAAAGCCATTGCCATGGTAGTGGAGCAGAAGCAGGCTGTAACAGAGGTTGCCAGAAGTCTTGGTATCAATGATGGCAACCTGAGACGCTGGATACGGGAACAGGATGAAAAAAAGGAAATGTCTTTTCCAGGCAAAGGGCAGCAAGCTTTGACGCCTGATCAGCAGCGAATAAAAGAGCTGGAAGCTGAAAACCGCCAGTTGAAAATGGAACAGGAAATATTAAAAAAGGCGACGGCCTTCTTCGCGAAAGACCTGTTGTAAGATTTGCATTTATACAACAGGAGAAGGAGGCCTATCCGGTGCAGGTGCTCTGTAAAGTAATGCAGGTTGGGCGCAGTGGCTTTTATCGCTGGCAGAATCAACAGGAACATCAGAAGGACTCTCTGGCCAAGCAGTTCCGCCTGGAGTCTGATGCACAACAAATTTTTATCGACTCCGATCGCTCATATGGCAGCCGGAGAATGGCAAAAGCCCTGCAAGGCAAGGGTTACAATATTGGCCGCTATCAAGCAGCAACACTGATGAAGCGCTTGGGACTGGTTGTGAAGTATGCAAAAAAATTCAAGGTGACGACGAATAGCAAGCATAAGCTTCCGGTAGCAGAAAATCTTCTGAACAGGGAGTTTGCTGTCACAGAGGCAAACAGGGTCTATACGACTGATATCACTTATCTATGGACTCGCGAAGGCTGGCTGTATCTGGCAGTGGTTATGGATCTCTATTCCCGGAAGATAGTAGGCTGGTCAATGGACAAGCGTATGACCACAGAGCTGCCGCTGGAAGCCTTGAGAATGGCGTGGTGGAGTCGTAAGCCTGGTTCGGGAGTGCTTCACCACTCAGATCAGGGAAGCCAGTACGCCTCGCTGGACTATCAGGCTCAGCTCAGGGAATACGGCATGATATGCAGTATGAGTCGTAAGGGAAATTGCTGGGATAATGCGGTAACGGAGCGATTTTTTGGCAGTATGAAACGAGAAAGGACTGACCATTATATTTTCGAAACAAGGGCAGATGTTGAGGCGACAGTTGTTGATTATATTTTGTTCTACAACAACCGCAGACTTCACTCTTATCTTGGTTACATGAGCCCTGTGGACTTTGAACAACAAGAACTCAGGAAAGCGGCTTAATCAGGTGTCCATTTTTACTTGACCACTACAAGCCTGATTGGCGTGAAATGAGCGACAGGGTGGATGGTGCAAATCCAGATCAATCAGTGGACCTTTCTGGGCATTCTCCTGCCCCTGCTTCTCCCGGTGGCGACGCACCAGTTCTGCCAACGGCAGATCAGAGCGGCTGACCAGTATCACTGAGTAGCGGGGCACTGCCAGCCACTGTTTTCCGTCATGCCAGCGGCGGGTCACGACATACGTCTGCTGACGGTTCCACCCGGCAGGCTGGTGATAAGACAGGATCGCCTCTTCTGTGTTGTCACTGCGGATAGGCGTCCAGGCACTTTTGGGTAAACCCTCAATACAATCGAGTACTGGACGGCAGTAGTTGTCATTGGTGACGCTGATAGAGAAGTCCCACGGACGGGCTTCAAACCATTCCACAACCTGTTTTCTGTAGTAGGCATTGTCCATTCTGGCCCAAACGGGGATGTCGTCACTCACCAAAGGCACGACATCATTCTCAAGCTGCTCTTGCCAGCCATAACAAACGTCAGAAGCCCCTGGGTTGAGGCGGGCACTGGCCCACAGGTGCCCGATAAAAATACTGTGGAGCCAGTACTGCCGACTGCCGCTGTAGCCGACTTTAGCTTCCTGAAACAGATGGCCATCCACCTCAATCTCCGTTCCATCAAGAAAGATCGGAAGGTAACTTTTCTCCTTAACGACGTGTTCAATAACATCGGGGGCTACCTGTCGGCAGAGATCACGAATAACGCCGTACAACGCCTTCACAGAATCGGCCTTGAACCTGTCTCTTGATCACAAATAGCTACCTTGTTCTATCATTTCTCACTGATAAAACAGGTCATGCTTCCACTTTCTCCTAAACCATGGTCAGAACTAACTTTTGGATGTGCTGATTTGGGCGATACTCGACGTACAAAACGACTTGTCAAAGTTGCTGCCGAGCTTTCAGCTCATACCGGTAATTCTTTGTCATCTTCATGCGAAGGTTATACCGCACTGGTAACTGGAGCTTACCGGCTGATTGAGAATGAGGCCGTAAAGCCTGAAGCAATAGCTGAGGCAGGCTTTCAGGCAACTGCCAAAATAGCGAGACAGTCTCGCCTACTTCTGGCTCTCGAAGATACAACAACCCTGGGTTATAAACATGCTGTCAGATCCGAGCTTGGTGATCTTGGAGGTCCTGAAGGCTCTAAAACCAGAGGATTCCACGTCCACTCTGTCTTCTTGGTTGATGCGGATACAGAGCGAAGCATTGGGCTTATTGATCAAGAACGATGGGTTAGAGAGGACGTTCAGCGGGGGAAAAAGAACCAACGTCGTCAGCTACCTTACGAGGGAAAGGAAAGCTTTAAGTGGCAAAGAGCCTCTGAAAACACAGAACAAAGGATGGGGGGTAAAATGCCTGACATCATCAGTGTTTGCGACCGGGAGGCGGATATATACGAATATATGCACTACAAACTGGATAACCGACAGCGGTTTGTTGTAAGAGCTACACAAAACAGAATCCTGGTGGATGGCGAACTCTTATTATTTGATTCCTTAGCTCAGGCTGAAGTGTTGGGGAAATATACGATAGTGGTTCCTCAAAAAGGAGGTAGAAAGAAGCGAAAGGCAACGCTGCAGGTCAAAAGAAAGAAGATGACAATACAGGCGCCGCAAAGGCCAGGCGGCAGGCCGGAACCGGTAACTATGAATATTGTGTCGGCTGAAGAGATTGGCAATGACTCCGAAGACCGTTTGCACTGGGTACTATTGACAACTGAAGATATTGAAACATTCGAAGACTGTCGCTCTATCATTCGATTTTACGAGCTCCGATGGCGAATAGAAGAGTTCCATAAGGCTTGGAAATCGGGAGCAGGAGTAGAAAGGCTTCGTCTGCAATCTCCGGATAACATTGAACGACTTGCGGTCATATTAATGTTTGTCGCTGTCAGACTAATGCAAATCCGTGAAGCATTAATGTTACCGAATGACAGGCAGCACAAAGACAGAAAGCTTTGGAGTGAAAAAACACTCGCGAATGAGGTGGTCAGTGATGATGAATGGCAGGTTCTCTGGCTAACCTATGAAAAAAAAGCGTTGCCCGATAAGCCGCCAACAGTCACTTGGCTGCTTCAAACGATTGCTCGGCTTGGTGGTTGGGGTGATTCAAAGCATACAGGGCAGCCCGGCTGGTTAGTGGTATGGGAAGGCTGGGCGAAATTGCAGGATCGGGTAAAAACCTGGCAGATAGCCCGGCAGTTCAGCGCTGGAGAGATGTGATCAAGAGTCAGGCCTTGAACCGGGAAAGATACTCTCCCATTCGCCTTGAGCCTCTGACATCTTCGAGGCCAAGCAGACTGACGGTTGGCCTGTCTTTTTGCAGAATATCCATATCAGAAAGGTGTCCGTTACCCGCACAAAAGTTGTAAATCAGTCCCAGCAGGCTGTCTTTATCATCACAACCTCGGTTACGTTTTTTGAGCTGGATATGGGTTGATAACTGCTCAGGTAATTTGAAACGACGGGCAAGGCGGGCGATAAAAAGAGCCCCAGCCATACCGGTTAGTTTAGCGTCAGTGAATTCGATCTCGATTTTTTCAGGCTTGGGAATTATCATCGTACTGCGTCCCTGTGTTGCACCTCGCAGGTGCTTCGTTGTTTGCACAGATATTTTACCTGAACAGCACAGAGGGCGCTCCTTCCAGCCGACACAGCCTTTCATTTTCAAATCATTAAGCGGGACTTAAGGCTATGAATAAGAGACCTTGTTTCCAGCAGTACTTCTGCCCCGGCTAATTTCCACCTCATTCCTGAACTGCATAGCCGTTGTTTGACCAATGTCTTACATGGTCTTACATGCTGCTTCTGTGACTCCGGAACCGATCGGCCAGTTGTGCTCCAGAGCCTCTTGGTACTTCATTAAGTGATGATTGTTGGTAAAGTAGGTCACTGCCTTGTAACGCTTTTCTATCAGTGCCGTCGTCTTTTTCGGGAGTTCCGCTGATTCAATTTCCTTCAGTATTTTCCTGGCCGCACCGCATGTGTGTTTCAAGTTATGGAGCCTATCTTCTAACCAGACCTTCTCCTGGCTTTACTGTCCGGAAATAATGCTTCTGCTGCCCCGGCCAAGTATTCCGAGGCATGATAAAAATCGAGTATCTGAGCAGAGGTATGCTTCATCAGATAGCGCCAGTTTTCTTTAGCCCCATCAGCGACCCCCACATAAGTCGCTTGTGGATAAAGGCGTTTTAGTTTTGCAATCTCTTCGTCCAGTTTGCCCATAAAGCTTTGCTTGCCATATCATATTCAGGTGAGCTGGCGGTATAAATAGTGTGCAATCGATCACCATTGGCCGAGTAAAGACTCAGGGTTCCACACATCGCTTCTCTCCAGCCGTGTTCACAGAGCAACATGCAGGTGCCATCCAGACCTATGGCAATGGTTTCGACGGGTTCTGGCAGGAGCGGCAAGTCATATTCGATGTCTTTCTGGTCTTCAATTAATGCACCTACCCTGTCGGATAAATGCTTGATGCTTGATATACGAGTTAGACAGAGTTCTTTGATGGTTGGTTGCAGAGTCTTCTTTAACAGCAGGAGCGGGCATCTGACTGTATTTCCGGGGCTTTTACAGGTTGGCGGATGAAAAGTGAGGGGTTGCAACAGAAATAGCCTTCAGAGGAAGATTGATTTGTAAGGATCAAAACTTCTGAAGGATCAGACATGTCTGCAACCCCATCACTTCGTCCTATGTTCGCATTTCCTGGCTGGGTAATCGAGTGAATTGATATTGACTGGAATATCAAACATGCCTTTGTCCATCTCCGTCGGGATGGCCGTATACAACACGTCAGATGTAGTAAGTGCGAAACACCTATGGGGCAGATGAAGACAAACGATCGAAGCGTTCAGGATCTGCCACTGGGGACTCTTCAGGTAAATCTTCTCTTCACTGCATTTCAAGGGCGTTGCTCTCGTTGCGGTAATATAGAAACAGTCACGCCTCCGGGGCTTGCACCTAAAGCTCAAGCAACAGAGCGACTTAAAAGGCATGTCAGCCATCTATGCCGCTATATGCCATATGCCATGTGACAAGGTTCCTGAATTCATTGCTATCTCTGGCGGCACCGCTCGTCGCTGGGATAAAGAGATGCTCATGAAGATGCTGCCTGCACCCAAGCGGGATGGTATTCGCGCTCTTCTTATCGATGAAAAATCCATTGGTAAGGGGCATCATTTTTTAACCGTTGCTCTAAATGCTGATACCGGTGAAACGCTGTTCCTTGGTGAAGGAAAAAAGAAAGAAGTTCTGGATCGGTTCCTTTCCAGTCTGACAGAAGAACAAAAAGCAAGCATTGAATGCGTTGGTATTGACCGTGGTGGAAGCTATCAGGCTTCAGTGAGAGAGCATCTGCCAAACGCCGATATTGTATACGACAAGTTTCATATTATTGCCAATTACAACGATGTGATTGACCAAATCAGGCGCAGGGAGTGGCGACAGGCAGAAGAAGAGGACAAGCCGTTTATCAAAGGGCAACGCTTTAACCTGTTCAGAAATCCTGAGAATTTAACACCAAAAGGGCAAAGTAATCTGAAGGAGTTGTTAGCCATGAATGAGGATCTCAATCAGGCATATATCCTGAAAGATATGCTAAAACAGCTATGGACGTACAAATATAAAGCCTGTGCCAGAAAGTGCCTGGACAACTGGATAGCACTTGCCAAAGAAACAGGGATATCCGAGTTAAAGAAGTTCGCCAAGGGGTTAGACAGAGCTAGAGAAGGGTTACTGTCATACTGCCAGCATCGTATAACCAGCGCGAAAATCGAAGCCTTCAATGGGGTTATCAAACGGATCATCTATAAAGCATGCGGTTACAATGACCTTGATTACCTAGTTCTCGTCCAAAAACTCTGCAGCCTATGCGTGCCAAGGCTTAGAGGGAAAAAATCAAGTTTTGTTTTGACGCCTTTTTCAACCAGTTTTCGGGGGCTACAGCGGAGTTGATGTGATTTTCCTGTAAATTCAGAGCACGTCAAATCTCTGTAGGCTACGTGGCCCAAGGGCTATAGTTTTTGGATGGGAACTACCTATATTTGAAAATTAGACAGGAGGCTCTGAAATGATCAGCCAACCTGTAAAAGCCCCGTATTTCCAAGCGAGTGTTTTGGCAAACTTGGGGGTAGCTGAGCCGACAATACCGGTGCGAAGATCAAGAGGCGCCAGCGTAACACCACCTCTGACCCCCTGATAAACAGAACGTTCCATAGGCACACATCCATACATGGTTTCATATCGCTTCAGCACCTTTCCCTTGTAACT
This sequence comes from Endozoicomonas sp. SCSIO W0465, assembly GCF_023716865.1. Lineage (NCBI taxonomy): Bacteria > Pseudomonadati > Pseudomonadota > Gammaproteobacteria > Oceanospirillales > Endozoicomonadaceae > Endozoicomonas > Endozoicomonas sp. SCSIO W0465. The sequence continues at coordinate 4,762,462 of NZ_CP092417.1, forward strand.
CCACTTCTGCTAGTTTACGACAATGGGGTCTTTGTTGGGTGGTTCAAACAGTTCAAGCAACTCTTTTGTTCCGTAAGCGCCAATTTAACCAACGTCATAGCCAACCCCAGTGAATCGGCTTATTCTTGAGCCTCCTTCACGGCCCAGGGCAGAAGCTGCTCCAGTTTCTCAACGGTGTCCGCATAAGGAAGCTCTTTTAAAATACGGTTCAGGTAATCAAAAGGCTCCAGGTTATTGGCCTTGGCGCTTTCAATCAGGCTGTAGAACAGGGCGCTGGCCCGGGCTCCTTTTGGGGTATCGGCAAACATCCAGTTCTTGCGGCCAATAGCGAAGGGGCGGATGCTGTTTTCCGCTGCGGCATTACTGATGTCCAGGTGGCCACTCTCACAGTAAACGACGAGTTTCGGCCATTGGTTCAGTGCATATTGATATGTGCCAAAGCCTCCCACAACAAAGTTGAGTAGACTGTCGCCTCTTTCAGGGGGGCGGCAGTTTATGAGTAGAGTTGATGGACGCAAGCTAAGCCACACTGTTCGCGAGTCTATTCGCATAGAGGCTATTCAAAAGTGGTTGGATGGTGCTGATGTCAAAGAAATTTCAGAGATATACAGTACAGATCACACCTGCGTATATGACTGGATCAACCGTTATAAAGAAGGTGGGTTTGAGGCATTAAAGACCAGACCATTTGGGGGCAGACCTCCCAAACTGTCGGATCTGCAAAGGGCAGAGCTTGCTGAGATACTTCTGATCAAAAATCCTACCGACTTCGGATTCTACAAGGCAATGTGGACTCGTGACATTGTTGCCGCCATCATCAAAAGTGAGTTTGGTATCACCATGCATCCGGCTGCTGTTGGCAAGATGCTTAAGAGAATGGGCTTTTCTCCTCAGCGTCCGGTACGCAAGGCATGGCAACAGTGTAAAAAAAAGTCCATGACTGGCTGACAACTCGTTACCCTGAGCTTCGTAAAATTGCAGAAGAAAATAATGCGCTTATCTACTTTGCTGATGAGAGCAGCGCACGTTCTGACTACCACAGCGGCACAACCTGGGGAAAGAAAGGCCGAACACCTGTCGTAGAAGCAACAGGGGCGCGGTTCGGTATCAATCTGATTTCTGCTGTCAGTGGCGAAGGCACCATGCGCTACATGACCATCAATGGTCGCTTCAATGCTGATCAGTTTATTCGTTTCCTGAAACAGCTGGTGCGCACTCATGACCGGCCGGTATTGGTTGTGGCTGACGGGCACTCTGCCCATAAGGCGAAAAAGGTTCTAAAATTTCTGCAGCAGGAACCTCGTTTATTGGGCATCCATATCTTGCCCGCTTATTCACCAGAGCTGAATCCCGATGAATACGTCTGGAGCTATTTGAAATCAGGTCACTTGGGAAGACTGATACTGTGAACCAAGGAAGCCTTTTTGAATGCAGTTAAAAAAGGACTCAGGTCACTCCAGAAACAACCGGATAAAATTCTGGGCTTTTTCAGGGCTGAAGAGACCGCCTATGCATGTATACAAAGATTTGGGTAGGATGGGCGCATATCAATAGTACGATCAAAATATCCATAAGCAAACTTTTAACTACTTATAGGCCGTATCAAACAGATTCACAACAGTGAAGAGATCAACCCACTGATTTATGTGGATGGCCGTTATACAACCATATCAGTAGAAGTTGTCGTTTAATTTGCAGATGTTTCAAGAGATGTTTCAAGAGTTGTCAGCTTGCCAATAACAATAATAATGAAAATGCTTTCTCCATAGTCTGAAAATCAGGAAAGACCCGATGGCATTTTCATAGAGGGAGCGTATGAGTCATCCATCCATAGATCGAAATGCGTTAAAAGTAGGGAGTGCAGACCAAATCCAGTGGCATGATGAACGGGATGTGGTAGTGGTTGGTTTTGGTGGCTCGGGTGTGGCGGCCGCTCTTGAGGCTCGTCATCATCGGCTCTCTGTGTTGGCGGTTGATCGTTTTTTCGGGGGGGGGGCGACGGCCCGTAGTGGCGGTGTCGTTTACTCGGGTGGTGGTACCGAGTGGCAAAAATCGGAGGGTTTTGAAGATACTCCACAAGAGATGTTCAACTATCTTCGCCAGGAAGCCGGTGATGCGGTAAAAGAAGAGACACTAAGGCGCTTTTGTGAACAAAGTGCAATGAATCTTCGTTGGCTGCAAAGTCATAATGTTGAGTTTTCAGGTAATGTTCCCCCGGTTAAAACGTCTTATCCCAGTGATCAATACTATCTCTACTATTCCGGCAATGAGACTGTAGGCAGTTATGCAAAGTACGCAAAACCAGCCCCCCGTGGGCATCGGGCGAAAGGTCCCGGGTTGTCGGGTGCCTCTTTGTATGCACCATTAAAAGCCTCTGCACTGGCCAGAGGTGTCGAGCTACGGGTGCAAAGTGATGTTCGTCGTCTGGTGTGTGATGAATCCGGAGCCGTGCTGGGTGTTGAAGTCCGTCGTTTAATACCGGGTACGCCTGCAGCGCTTAAGCACAAACGTTTGTCTCAGCTGGCGACCACCCTTCACAATTACTCTCCCGGAATAGCGTTCAAGATTCGTGATAAGGTTAAGGCCCTGGAGGAAGAGGCGGCGGTTCTGCAATACATCCGCGCCCGCAAAGGGGTGATTCTGACCGCCGGTGGTTTTATTTTTAACCGGGAAATGGTTGAGCAATATGGTCCCAAATATCGTGAAGGCTTGCCGCTGGGCACTACGGGGTGTGACGGCAGTGGTATTCAGATGGGTATGGGGGCCGGTGCCGCCGTTGACCGAATGGATAAGCTGAGTGCCTGGCGTTTTATTAACCCGCCACTGGCCTGGGCCCGGGGTATTGTTGTTAACGGTCAGGGCGAACGCTACTGCAATGAGGAAGTCTATGGTGCCAGGCTCGGTTATGAAATGGTGGAGCATCACAATGGCCGCGCAACATTGATCCTCAATAAAACGCTTTTCAGGCAGGCATTCAACCAGGTCCTGCCTGGTAAAGTTTGGTTCTTTCAGACAGCTCCTGCCTTGATGAGCATGTACCTGAACAGCAAGAAAGTAAAAACCATTGCTGAGCTGGCCAGAAAAATCAACGTGCCTGAAGCCGCATTGGCTGGAACCATTCAACGTTATACCGATGCAGCCAACGGGCTGTCAGAAGATGAACTCGGCAAGTCCCCCGGATTCCTTGCTCCACTGGACAAGGGGCCCTGGTATGCCATTGATGTCTCTTTTAACAACGCTGTTTTCCCGTGTCCAATGATTACCCTGGGGGGGCTCAAAGTGAATGAGGAGACTGGTCAGGTGCTGAATCAGCAGGGAGAAGCGATTTCCGGACTTTACTCTGCCGGCAGAAATGCCATCGGTGTCGCTTCAAATTTGTACGTCAGTGGTCTTTCGATAGCGGATTGTATCTTCTCTGGCCGTCGGGCTGGCAGCAGCGTTGCCAGAGTAAATGAAAATTGATATTGCCCAGATGGAATCAGCGATTCAGGCACAGATCAGGAGTTAACAGATGACTGGTTCAGAAGCTATAGCGGTGCAGGAAGTTGCGCAGGGGGGGGGATTGGAACGTGCACCAAAGCAACGCTTCCATCGTCTGGAAGTCGCTGCTGTCATCGAAGAGACCCACGATAGCAAGTCCGTGGTATTCAGTATTCCTGAAGAGACGAGGGATCAGTTTGACTATCTGCCGGGGCAGTTTCTGACGCTGAAGGTGCCTTATGGAGACAAGCAGCTGACTCGCTGTTACTCTCTGGCCAGCTCACCCCATGTGGATCCGGAACATAAGGTAACTGTCAAGCGGGTTGACGGCGGCCGTATTTCTAACTGGATTAATGATGTCGTTAAGGCCGGTGACGAGATTGAGGTCATGGCTCCCGCCGGGCTGTTTCATCTCACTGACAACACACCGGCAGGTGATATTGTCCTGTTTGGTGGTGGTTCCGGGATAACGCCAGTGTTCTCCATTCTCAAGTCTGCACTGAAAACGACCGATCGCAAGGTCAAGCTGATCTACGCTAACCGCAATGATCAGTCAGTGATTTTCAGGGATGAAATAAAAGCCATTGCGGCTGAGTACATTGATCGCCTTGAAGTGGTTCATATCCTTGATTCTGTTCACGGTTTCCTGACTCAGCCCATGGTAAGGCAGCTGGTGCAAGGTCATGAGCATGGTGAATACTTTATCTGTGGCCCCGGACCGTTCATGGATACGATTGAGTCTGCTCTGGTCGCACTGGGTGAGCCGGGGGCGCGGATTCACACTGAACGTTTTGTATCGCCACCGGACCCGGACGAGTCAGAAGCGGCGGCTGAGGAAGCCAGAGCTGCTGCACAAGGGTCGACCGCTACTCAGTTTGTGGTTGAGCTGGATGGAGAGGTACATGAAGTCGCTTATGAAAAAGGCGATACCCTGCTTCAGTCCATGCAGAAGGCAGACCTTGATGCGCCGGCATCCTGTGAAGAAGGCATGTGTGGTGCCTGTATGTGTAGGGTAGCAAGCGGTGAGACTCAACTCGGCTTGAATGAGGTCCTTTCAGCAGCTGAACTGGCTGAAGGGTGGACATTAGCCTGTCAAAGTCGTCCATTGACCAATGATGTTAAGGTCAAGTTTCCTGATTAAAATAATAACTAAGAATCGCCGGTTATGATTGATCTGCAAGCAGTAAACACCATTCCTGATCTGATGGATGCCGCCGCTGATGCCTATGGTAGCCGGTCTGCGGTTGAGGATGACAAGATCACGCTGAGTTATTACCAGCTCAATGAATTAAGGTTGCGAGCAGGGGTTTCACTGCTGGCCATGGGCGTTGAGCAGGGTGACCGGGTTGCTGTCTGGGCACCGAATATCCATGAGTGGATTGTGGCTGCAACAGCGTTGCAGACTGTTGGTGCCGTACTGGTTCCGCTCAATACCCGGATGAAAGGCCCGGAAGCGGGTTATATTCTCCGTACCAGTGGTGCGAAATTGTTGTTCTGTATGGATCAGTTCCTGAACTGCCAATATCCGGCCATGCTTGAGGGCGAATCGTTGCCCGGGCTGGAGGCTATCGTAATCTTCCGTGGGCAGGGATCTGAGTACGGTATTTCCTGGGATGAGTTTCTGCAAAAATCAGACAATACGCCTTACCAACACATACGGTTACGTCAGCAACAAGTAGCGTCTGATTCCCTGTCTGACCTGCTGTTTACCTCAGGTACTACGGGCAAGCCCAAAGGGGTGATGACCTGTCATGGTCAGAACCTGCAGGTGGTTGAGGACTGGAGTAGGGTTGTTGGGTTACAGGCTGTCTCTTGATCACAAATAGCTACCTTGTTCTATCATTTCTCACTGATAAAACAGGTCATGCTTCCACTTTCTCCTAAACCATGGTCAGAACTAACTTTTGGATGTGCTGATTTGGGCGATACTCGACGTACAAAACGACTTGTCAAAGTTGCTGCCGAGCTTTCAGCTCATACCGGTAATTCTTTGTCATCTTCATGCGAAGGTTATACCGCACTGGTAACTGGAGCTTACCGGCTGATTGAGAATGAGGCCGTAAAGCCTGAAGCAATAGCTGAGGCAGGCTTTCAGGCAACTGCCAAAATAGCGAGACAGTCTCGCCTACTTCTGGCTCTCGAAGATACAACAACCCTGGGTTATAAACATGCTGTCAGATCCGAGCTTGGTGATCTTGGAGGTCCTGAAGGCTCTAAAACCAGAGGATTCCACGTCCACTCTGTCTTCTTGGTTGATGCGGATACAGAGCGAAGCATTGGGCTTATTGATCAAGAACGATGGGTTAGAGAGTTCTCGTCCAAAAACGCATCAGGCAATCATAATTAGATTGTACGTTCGTTTTGATATTTCCTGAAATTCCAGAGAGCCGCAAAAACTCTTCCCTTTTTTTCTCTAATCTGGGACGGATATTGGAGAAAAACGCGAAAAGCAGGCAGAAAACATCCTCCCACCATGCTGGAAAGGTACTTTCATGTAGCGTGGAGGTGGCTATCAGGATGGTGCCGGGTGTCTGGCCAGAATCACCAGGTTGTAACAGACCACCGATAACCAGCAATGAGAATCAAAACGCTCAGAACCCTTGCAGTGGCAACGTGATAGCCCAAAACATCTCTTTAGCCACGAAATTCCCGCTTCAATACCTGCCCGGAAGCGAAAGAGCGTTTTATACACATACTGACTTTTAGTCATCTCTTCGACTTCAAGTCCGCGCTTCTTATTAAAAGCTACATCGCTGATTCCCATGGCCTTGGCTTTTTCCAAATTAGCGCGACACGCGTATCCGCCGTCACCGCTTGTCTGGCGAGGTACACGACCATAAATTTCTTTTTGTCTTTCCATCATCGGAATGAATTGGTCCGAATCCGCTGGGTTACCTTCCTCAATAACCAGGTCCAGGATCAATCGACTTTTTCCCTGAACCAGGTTCAGTTTATGGCCATACTGTACTTGCCGCCTGTCTTTTACGATGATATCCGTATGGGGTTCATACAGGCTAACCACTTTTTCCTGGGCTGGCACCTTTTCACCCTTAAAGACCCTGCGCTCTGTCTGGGAGACTATTGCATCCACCAGGGGTAACAGGTGATCCACATCGGCCTGCCACTTGTCGGCATCATCAGCCAGGAGACACTGCCCCTGCTGACGGGCGTTTGCTAGCGTGACAGTAGCTTCGATAAGTACCTTCCGGGATTTTCGGGTCAACTGCAGCAGTTTTTTTATAATGCTGATGCCGCTCTTCTTTGCCAGCGTAGATGCATTTTCTGGCCGCATCTTTTACGGCTCGGTTGTGATGGGTATATTCATAAAGCGGTGTCGCTGTCAGTGTTTGTCCCCGTTCCAGCAGCCGACAAATTTCTTTAACGGAACTGGCTAAAAGATCACTGTCGCAAGGAGGTTTGATATCCGATTCGGTGACTGTGCTGTCAATAGCCACAGTGCGCCCTTTTTCAATACCCTGATCTTTAGCGGTCATTAGCTGACAGTTATTAATCCGTTCCCATGTAGATGCAGTAAGAAGGCTGATGAGCCCATGCAAACTGGAGCGACTGGGGCGCTGGTTTGGTTCGAGGCGACAAAAGTCTCGAAAGAGCATGGAGTCCATCAAAACAAACGACAAGTAGTCATAATCACAATTCAAATACTGTTTCAGGAGTGCCGCACGAAGAACGGATTCTGCTGATAGTCCGTTCCGCCCAGTGTTCTGTTTATCACCAGAACTTAAGTCCTCATAAATCCAGTCATTGAACTGTGGATGGGCGTCAAGCCATTGCGAGATACCGGAAAGCTGGGAGCAGATTTCATGAGGTACGTAATGGAGTTCCATACTACACTGCGGGTTGCGTTTTTTGCGCATTTGGAGTCCTCTGTTTTTGGCAATCCCTTATGTTTCTTGCTCTTGGGAAGTTTAGTCGCCAGATAGCAGTAGGGCTCCACTTAATTTTTCAGGATAAAATCTACAGTTTTCAATTGGTTGTGTTTTTGGACGAGAACTAGAGAGGACGTTCAGCGGGGGAAAAAGAACCAACGTCGTCAGCTACCTTACGAGGGAAAGGAAAGCTTTAAGTGGCAAAGAGCCTCTGAAAACACAGAACAAAGGATGGGGGGTAAAATGCCTGACATCATCAGTGTTTGCGACCGGGAGGCGGATATATACGAATATATGCACTACAAACTGGATAACCGACAGCGGTTTGTTGTAAGAGCTACACAAAACAGAATCCTGGTAGATGGCGAACTCTTATTATTTGATTCCTTAGCTCAGACTGAAGTGTTGGGGAAATATACGATAGTGGTTCCTCAAAAAGGAGGTAGAAAGAAGCGAAAGGCAACGCTGCAGGTCAAAAGAAAGAAGATGACAATACAGGCGCCGCAAAGGCCAGGCGGCAGGCCGGAACCGGTAACTATGAATATTGTGTCGGCTGAAGAGATTGGCAATGACTCCGAAGACCGTTTGCACTGGGTACTATTGACAACTGAAGATATTGAAACATTCGAAGACTGTCGCTCTATCATTCGATTTTACGAGCTCCGATGGCGAATAGAAGAGTTCCACAAGGCTTGGAAATCGGGAGCAGGAGTAGAAAGGCTTCGTCTGCAATCTCCGGATAACATTGAACGACTTGCGGTCATATTAATGTTTGTCGCTGTCAGACTAATGCAAATCCGTGAAGCATTAATGTTACCGAATGACAGGCAGCACAAAGACAGAAAGCTTTGGAGTGAAAAAACACTCGCGAATGAGGTGGTCAGTGATGATGAATGGCAGGTTCTCTGGCTAACCTATGAAAAAAAAGCGTTGCCCGATAAGCCGCCAACAGTCACTTGGCTGCTTCAAACGATTGCTCGGCTTGGTGGTTGGGGTGATTCAAAGCATACAGGGCAGCCCGGCTGGTTAGTGGTATGGGAAGGCTGGGCGAAATTGCAGGATCGGGTAAAAACCTGGCAGATAGCCCGGCAGTTCAGCGCTGGAGAGATGTGATCAAGAGTCAGGGTTACAGGAGGGGGATCGTTATCTGATTGTTAATCCTTTCTTCCACTCGTTTGGCTACAAAGCAGGCTGGATGGCCGCTTTTATGAGGGGCTGTACTATTTTTCCGCTTCCGGTGTTTGATGTGCCCACTATTCTGCGGATGGTATCCGAGGAAAAGATTTCGGTCCTGCCGGGGCCGCCAACGCTTTATCAATCGATTCTGGCTCATCCTGAGCTGAATACCTTTGATACTTCCTCATTACGGGTTGCGGTCACCGGCGCAGCAGCCATTCCTGTGTCCATGATCCAGCAAATGCGGGATGAGCTTGGTTTCGATACCATTATTACAGCCTATGGTCTGACAGAAGTCTGTGGCTTTGCCACCCTCTGTCGTGCCGGTGATGACCCTGGATTGATTGCCAATACTTCCGGTCGTGCCATGCCGGGCATCGAGGTCCGTTGTGTGGATGGCGAAGGAAAAGACGTGACGGCTGGCTCTCCCGGTGAAGTGGTGATCCGGGGTTATAACCTGATGCAGGGGTACTTTGAAAACCCGGTGGCTACAGCAGAAATCATCGATTCTGATGGCTGGCTGCATACCGGTGATATCGGGGTACTGGATGAACGGGGGTATCTGAAAATTACCGATCGTATGAAGGATATGTTTATTACGGGTGGGTTCAATGTTTATCCGGCAGAAATCGAAAAGCTGATGAGTAGCCATAAAGCGATCGCCCAGGTTGCCGTGGTGGGGGTTCCCGATGAGAGAATGGGGGAGGTGGCGATGGCTTATGTCATTCCGGTTGCCGGAGAGCGTCTGAACAAGGAGGACGTAGTGAACTGGTGCCGACAGGCGATGGCAAACTATAAGGTGCCAAGACATGTCAGTATCGTTAATAGCCTGCCAACCAATGCATCAGGCAAGGTGCTGAAGTTTGAGTTAAAAGAGCAAGCCAAAAAACGGGTGTAACCAAAAAAGCCTTGTTGTTGCAAGGCTTTTCAGTCGCCTGTTGTGAGCTGATCCGACCGCTAATGTAAATGCCTGAAGGAGCCCATCATAATGTTGAACGTATCCGTTAGCGGGTAGAGGGGATAGAAAGTGCGCTGGCGGACAAAATTTCTGGTCAGGTCATATTTGAAGTCGCTGAGAATAAAGTCTGGAACTTCAGGAACCCATTTGTTCTCCACTTTCCTGAAGGTGAACACCTCGCTGCGGGTTTGATAGCCGGAATATGACTCCGGAAAGGTGGTTAATACAGTGACAATTTCTCCATCATCATCTGCCCGCATACGAAACTTAGGGGTTAAATTAATTTCGTAAGCTCGGGAAATACCAACATTAAATTTTGATTTGGCAATGATTCGCACAAAAAAATCCTGCGGGGTTAGTTCATTTGCCTTAGCCCGTCCTTCAGGAAAGATAATCTCAAACAGGTGGCTGGAGTGATAGCGTTGCACCTGATGCTTTAACAGTTTTAATGAGTCTTCTGCAAAGAAGCTGGCAAACTTATCAAAGTCAAAGATATTCAAGTTTCGAATCATATCAAGGATAGTGACTTTCAGTTCTTCTTTATCAACTTCAGATAGTGCTGCATCCAGGGCAGGCATCGACAAAGTTATTTCTGTCGGTTCTGTTTTTTTTTCATAAGACTCGATTTTAGACTCACCAAGACATGACTGTATAGTGACCAATGCAGTGATCATCCCAATGAGAAGTGGTTGAATAACTCTGGACATTTGCATCTCCTGACCAAACCGGTATGGACACAAGATAGTCAGTAATGACGGTTTCTGCAGATAGAGATATCGTCCATTCGAACGATTACGCTGTTAAGGATTCAGGCGAGAGTAGGCAGCAACAGGAATTGAGAATAATCATAAGAGGCGCTGGTCATGGAGTTCGCTTTTACCGCTGAACAAGCAATGATTCGTGAGTCCGCCGAACGCTTCCTGCAGGATGTCTCAACATCGGAGGCCGTTCGTACAGCCATGGCTACTGATCGGGGTTTTGATCCTGAGCTCTGGGAGCGGCTGTGTCAGGAAATGTACTGGCAGGCCCTGCATATTCCCGAGGAGTATGGTGGTCTTGGTCTGGGTTATGTGGAGCTGGCAATACTGTTTGAAGAGATGGGGCGAAGGCTGTTCTGCTCGCCTTTCCTGGCAACCGTTGCCATGGGGGTCAATGCGCTTCTGATTGCTGGCAATGAAGCACAGAAACGGCAGTGGTTACCGCAGATAGCACAAGGCAGTCTGACTGCCACACTGGGATTGCTATCCAGTCAACAGCATCGTGACAACCGCCGTTGGGATGCCAGCAGTGTTCAGGCTTTGGCCAGAAAAGAAGGCGATGGCTATGTGCTTTCAGGTTCCTGGTATTATGTACCGGATGGACATACGGTGGGACTGCTGATTCTTGCTGCCCGTGAAGACGGTAGCAAAGGGGAAGATGGGGTACGCCTTTTTGCCGTGTCTGCCAATAACGAAGGTGTAAAATGTGGCTGGACCCCCACCATGGATCAGACCCGCAAACAGGCAAAGATCGAGATTGAAAGTCTGTTTGTCTCAGCTGACTGCTGCCTGGGTGGTGAAGGGACATCAGACTGGTCTGCCCTTGAGCAGGTTCTGCAACTGGCATCGATAGCCATTGCTGCAGAACAGGCCGGTGGTGCCCGGCAGGTAATGGAGTTGACCATCGATTACACCCGTGAACGGGTTCAGTTTGGCCGTCCCATTGCCAGCTTTCAGGCAATCAAGCACCGGGCTGCGGATATGATGCTGCAGGTTGAGTGTGCCAAATCTGCCGTGTATTACGCGGCCTGCGTGGCCGATGAGGTGTTCAAATCACTCTCTTGCTCAGAGCAGGCTTCATCAGAACAAGCCTCATCAGAACAAGCCTCAGAAGTCAAAGACCAGTTGCCGGAAGCTGCGGCACTGGCCAAGGCGTATTGCTCGGATGCCTTTTTTCACTGTGCGGCTGAATCCATTCAGCTTCATGGTGGTGTCGGTTTTACCTGGGAATATGACCCACACCTCTATTTTAAACGGGCGAAGTCCAGTGAAACGTTCCTGGGGGATGGCGGTTTGCATCGGGAGCGTATTGCCCGTCAATTGTTGGATGATTCAGGGCCGGTGAAGGGGTAAATATTATGAAGATCAGTTTCACTCCTGAAGATGAACAGTTAGCTGCACTGGGCTACCTGGCATGCCAATCTTGGCAAGTTGGCAATGGATGTCCTGGGGCCTGAATCTGAACTGCTGGAACAAGGGCCTTATGAACTGACCCGTCTGCAGTCCATGTATCTCTTTACCCGTTCTGACACTATCTACGGTGGCAGTAATGAGATCCAGCGGAACATTATCGCTGAACGGGCACTGGCAATGCCAAAAGAGCCGAGGCAGGCACGTTAATATTGTTAACCACAAAGAGATGGAGACACAAAAAAGGGTAACTCTTTCTGTCTTGGTTTGTGTCTTGGTTTGTGTCTTGGTGCCCTTGTGTTGAAGGCTTTTAAAGGCAATAAAAATTAACGGGAGAAAGGCGATGTTGAACCCGGAATATATACAGGGTCATCAGCTATTGGACGGTAAGTCTGTTCTGATTACTGCAGCAGCCGGTGCCGGTATTGGTTTTTCTGCAGCACTTCGCGCAGCAGAAGAAGGCTGTCGTGCCCTGATGATCAGTGATATTCACGAAGGTCGCCTGTTTGAAGCGGCAGAAAAAATCAAAGTGGCAACGGGGCTGGAGGCCATTTATCCCCGGGTTTGTAATGTCACCGATGAAGAGCAGGTTCAGACTCTGGTGGCTGCGGCTGAAGAAAAGCTCGGCGGTGTTGATGTATTGATCAACAATGCCGGGCTGGGAGGCTCTAAACTGCTGGTTGAAATGGAAGATGCCGAGTGGAACCGGGTACTGGATGTCACCCTGACCGGCACCATGCGAATGACCCGGGCAATTCTGCCGAAAATGATGGAGCGCAAGTCCGGAGTGATTGTTAATAATGCCTCCGTACTTGGCTGGCGCGCACAAAAAGAGCAGGCACATTATGCCGCTGCAAAGGCTGGCGTGATGGCGCTGACCCGTTGCTCGGCGCTGGAAGCAGCTGAGCATGGCATACGCATCAATGCGGTGAGCCCGAGCATTGCCCTCCATGATTTCCTGCGTAAATCGGCGCCCCGGGCGCTTTTGCAGCAGCTGGCTTGCAGAGAAGCATTTGGTCGCGCTGCCGAGGTCTGGGAGATTGCCAATATCATGATGTTCCTGGCCAGTGGCTACAGCTCGTATATGACCGGTGAAATCGTTTCTGCCAGCAGTCAGAGGGCCTGACTATTATGAGTGAAAAGCATGCGACAACGGTATTCAACACTCCTCACGAACTTCAGGATAAGGTTGGCTCAGTGCTGGGAGAAAGTCAGTGGCTGATCATCGACCAGGAAAGGATCAACCGTTTTGCCGAAGCAACTGGTGACCACCAGTGGATTCATGTTAACCCTGAACGCGCCAAAGATGGCCCTTTTGGCGCCTGTATTGCTCATGGTTACCTTACGCTCTCTCTGGTCAGCCTGTTTCTGCCAGAGATAATGGACGTTCAGGGAGTCAGTATGGGCGTCAATTACGGCACAGATAAAGTACGCTTTCCAAACTCGGTGAAAGCCGGAGCCCGTATTCGGGGTGTGGGCGAGCTGATTAAAGTGGAAAAAGTGAAAGGCAGTATTCAATCCACCGTTCGGGTGACGGTAGAAATTGAAGGTGAAGATCGTCCTGCCTGTGTGGTGGATACGATTTCCCGTTACTACCCGGAATAAGAAGTCAGTCCGGTTAAAAAGCCAGGCTGAAACTTTCCAGAAAGCCCGAACAAGGAATAACAACAATGAAAGATGCTGTTATTGTTTCAACCGCCCGTACGGCCATTGGCAAAGCGTTTCGCGGCGCATTTAATGATACTGAAGCCCCGGCAATGGGTGGTCATGTTGTACGTGAAGCAGTTAAGCGTGCTGGCATCGAAGCCGGTGAAGTCGATGATGTGCTGATTGGTGCAGCTGCCCAGCAGGGGACGCAGTCGTATAATCTTGGTCGTTTATGTGCCATCGCTGGTGGTCTGCCAGAAACCGTTTCCGGTATGGCCATGGAGCGTCAGTGCTCTTCTGGCCTGATGACCATCGCAACGGCAGCCAAAAGCATTATGTGCGATGAAATCGATGTTGCGGTAGCGGGTGGTCTTGAGTCTGTCTCCCTGGTACAAAACAAGCACAAGAATACTTATCGCAACCTCTCCAGGGCAGCAATGGCCATGGATCCGGCGGCTTATATTGCAATGATTGAAACGGCAGAAATTGTTTCTGAGCGTTATGGGATTTCCCGGGAAGCGCAGGATGCCTATAGTCTGCAAAGCCAGATGAGAACCGCTGCAGCCCAGGAGGCAGGACTTTTTGTGAATGAAATTGTCCCCATGACCACAACCATGAGCATCTTCAATAAGGACACCAAAGAGGTGACTTACGATGAGGTGACTCTGGCCCGGGATGAGTGTAATCGTGCCAGCACCACACTGGAAAGTCTGGCCGCTCTGCAGCCAGTCTGGAAAGATGGCCACTGGGTAAAAGAAGGCAACTTTATTACGGCGGGCAATGCTTCACAGCTGTCCGATGGAGCATCAGCCTCCGTTTTGATGAGCAGTAAACTGGCGGAACAAAAAGGTCTTGAGCCTTTGGGGATTTATCGTGGTCTTGCGGTTGCTGGCTGTGCATCCGATGAAATGGGGATCGGTCCGGTGTTTGCCGTTCCCGGGTTGCTGAAGCGTCATGGTCTGAAAATGGACGATATCGATCTGTGGGAGCTGAATGAAGCCTTTGCCTGTCAAGTCATTTACTGCCGTGACCAGCTGGGTATTCCCAATGAAAACCTGAATGTTAATGGTGGCGCTATCGCTATTGGTCACCCGTTTGGCATGTCCGGTGCCCGTATGGTGGGACACTCCCTGATTGAAGGTAAACGTCGGGGGGCCAAATATGTGGTCGTCACCATGTGTATTGGTGGTGGTATGGGCGCTGCGGGTTTGTTTGAAGTGGCCTGATTTTTACCTCAAACGATAAGTGAAGATTCTATTTCCCAGTAATGGTTTTATTGCTGGGAACACCGGTCTCATAATAGCTTTTCATATTACGGGCAATGTCGTTAACAGCCCCATCCAGTGCTTTTTTGACCAACAGCTTGTCCAGCAGTTGCCCCAGGAAACCAAAACGGACGGTGTAGCTCATGGTGGTGGTTAGCTGGGTCTTCTCACCTTTTGGCTTGATTTTGTAAATAAAGCAGGCCTCCTGAAAGGGAGCTGGTGCAAGGCCATTACCCTCATGGAGTCGAATCACAAAGCCCTGTTTTTCCTGCCAGTGAGTAACCGTTTCGTCCAGAAACTTGCCATTTTTCCGGAAGACCCGACGACTGGCGCCTTTTCCTGCCACAGGCCCGGGGTGCAATTCACAACCGGTGAGGTTTGGGACGTAATTGACGGCCTGGGTAAAGTCACGAAGGATTTCCCAGGATTTCTCCAGTGGGAGGTCAATATCGATGGTGCTGGTTGCTTCGGTAGCCATTGTTATTATCCTTCATCACCAAAAGCGTTCATGGATTATACGAAAATACCGGTTGGATTTTCAGCGACTGTTAACATTTGTTCTTAAGGTAGACATTAAGCTCCACCCACTGCACAGAAGCCTAATCTTGTACGCCCTGAACAACCATCCCGTGCAGGGTGTTCTCGTTTCGCATTATTTCCCCAGAAGTCCAGTAGCTTTTTAATGCATGAGACCAATGACTTTCCTGCATTCATCAACGATGAAATCACATTACCAAACAGGTGAGTCCCACTTTTCATCACCTTGTGCGTCGAGATTTCCTCAATGCTCCCACTTTCACAGAGGTTCGCCTGTGCAGCATGGGCAAGGTACCTTTTCAACGTCACAACCACAAAGGACATCAGAATCAGGCTAAACACCAGTGTCGCTGATTTGGTGTTAAAACGATGCCACCCTGAATAGGATTTGATCTCTTTGAAAATCAGCTCTATCTGCCACCGTAGACGATAGGCCTGGAGCACATCACTCAAGGTGAACTCCACCCGGTTCAGGTTGGTCACAACGAAAACCCACTTCTGTTTTTTGTCATTCCAGCGGACAACCAAGCGGAATGGCCAGGCTTTGAATCCCGGCCATTCTACATCCAGGTCGAGGCACTGGTCTTTGGGGAAGCCAGACAGTACATCCTTCAGTTTTTGTCCTTTGTAGCGATTGAGATTCTTGCCATCCTCCCGTACCGCGCTGAGTATCGTCGGGTTGATACTCTGAGGTGCCTTGCAGATAAAAGAACCCTCCCTGTCATCAATAGCGGCAAAGAGTTCCAGCTCAAAATAACCGGCATCCATTAGCATCAGGATATAGGCCATGGATGTTGGCAGTGGTGGCAGACAGTCTCTTTCTGAACGGGTATCTTCAGTCAGCTGCACCCGCACCAGGTTGTTGGTGAGAAGATCCATTGTCGTATGAAGCTCGACGGCAGCAGGACTGACCGTTGAGAACCTGCCGGGAAATGCTTCTTTCAGGGCATCATAGACAGCTTGTGACGAACCGTCCTGAATCAGAATGTGCTCAAACTCTGAAAATGGACTGTCTTCATCAAACGCCATGACTTTGCGGGAAAATATTTCCAGACACTGCACCCATAGCCACAGGATAAGAGTAGGCAGCGCGTCCTTTTTAGCTTGATTTGCCCAAGAACGATAAGAGACATTCAGCCCCGTCAACTCGTTAAATTTACGGTGTAGATCCGCCTGGGTATCGCAGTTTCCATCACCAGCGAGGGCATCGATCAGTGAGAGGATAAAATCCAAAGGACGGATATCTCGCTGTCGTATAGTAAAACCAAGCTGTTCCGCCATACTTAGGAGTTCTGACCGGTCGAAACAGGTCAACAGTTTTTTTCAACTAATCTACTATTTGCAGTACTCATCTTGTTCAGCCATTGATAATGGTTTCGAAGCTTTATTGTGGCTGTTCAAGGTGGGTTCTGCCGCCGGAAACGAACCTTTTTTGAGCTTAATGTCTACCCTAAGAGTACTTAATAATTACACACTGTAACCGTCATTCAGCACTCAATCTGAGAATTTCCCTACACCGGCTAAAATGTAAAAAATTCTCAGAATGAACATGTCCAATGCATCCTCATCAGTTCCACATTCAACGTATCGATCATATGGGTTTGGTTGCCGGTATGTGCAAAGAACTCGGTATCTCTAATCATCTGGATTCCCTGGTTCCTAACCAATCTGAACACCGGAATATTTCCTTTGGCGAAACCGTAGTATCAATGCTGCTTAACGGCCTTGGGTTCACTGCCCGCACGCTTCATATGTTCCCGGAGTTTCATGCTGATAAACCGCTGGATAAACTCATCAGGCCCGGTATTAAACCCGAACACATTAACGACAGTGTACTCGGCAGAGCCCTGGATCAGCTTTTTGAACTGGATGTAAGTGAGGTCTATTTATCGCTGGCTGTCAAGGCAGTGAATGTCTTAAAACTGCCGTGCAAGGCTCTGAACCTTGACTCAACAAGCTTGCATGTGGACGGCGTTTATAACAGCGAATCTGACGTCGACGAAGAAGATATGCACTGTATCAAACTCTGTCGTGGATACAGCAGGGATCATCGACCCGAGCTCAACCAGGCAATACTGCTGATGATGACGGAAAATCAGGCCGGTATTCCCGTTTTTATGAAAGCGTCCAGTGGCAACGTAAACGACAATAAAAACTTTAAAAAAGTCATCAGCAGCCATTTGAAATCCTACCGGGAAGCCCTGAATAATCGCTACCTGATTGGTGATGCAGCACTTTATACAACAGATAACGTACAGATACTTCATCAGCAGGGCCAGCAATTTATCACCCGGGTTCCGTCAAAAATCAAAGAAGCCAGAGAACTGATTGACAGTGTCGCTTCTTGTGAAATGACACCAGTGGAGGGTGCTGAGGGCTATGAGAGTCATGAAATGCTGTCAGATCATGCGGGTGTCTCCCAGCGCTGGATTCTGGTCCGCAGCGAGCAGGCTCGAAAGAGCGAACAAAAAACACTGCTGAAAAAAATGCTAAAGAAGTCTGAGAAAGAAGCAGAAGCGCTGACCAGTAAACTGGCCAAAAAAGCCTTCAAGTGTGAAACCGACGCATTGCGTGCGTTCGATGAATGGCAGTCAAAAACTATTTATTGTCAGGCGGAACCTGTCATTACTGAGAAACCCTGCTATACCAAGGTAGGTCGTCCGGAGAAAGGCTCTAAACCGGACAGTATTGAATATTATGTGAGCGGATATCCTTGGGTATCCGTTGACTGTCGCAAAGATGCAGAGTGTTCTCTGGGTTGCTTTGTGCTGGCGACGAATGATCTGGACGACAGTCGGCTGAGTACAGCAGAAGTGCTAAGTACTTACAAATCACGTAACTGTTCAGCACCCCCACATAAATCTGGAATTTTCTGATTTTTATACCATCCTCTTAAGCACCATTTTTCCACAATATTCGCCAGCATGATTCCAGAACTACCCGCAACTATGTCGGCTGAGATTCTCTTGAAAGAGAATGCAGAGCTGCGGATGAGAGTTGCCTGTCTGGAAGAGCGATGTCGAGAATTGGAAGAAAAGGTTGGCAAGAACAGTCAAAACAGCAGCAAGCCGCCATCGTCTGATGGTTATCAAAAACCTTGTAAAAACAGTAATTCTCCAGATCATTCTGACGACCTTTCCGCAGATAAAGGTACCGATCCATCGGATGAAAAACCCAATCCTAAAAGTCTGAGACAGTCTTCTGGTAATAAAGCCGGTGGAAAGAAAGGGCATCAGGGCACTTGTCTTAAACAGGTCGATATCCCTGACTATATTCTGACTCTTGATCACATCTCTCCAGCGCTGAACTGCCGGGCTATCTGCCAGGTTTTTACCCGATCCTGCAATTTCGCCCAGCCTTCCCATACCACTAACCAGCCGGGCTGCCCTGTATGCTTTGAATCACCCCAACCACCAAGCCGAGCAATCGTTTGAAGCAGCCAAGTGACTGTTGGCGGCTTATCGGGCAACGCTTTTTTTTCATAGGTTAGCCAGAGAACCTGCCATTCATCATCACTGACCACCTCATTCGCGAGTGTTTTTTCACTCCAAAGCTTTCTGTCTTTGTGCTGCCTGTCATTCGGTAACATTAATGCTTCACGGATTTGCATTAGTCTGACAGCGACAAACATTAATATGACCGCAAGTCGTTCAATGTTATCCGGAGATTGCAGACGAAGCCTTTCTACTCCTGCTCCCGATTTCCAAGCCTTATGGAACTCTTCTATTCGCCATCGGAGCTCGTAAAATCGAATGATAGAGCGACAGTCTTCGAATGTTTCAATATCTTCAGTTGTCAATAGTACCCAGTGCAAACGGTCTTCGGAGTCATTGCCAATCTCTTCAGCCGACACAATATTCATAGTTACCGGTTCCGGCCTGCCGCCTGGCCTTTGCGGCGCCTGTATTGTCATCTTCTTTCTTTTGACCTGCAGCGTTGCCTTTCGCTTCTTTCTACCTCCTTTTTGAGGAACCACTATCGTATATTTCCCCAACACTTCAGTCTGAGCTAAGGAATCAAATAATAAGAGTTCGCCATCCACCAGGATTCTGTTTTGTGTAGCTCTTACAACAAACCGCTGTCGGTTATCCAGTTTGTAGTGCATATATTCGTATATATCCGCCTCCCGGTCGCAAACACTGATGATGTCAGGCATTTTACCCCCCATCCTTTGTTCTGTGTTTTCAGAGGCTCTTTGCCACTTAAAGCTTTCCTTTCCCTCGTAAGGTAGCTGACGACGTTGGTTCTTTTTCCCCCGCTGAACGTCCTCTCTAACCCATCGTTCTTGATCAATAAGCCCAATGCTTCGCTCTGTATCCGCATCAACCAAGAAGACAGAGTGGACGTGGAATCCTCTGGTTTTAGAGCCTTCAGGACCTCCAAGATCACCAAGCTCGGATCTGACAGCATGTTTATAACCCAGGGTTGTTGTATCTTCGAGAGCCAGAAGTAGGCGAGACTGTCTCGCTATTTTGGCAGTTGCCTGAAAGCCTGCCTCAGCTATTGCTTCAGGCTTTACGGCCTCATTCTCAATCAGCCGGTAAGCTCCAGTTACCAGTGCGGTATAACCTTCGCATGAAGATGACAAAGAATTACCGGTATGAGCTGAAAGCTCGGCAGCAACTTTGACAAGTCGTTTTGTACGTCGAGTATCGCCCAAATCAGCACATCCAAAAGTTAGTTCTGACCATGGTTTAGGAGAAAGTGGAAGCATGACCTGTTTTATCAGTGAGAAATGATAGAACAAGGTAGCTATTTGTGATCAAGAGACAGGACTATATTGAGTACCTTCCAGTTAAAGAATGCAATAAATGTCAGGCGTCTCTTCTTGATAGTGAGCCGGTCAAATATATTGAACGACAGGTGTTTGAACCAGGGAGACCGGGTGAATTTGAAGTAACGGCCCATAGAGCTGAAGTAAAAATCTGCACTTGTGGTTGTCGGAATCAGGCTGAATTCCCGGAAGGTGTTACCGCTGCCGCACAATATGGCTCAGCCACACAGGCTATGGCCGTCTATCTTAACCAATACCATTTCCTGCCTTTTAAGCGCGTGTCAGAGTATTTTAATACTCTCTATAAAATGAGTGTAAGTGCAGGCACTGTCGCCAATTTTGTGGCCAGAACCTATGAAAATCTGGCTTCTACTGAAGAGGTTATTCGTGACGCCTTGCGGGAATCGTCTGTTGCCGGAGCCGATGAAACGGGTATGCGGGCCGAGGGCTCTTTGCACTGGCTACACGTTATGCGGGATGAACAATGGACGCTCTACTACTTGTCTGAAAAGCGAGGTCGTGAGGCCATGGACACGATGGGCATACTGCTAACATTTGCAGGCGTTCTGGTTCATGATCATTGGAAATCCTATTTTGCATATGCGGCAACTCACGTACTTTGCAATGCCCATCACCTGAGGGAGCTTTTGGGTGTTGTTGATAGGGACAGCAATCAACTGGCGTTGCGATTGATGAAGCTACTGAGGCTTTCCTGGCATTACTGCAAGGGCTTTAAGACCATAGGTATGCTACAGATGCCAAGTGTTGTCTGTGAACGAATCGAGAAGATTTATGACCGGTTGCTTCAGCGGGCTCTAATGAAAGAAGTCGTCTATATGGAGAAGCAACGAGAGGAGCTTAAGCGCAAGAAAGTCAAGAATACTAAAGCTTACAATCTCTTCAAACGACTCACTGAGTTCAAGGCTGAGACACTGCGCTTCATGTCAGATTTTACCATTCCCTTCGATAACAATGGCAGTGAGCGGGATGTTCGAATGGCCAAGTTAAAGCAGAAAATCTCAGGCTGCTTCAGGAGTGCAGACGGTGGTTCTATGTTTGCACGGATTCGCAGCTATTTGTCGTCTGCCAGAAAACAGGGAATGGACATATATCAATCACTTCATAGAGCTGTTCGGAATTACTGTAATATGCCTTTGCTCAGTGCTGAATAGTTACCAACGCCACATGGGGAATAAGCAATGAATCTGAAAGGTAAAAAAGTCACTCTCCATGACATGTGTCTGCGTGATGGTATGCATGCCAAGCGTCATCAGATCTCCCTGGATGACATGGTGAGCATTGCAACGGCCATGGACGAAGCCGGCATTCCCTTGATTGAAGTCACCCATGGTGACGGGCTGGGTGGCGCATCCGTTAACTATGGTTTTGCGGCACACAGCGATGAAGAGTACCTAGATGCCGTTATTCCCAAGATGAAAAATGCCAAGGTGTCGGCATTGCTGTTACCCGGCATCGGTACCCTGGATCACCTGAGAATGGCGAAAGATCTGGGGGTTGCCACCATTCGCGTAGCGACGCACTGTACCGAAGCCGATTTATCGGAGCAGCATATTGGCATGTCTGCCGGGATGGGGATGGATACCGTTGGCTTTCTGATGATGGCGCATAGGGTCAGTGCTGAAAAAATTCTGGAGCAGGCCAAATTGATGGAAAGTTACGGTGCCAACTGCATTTACTGCACGGACTCTGCCGGTTATATGCTACCGGACGAAGTGACAGAAAAGCTGGGCCTGTTACATGCTGAGCTTAACCCTGAAACCGAAATCGGCTTCCACGGTCACCATAACCTGGCCATGGGAATTGCCAACTCACTGGCCGCCATTGAGGCGGGTGCTACCCGAATAGACGGCTCGGTGGCAGGGCTTGGTGCCGGTGCAGGCAATACGCCACTGGAAGTCTTTGTTGCGGTGCTTGATCGCATGGGTGTTGAGAGTGGCGTTGATCTTTACAAGATCAGTGATGTGGCTGAAGACCTGGTCGTACCGCTGATGGATCAGCCGATCCGGATTGACCGTGATGCGCTGACGCTGGGTTATGCGGGGGTGTACTCGTCCTTCCTGCTGTTTGCCAAGCGTGCTGAAGCCAAGTATGGCGTTCAGGCCCGGGATATTCTGGTGGAACTGGGGGAGCGTGGGACGGTAGGGGGGCAGGAAGATATGATTGAAGATCTCGCCCTGACCATGGCCAAAAAACAGGGTCTGATTTAACTATTGTTCTTTACGCCACAAAGACATGGTGCTTTTTGTTATCTCTGTGGCTTAAGAAGGATCTTCGGCAGGTGATCCATTATCCTGTTCCTGTTCTTTAATTTCCTGTACCCAACGGAATACTTCTGCAACGGGCTCGATCAGTTCGCCGGGAATAAAATCGGCAATGTTCAAATGAAACAGGGCATGAGCCAGAGGCACGTTTTCAAGAACCGGAATACCTTCTTTTTCGGCAATTTTGATAATAAACCGGGCATGGCCACCACGACCTTTAACCGTGACCATGGGCAGTGGTGTTTTACCTTGACGGTACTGCAAACCAATGGCCAGATGAGTCGGGTTTTTAATGACAACATCAGATTTGCCGGTGTTTTCAGCCTGGTTCAGTATCTCCTGATGGATCTCCTTACGCTTACCTTTGATTTCCGGGCTACCTTCACTCTCTTTATGCTCCCGCTTCACTTCATCCTTGCTCATCCGGTTTTGTTTCATAAAGTTGTAGCGCTCGAACATATAGTCGAGAACGGCAATAATCACGAAAGCAACCACTGCATAGAGCAATAGCTTTTTCAATAAATGACTGGTGACCGGCAAAATACAATCGCTGCCACAATAGGGTATATTGATCATGTCACCGAGGCTTGAGTAGATTACATAGTAAACAACAAACGAAAGAAAAATGATTTTTATGATGGATTTAAAAAATTCTATAAGATTTTTCAGTGCGAATATTTTCTTTAATCCGCCAACCGGACTGATTTTATTAATGTCTGGTTTGATACCTTCAGGGGCAAATAACATACCAAATTGCATGACATTGCCAATGATTGCTGAAACAGCGGATACTGCTATAAGAGGCAGCAGTAACCCCATGGTTTTTTCCAGAATTCCATGGGCAACAATCTTAAAGGATTCTTCAAAAGGTTCGTTGTAGACCGTTGAGGGCAGGATGACCATCTCTATAATGCCACTGATATAATCATCACTCATTACCCAGATCAGCGCTAACACGGCAATCAATCCGAAGGTGCCGGAGACTTCCTTACTCTTCGCTACCTGCCCTTTTTGACGGGCATCACGGAGTTTTTTGGGGGTGGGTTGTTCGGTTTTTTCTGCACTCATTTCCAGAGTACTCCCAAGGACTCAAACAGCTCAGGGATTCCCATCATGTATGTGCGTGTCAGCTCCAGAATCGTTGCTATGTAAACCACCAGAATGGCACAGGCAACACCTGATTTAATGGGCATGGCCAGAATGAAGACGTTCAGCTGTGGAGCAGCCCGGCTGATCAGGGCAATGCCAAATTCGGTAATAAACATACAGATAATGACCGGAGCAGAGAGCCACATGGCAAGTTGTATGATCAGGTCAAACTGGCCAAGGAAAAACGTTACCGCTTCCTGATTGATGTTTGGAAAATAGCTGAAAACCGGCCAGACTTTATAGGTGTACATCAGACTTTCCAGCATCAATAGAAAGAGCCCACTGGTCATGACCAGGGCAATCATCGCCTGGCTGAACAGGATACCCATAGGGGATGTTTCCGCTCCCGAAAATGGATTCAAGGTACTGGCCATGGAAGCACCTCGCTGGTTATCAATAAAAAAACCGGCAGCTTCCAAGGCCCAGAAGGGTATTGCCAAGACGAATCCCATAAGTGCACCGATAAAGGCTTCCTTAATTACAATGCCACCGGTGTCATAGATTGACAGTGCCTCATCCGGTTTTGTCTCCGATAACATTGGATGCATGAACAGCACCAGGCTCATACAGATGCCGTTACGTATCATGGCCCCGCCAAGGTTCCTCTTATGCAGCATCGGCAGAACAGTAAACATGGTAACGATACGGGGCATCCCCATTGAAAGGATATAAAACCACTCTTTCAAATCGTCGACAGGCAGAATCATGGTCAGAGCCTTTGGAACATGTCCATGATGGCAATCGAGTAGTTATAGATTTCGATGCCTATCCATCGTGAAGTCAGAAAAATACTGATGATGACCGCTACCAGTTTGAACGCAAAAGGCAGGGTCTGCTCCTGAATCTGTGTCAGTGCCTGAATCAAACTGATCAGCAGGCCAACGACTGATGCAGCGATGATAGGGGGCATGGAAAGCAGCAGGGTCAGCCAGAGTGCCTGGGCTGTGAGTGTCAGTATATGCGGGTCATGCATAACTCAGCACCAGTCCGTGAATGAGACGAGTCCAGCCATCCAGCAGTACAAACAGCAAGAGCTTGAAGGGCAGTGATATGGTCATGGGTGACACCATCATCATACCCATGGCCAGCAGTATATTAGAGACAATCAAGTCAATAATGATAAACGGCAGGTAAAGTAGAAAGCCGATTTCAAAGGCTTTGGTTAGTTCAGTGATGCAGTAAGAGGGCATCAGTACAATCAGATCATCAGCGGAGAGTTGGGCCTGGTAGGCTTTAGGCCAGAGTATTCTTGCTGTTTTGAGAAAGAAATTTCTTTCCCTTTCATTGGTATTCTTCCTTAGAAAGTCGCGATAGGGGGTGACCAGCAGTTCAATATTATCCATCAGTTCTTTGCTGTCTTCGGTCTGAAAGCTGATATTCCCCTCTTGAGCGATATCCCAGGCCTCAAAACCTACCGGTGCCATGATGTAAAGCGTCAGGATAATAGCCAGGGCATTCATGGCGATATTGGGAGGAATCTGCTGCAGACCGGTAGCGTTTCTGAGAATGGAAAATACTACAACCAATTTCAGAAAGGACGTACCCATAACCGCAAGAAACGGCACCAGCGCCATTAGCGCCAGTGGGATCATCAAATAAAATGGACTGGTGAGAGTAATTGCTCCGCTTTCCATAGTCGCCTTTTCCAGTCTCAGAGTATGTACAAGAGACTTTACGTTTGGGTGGTCTTAAGGTAATCAGTCGACAATTCTGGTAATACGTGCACCCAGTCGATTATTTACTTGTACAAGCTGGCACTCGGCAATCAATTTGCCACCGGCGCGAACCTTAACCGGTTGTTCAATGGGACGATCCAGCTCAAACACATGGCCAGGCTGAAGAGACAGAACCTCCTGTGCGCTGAATTGCTGTCGCCCCACTTCGAATAAAAGGTCAACCTCAATATCTGACAGGTCGACAGGCTCCTGTTCATGATGCATTTGATCGTCTTCCATTGAGTCCATCCTGTGTTTGATGGTTATTTGAGAATCTTCTGCTTCCCCGACGAAAGCAACATCCGGGCTAACTCTGATAATCAGCTGCTGACCGGTGACGTGGTAATGAAAAAATACAATGTCACCGACACCCAGTGCGCTGGTTTCCTCTTTGGACAGTTTTGCCTGTCCAAGTTCAAGGCCTGCCCAGATAGGTATATCGGTGGATTGTTCCTGGATATGAGTGGGCAGTAGTTTGAGAAGCTCAAAAACAATGGGATTGCTTTCCAGATAGATGGGGTACTGCGTACCGGCTATCTGGATATTCATCGCCAGTTCCGCACGCTTTGATTTATCTGGATTGGCTATCATGTCAGAGAACTTGATGGCAATCCCAAGTCCCTGCATCAGCTGCTCCAGCAGACTCTGCATGCTGTTTTCCAGGGCAGCCAGCATCAATTCTTTCGGGAGTTTGAGCAGTATCTGGCTGTTCAGGCTGTCCGGCATGATGAGGTCAATGAATGCGCTGCCGGTATACAGGGAAACCGGCTGGTGATTAATCTCCAGCTGCATGCAGATAGCGGGCACGTTCTCTGCCGCAATACTGTTTAGTGAAATATCCCACCGGTCCTCATTAACCGGCAGTGCAAGCTCTGTCTGGCGGTTGCTGAGAATTTGGCTAAGCAGCAGCTGCGACGGTGAGACAGAGGGTAGATCAAGAGTTTCTGCTGCCATGGTTTAACCTATGCCTGGTCGTTTTTGGAAGAGTTCTGGTCGTTATCTTCAGCCACGTACTGGTTACGGGAGCGACCATCACTGTTCTGATTATCGCCACCTGACATATTGATATTTACCTGAACCTTGTCGTTAGAGAATCGCTCCGCCAGCATTTTCTGCAAATTGGCTTCATGCTGGGCCAGAAAATTTCCGGCTTCTGCTGATGTGGTATTCATGGTGACGGTCAACTCGCCACCGTGTCTCTGGATTCTGATCTCGGTGCCCGGAAGCACATTGTCCTTCAGGGAGATGCGCACCTCTGCGCCATTCACCGCATCCTTGGCAGAAACCTGTATCTGGTCGGCCAGCTTCTGAAGTGCAGCATCAATTTCTTTTACGCTATTGGCCTGTTGGATCTCACGAAGCTGGACATCGGCTTTAATCGGGTTCTGAGCGTTATTGATCATTGCATGCTCAGAGCCATCGCGCGCATTCTGGAACATATTCTCACCACTCTCTTCACGAGAGCCTTTTTCCTGGCGCCCCTTGATAGCCTCTTTAGAGCTTTTGTTCTGCTCGGCCAGCAAGCTTTCCAGGCTTTGCTCCTTATCGCCTCCTGTCTTTTTCGCTTTGTCCCGACTCTCTTTTGTCATGCGATCAGCAAAGTCGTTAGCCTGCTTTTCGGATACTTTGCTGTTTTGCTGATTAGCATTATTCTGCTGAGGGGGTGGAGTTGGCTGAGTGTTGCCAGTTGGATTCACGCCTGTTGACATGATAATTAACTCCTATTCCTTGGATTTAACGGTAAATTCTTCCATTTCCAGGTCTTCAAGACGTTTGGCCTCTTTTTCAGCCTCTTCATCCTGCACCTTGCAGAACTCCTCAAACTTTTCAACAGCCAACTTGGCCTTATAGTGAGCCTGTTTTGCTGCTTCCAGTACCTGTTCTGCCTCGGTTACCTGCTGTTGTGCTTCTACCACCCGATGTTCTGCATCGGCAATGGCCTGTTCCAGAGAGGCATCTTTCTCTCGTAGCATGGCAACTTTCTGCTTCAGTCGATCCAGATCATGCTGCTGAATACTGGTGTTCATAATGTTATCGTATAGCCGCTGTTCTTCTTGACTGCGCCATACAATATATTCTTCCAGCTCCTGTTGACGCTGAACTACTTCCTGCTTTCGTCGTTCGACCTCCTGATGGGCGAGATCCAGCTCATGCTGACAGCGTTTGACCTCACGTTCAGCAGACTGCTCACGTATATTTTTAACCTTCAGCAGATCATGCAGCATCTTTTCAGTAACCTACGATTTGCTGTAGTTGGGCAATCGTCTGATCGAGTGGCATCAGTTCATCCGTTCTCTGTTTGAGAAAAGACCGAATGATTTCAATTTTCTGGATTGCTTCGTCAGCCAGTGGGTCAGCCCCCTGTTTGTATTCGCCTACTTTTACCAGCAACTCAATATCTTCGTATTTTGACATCAAGGCTCTCGCTTTATTGACCGCTGCACGATGTTCTTCGGTAGTAATGGCATTCATGACACGGCTGGCACTGGCAAGCACATCAATCGCCGGGTAGTGGCCGGATGCGGCAAGCTTTCGGGAAAGAATAATATGACCATCAAGAATCGAGCGGGTTTCATCCGCGACCGGCTCAGTCATGTCATCTCCTTCAACCAGCACGGTATAGAGTGCCGTAATGGAGCCTACATCGGACATTCCTGTCCGCTCCATCAGCTTGGGGAGGGTGGCAAACACTGAAGGCGGAAAACCCCGGCGGGTCGGTGGTTCTCCAGCGGCTAATCCGATTTCACGCTGAGCACGGGCAAAACGGGTGACAGAGTCCATCAGCAGCAGAACCCGTTTACCTTTATCCCGGAAAAACTCAGCAACGGCTGTCGCTGTGTACGCGGCTTTGGAACGCTCCATAGAGGACTTGTCAGAGGTCGCCACAATAATAACGGACTTCTTGACCCCTTCAGGCCCAAGGTCGTGCTCGATGAACTCCCGCAGTTCCCGTCCCCGTTCACCGATCAGGGCAAGCACGGTGACATCGACTTCAGCTCCCTTAACCAGCATGGACAAAAGGGTACTCTTACCACCACCAGCAGCAGCAAAGATGCCCATTCTCTGACCTTCACCGCAGGTCAGAACACCATCAATGGCTTTAACGCCCAGAGGAATAGGATGATCAATGATTCTCCGGCTCATGGGGTCGGGAGCATCGGTATAAACCGGATAATGAGCTTCGGGTTCAATACCATCAAATGCGTCTGGGTTTAATGGATTGCCCATACCGTCCAGCACATGCCCTAACAGGTGAGGGCCAACGGCTACGTGATGTACTTTGCCCGTTGGGATAACTTCAGTGGTGGAGGAGATCCCCATAATTTCACCCAGGGGGGATAGCACAGTTTCATGTCCCTGGAAGCCTACCACTTCAGCGTATGAATTCCGGTCGCCGTCATCAGGATTATTGGGGGATACCAGCTGACAAAGCTCGCCAATTTTGACACCGGGCACAGCCGCTTTGATGATCATGCCCTGAACTTCAGTAACACGACCACGGATATCAATCAGCCTGCCGCTTTCAACGGTATTTTGCAGTGCGCTGGTGAGGTAGTTAAAAGTTTGAGCCAACGTGATGCCTCCATTGTTTTTCTTTCTATGGATGTGACGCTATCGAGATCCTTCTGATCTATATGCCGATACTTCAAGAGTCCAGTATTACCCGCCCTGAGGCTATGAAGTCATTATCCAGATGCGGCAGAGTATAGTTCTTCTACTCAATACGTGGCTGAAAACTGGATAAAGGATTCCCGAATCCATTACAGGCTTCTACTTCTCTTTTCGGCCTGATGGTTTCGAGCTGAAATAATGCTGAAAAATAGATGTAGGTAGAGGGGGCAGAAAAAAAAGAAGGGTTACGAAAACCCTTCTTTGTGCTGAATATTCTGGGAGTTACACCATCATTCCCATATCACCCGGTCCTCCGGGCGCTCCTCCGGGACCGCTTTGGGGGCGGGGAGGTGTCGAGGTTGAAGCGGCCTGATCCTGCTTGGAATCATCCAGCTCATTGACACACCATTCCAGAGTGTTAACGAACTTTTCCAATGTTGACTCAAACAAACCGTAATCACAGGAAGCCTGAAGAGAACGAATCAACAGTACTTCAGTTTTGTCATGATTTAATGCCAGGAAGGCACCCTGCATACTATGGTGCTGGAGGTTCAGTGAACACATTTTTTCCAGCAATGCAGTTTTTTCCGGGCTGTCATGGGTAATCATTGGTCGAACAGAAGCAACAAATACCAGTGCTTCATCATCTTCCAGATACTCCATATTAACGATTAAGGTATCGTCAAAACACAGCCCACAGGCATCGTGTTCGTTTAATTTGAGTTCTCCCAGGCCGATGCTCTGGGCAAAGTGTTGTAGATGTTGTTCTACATTCTGCTTGAAAGACATCAGGCCCTTCCCTCCACTGATTTATTTTTCACCGATTTATTTTTCATAGTTGAGCAATTTATTGTTGATAATCTATTTATAGCTTAGACACTATATATAGCTCAGACATTCCTCATGGGGAAAAAATCCATAGATTTAATCGGCTGATTGTCACATTTCATAAAAAGCTTAAAAGAAATGCTCAAATCAAGGGATGAAAAGACTGCCGATTTCCTTCATGATACGACATCACTGAAGGTTATCAGGATCTGTTGATACAGGTTTTCTACTCGGTAAAAGCACAGTACGCTTCTGTTCAGCAGTTGGAAAACCGGAACACTTTTATCTTTAAGTTGCCTTAATAACTCAAGTTACGCACCTTGCTGAAAATCAGCCATTATTGGTGGCATGAAAAATGATCTCATAGAACTTTATTCTGACTACCTGTTGTCGTCGTCTGGGAAGACCACTGCAACGGGAGTGTCAGAGCTTTTGGATAATGTCTACAGTCATGACCAATTCACCCGATTGCTTTCAAACAATGAGTTTACCAGTCGTGACTTATGGCTTTACGTTAAACCCGTCGTGCGACAGGTTGAGTGCAGTGATGGGGTTTTGATCTTTGACGATACGATTCAGGAAAAGCAGTTCAGCAAAGAGAATGCCCTGAACACCTGGCATTTTGATCATACAAAAAATCGCACCGTGAAAGGTATAAATCTGCTCAATGCACACTACCATGCCGGAGATGCGTCGATTCCTGTCGCCTATAAATTGATCGAGAAAACCATCCTGTACACCGACTTGAAGACAAAAAAGGTAAGACGATATGCAGAGCAAACCAAAAATGAAATGATGCGGGAGATGCTGATGATTTGCTGCCATAACCAGCTTATGTTCCGCTATGTCCTTGCAGATAGCTGGTTTTGCTCAAACGACAATATGATGTTTATTCGACACGACTGTAATAAACATTTCCTGATGGCGATGAAGTCAAACCGCAAGGTATCCCTCAGTCTGGACGACAAATTACAAGGCCGTTCACAGCGTATAGATACTGTTGATTTTTCAGAAGATAAGCCTGTACAAGGGTGGATAGCAGGTGTCGATTTCCCTGTTCTGCTATACCGTCAGGTCTTTAAAAACAAAGACGGAAGCACAGGCATTCTCTATCTGGTTTGCAGCGATCTTGACTGTGATGCCGAGACTCTCAAGGCAATCTACGAGAAACGGTGGAAAGTCGAGGTCTTCCATAAAACGCTGAAATCGAATGCGTCAATGGCCAAGTCACCGGCGCATACTGTGAGAACACAGAGTAATCATATCTTTCTTTCAATTTACTCAGCCTTCAGGTTGGAAGTATTGTCATTGAAAGTAAATCTGAATCACTTTCAGCTCAGAGCCAAAATCTATATGGCAGGGCTGAAAGCTTCGTTGGGGCAGCTGAGAGAGCTGTTAGCTGCGTAACTTCAGTTAATAATGCCGCCGGTATTCCCGGACTGCCTCCCGGGTCAATTCTATCGGCGGGTTCACGCTGAGTAACGAGCCCCGGATCAACAGAGCCTAATGTTGTTTGGTAGATAATTTGTGATTGATGACGCCATCTGGATGAAAGAAGCCCTGCGAGAAGCGGACAAAGGTCGTATTATGGGCGAGGTTCCTGTCGGTGCTGTGGTGGTTAAGGGGGGTCAGATTATCGCCAGGGCCTGTAATCAACCCATTTCATCCTGCAACCCGGTTGCCCATGCTGAGATTCTGGTACTTCAGTCAGCTGCAGCTGCCATTGGTAATTACCGGTTACTGGATTGCGACCTCTATGTCACGCTGGAACCCTGTACCATGTGTGCGGGTGCCATTGTCCACAGTCGGATTCGCCGCCTGATTTACGGTGCAGCAGAACCGAAGGCTGGAGCCGTTGCCAGCGCTGCGAGGGTTCTTGAGCAGTCTCAGATGAACCACCGGGTAGAGGTTACCGCTGGAGTCCTGCAGGCGGAATGCAGTGAAATGATCAGTGATTTTTTCCGTTTTCGGCGCCAACAGATCCGTGAAGCGAGAAGAAACCAGCTTTTTGTTGATAAATAGCGTAAGAAATGCCCTGGGACTGCTGGTTTCCGCAGGCGGGTTTCGATTATCATAGTCGGCCTTTGATCATCCCCCTGAGTTGAGAGGCTATAGCATAAGGACTGGCTTGTAATCCCATCAGGAAGTGGCCATTCGTGCGGCTTGCTGATGCTCATTATTATTAGCTTGTCCAGACTGTGGCTCCTCATCGCTGTTAATTGGCCCGAGGACAGACCAGAACATGCTGATACTGCGTGGCGCCCCTGCACTTTCCCAGTTCCGCAGTCAAAAGCTGCTTAGTCATTTACAGAGTAGAGTGCCAGAGATCTCCTGTGTTGTTGCTGAATTCCAGCATTATGTCAAAATCCAGTCATCCGGTGAAAAAGGGCTAAGTGAAAGGCAGGCGGATATTCTGGCCAGACTTTTGACATACGGTCCAAAGATTCACCCGGCAGCGCAAGAATCAGAAAGTGCTGCCTTTCAGATAGAATTTCTGGTGGTTCCCCGTCCGGGCACGATTTCCCCCTGGTCCAGTAAAGCATCCGATATTGCTCACAATTGTGGCCTTGGTATGGTCCAGCGAATCGAGCGAGGCGTTCGGTTTTTGGTGTTTTCGGGCGTTCAACTCTCCACTGTGCAGGAAGCGCTGATTGCAGACCTGCTGCACGACCGGATGACTCAGGCAGTTTTTCGTGATGAGGGTGAAATCCCAAAACTGTTTGCTGAGTCCGAGCCTGCTCCAATGACGGCGGTGTCCGTTCTGGAGTGCGGCATAGAAGCATTGGCTGAGGCCAATCAGTCCCTCGGTCTGGCATTGGCAGATGATGAAATCGACTATCTGGTGGAGAGCTACCAAAAGCTCGAACGGGATCCTACTGATGTTGAATTGATGATGTTTGCCCAGGCGAACTCAGAACACTGTCGTCATAAAATTTTTAATGCGTCCTGGAGTATTGATGGTGAAGAGCAGGATCTTTCCCTGTTCAAGATGATCCGAAATACCCACGCCTTGCACAGTGAAGGGGTGTTATCGGCCTACAAAGATAATGCTTCGGTCATTGAAGGCTTCCATTCAAAGCGTTTTTATCCGGAACCTGAGAGCCGTGAATATGGTTTCAATGAGGAAGACATTCATATCCTCATGAAGGTAGAAACTCACAACCACCCCACCGCCATTGCACCATGGGCAGGAGCAGCAACCGGTTCTGGTGGTGAAATTCGCGATGAAGGAGCCACGGGAAAGGGATCCAGGCCCAAGGCTGGTCTTACCGGATTTACCGTGTCTAACCTGAACATTCCGGGCTATGAACAGCCCTGGGAACTGGATTATGGTAAGCCTGACCGTATTGTCTCACCACTGGGGATCATGATTGATGGCCCATTGGGCGGTGCTGGCTTTAATAACGAGTTTGGTCGCCCAAACCTCTGTGGCTATTTCCGTACCTTTGAAGCCAGCGTAAAAGGTGCAGCTGGTTATGAGGTTCGTGGGTATCACAAACCGATCATGCTGGCCGGTGGTCTTGGCAATATAAAAGCAGAACACGTTGAAAAAGGAGAAATCCCGGTCGGTGCCAAGCTGATTGTTCTGGGTGGTCCTGCCATGCAGATAGGCCTGGGGGGTGGAGCAGCCTCTTCCATGACATCGGGTGAAGGACAGGAAGATCTGGACTTTGCCAGCGTACAGCGTGACAACCCGGAAATGGAACGTCGCTGTCAGGAAGTGATTGACCGTTGCTGGCAACAGGGGGACAGAAATCCCATCGAATTTATCCACGATGTTGGGGCCGGTGGTCTGTCAAACGCACTTCCTGAGCTGGTCAGTGATGGTGGCCGGGGAGGGCACTTTCAACTGCGTGCCATTCATAATGATGAGCCGGGCATGTCGCCGCTGGCGCTCTGGTGTAATGAATCCCAGGAGCGCTATGTCATGGCAGTGGCCGCAGAAAACCTTTCCCGATTTGAGGAGATCTGTCAGCAGGAGCGTTGTCCTTATGCGGTGGTCGGTGAAGCAACAGAAGAACAGCGACTGGTGCTGGATGACAGTCATTTCAGGAACCGTCCGGTCGATATGCCGCTGGAGGTACTGCTGGGTAAACCCCCCAGGATGCATCGTCAGGTTCAACGTCAGTCGTTTGAACGTGATCCCCTGGAATTGACCGGCGTCAAACTGCTTGAGGCGATGGAACGGGTTTTGAAATTGCCCTCTGTCGCCAGCAAAAGTTTCCTGATCACTATTGGCGACAGAACGATTACCGGTCTGGTCAATCGTGATCAGATGGTGGGCCCCTGGCAGGTACCTGTGGCTGATTGTGCAGTTACCGCAACGGCTTTTCAGGGGTATACCGGTGAAGCCATGTCGATGGGTGAACGTACGCCGCTCGCACTGATCAACGCACCCGCTTCCGGTCGTATGGCGATTGGTGAGGCAATCACTAATATTGCCGCTGCCCGAATCGGGAAAATGGGAGACATCAAACTGTCGGCCAACTGGATGGCAGCAGCAGGCCATCCGGGTGAAGATGAAAACCTGTTTGATACCGTCAAAGCCGTCGGTATTGAGTTTTGTCCGGCACTAGGGATTGCTATTCCGGTGGGTAAAGACTCCATGTCCATGAGAACCCGGTGGCAGGAAAAGGGTGAAGAAAAAAGCGTTACCTCGCCATTGTCGTTGGTTATCTCGGCCTTTGCCCCGGTTCAGGATATTCGCAAGACCGTGACGCCACAACTAAGGACGGATCAGGGTGATACCGACCTGCTATTAATTGATCTTGGTCGTGACCATAACCGACTGGGTGGTTCGGCACTGGCTCAGGTGTATGGTCAGGTAGGCGACTCTGCGCCGGATGTTAACTCTCCGGAAGACCTGAAAGGTTTCTTTAATGCCATTCAGGAGCTGATGGAGAAAGATCTCTTGCTGGCCTATCACGACCGCTCTGATGGCGGTCTGTTTACCACCCTGATTGAAATGGCTTTTGCCGGTCATACGGGTATTGCTGTGGATCTGGATAAGCTGGCAGGCAACCAGTCCATGGTTTTGCCTGCGCTGTTCAGTGAAGAGCTTGGTGCGGTTATCCAGGTGCGTCATCGTGATAAAGGGGTTGCCAAGGATATACTGGCTCAGCACGGGCTGGCCGCCTGTTCCCACACCATTGGTACTCTGGCCGCTGATCAGCGGGTATCTTTCCGCTTTAATGGTTCCGAACTGGTGAGTGAAAGCCGGATCAAGTTCCAGCGCTGGTGGGCAGAAACCAGTTATCGTATTCAGGCGCTGCGGGACAACCCGGAATGTGCACGACAGGAATACGATAACCTGCTGGATGACCGTGATGACGGTCTCCACACCTCATTGCCCTTCGATATCTCCCTGGATGTGGCTGCTCCCTACATCAACACCGGTGTCCGTCCAGCCATGGCCATTTTGCGGGAGCAGGGGGTCAATGGTCAGGTAGAGATGGCCGCCGCATTTGACCGGACTGGTTTCCAAACGGTGGATGTGCACATGGGTGACATCCTGTCCGGCCGTCGGACTTTAGATCGGTTCAACGGTCTGGTGGCCTGTGGTGGTTTCTCTTATGGTGATGTCCTGGGGGCTGGAGAAGGTTGGGCCAAGTCCATTCTCTTTAATGAACAGGCCCGTGACCAGTTTGCCCGATTCTTTGATCGTCGCGACAGTTTTGCCCTGGGTGTGTGCAATGGCTGTCAGATGCTTTCCAATCTGCATGATTTGATTCCCGGTGCTGAATACTGGCCACACTTTGTCCGCAACCAATCAGAGCAGTTTGAAGCGCGGGTGGCGATGGTTGAGGTTCAGAAGAGCCGCTCAATTTTCTTCCAGGGGATGGACGGTGCCCGTATGCCAATCGCTGTTGCCCACGGAGAAGGGCATGCCGAATTTGCCGATCCGGCTCATCTCGAGCGGCTGGCCATCAGTGGTCAGGTGTCTTTGAAGTTTGTGGATAATCAGGGTCAGCCCACCATACGCTATCCCTATAATCCCAATGGTTCGGCCCAGGGAGTGACAGGCCTGACCTCTGCTGATGGTCGTGTAACCATTATGATGCCCCATCCTGAGCGGGTATTCCGAACGGTTCAAAACAGCTGGCATCCACATCACTGGGGTGAAGATGCTCCGCTGATGAGGATGTTCCGGAACGCACGGGTCTGGGTAGGCTAACAGGAAGTACTTCAGGTGTAAGGAGTTGAAGTCATGAATTTGAGAAGCTATTGGTTCGTATTGCCCATCACTTTTGTCATTCTATTGTCAGGCTGCATGACGGACAGTACGGGGACAACCTACTCAAGCAGTGAAGCCCGTCGAATTCAACAGGTCAGCTTTGGTACTATTTCCGAACTCCAGTACGTAAAACTGCAAGGTACTGAGGGTGCGGTAGGGACTGTTGCTGGTGCGGCGATTGGTGGTATTGCGGGTTCAAGCGTTGGCGGCGGCAGAGGCAGTGATATTGCCGCTATTCTGGGCGGAGTTGCTGGTGGTGTATTGGGAAATATGGCTGAGAAAGAGTTGACCACACAGCAGGGCATTGAAATGACCATAAGGCTTGACAGTGGTAAATATATTTCAGTGGTTCAGGAGGTTGACCCAAAAGCACCCTTGCAGGTTGGTGATAGTGTTAAAATTCTGACCCGGGGGAACACAACTCGAGTTGTTCGAGTCCGATAAATCGATGGAACGGGGCTTTGTTTCCGTTCTTGAAACCCCTCTTTCGAGATACAGATCTGACCCACTGGTGGATAAAGGTCGTCGAAGACGGGGCGGCTCTGCTTTAATTAAATCTGCGGTTCAGGGGCGCTGCGCTTGTGAGTCTCAGGAGCATGGGTGAGATGGTTATGAGCAACAAGATAATGGCAATAGTAGCGGTTCTTCTCCTGCTTGGTGCGGCAGGTTGGTTTTTTCTGAGCAAAAATGACGGACCTGAAGAGCTACCTGTGACGGATGTCATTACAATACAGCAGGACGTATTACAAACGCCGATGGAAGATCGTGCCGACTCTACAGATATGGAATTTGACGAGTTATCAGAAGAAACCCGGATCATTCTGGTTGAGCCTGATAACGGAGAGCTGAGTGACCTGCTTTCGGAAAAAGTGCTTCGTGACGGCAAGATAGTGGACAAGTCTAAAACCGGTCAATGATTAAAATGTGAGATATGTCTCACATTTTTCCGCGTAATCACTGCTATTGCCAAAGCAAGTGTATTGATAGTGTAAATCTTGCATGGATGCACTAATCACATGGATGTGAACCCACCAGTTCTGCTGGTGGTTTTTTTTACTTACCTACAGAACCTTTCTTTTGTACTCCGATTATCAGGACGTCTTGCAAAGCTCCCATCATTTTTTTACCGTGTGAAAAGAAAATTAAACTGTCATAAGTGTTTTATGGTGGAGTATTAGCTGCAACCGCAGGTCTTGTATAAGGGCTAACGGGGAGCAGCCAGACCGAGGTAAGTAGATGCCTTTATTAATTGAGCCGGAGATGCTGGCCACTCTCTTGAAAGATCAATGTCTGGTTGTTCTGGATACTCGATTCAGCCTTGCTGACCCGGAACAGGGGCGGGTGATGTATAACCAGGGACATATTCCGGGAGCTCTCTATGCTGATCTTGAAGCGGATCTCTCCGGTTTGATTATTCCTGGTCAAACCGGCAGGCATCCACTGCCTGATCAGGCAGACTGGCAGGCAACGCTGCGGCGTTGGGGGATTGATAAGCATACCCGGGTTGTTGTCTATGATGATGGAGGTCATGCCATGGCGGCAAGGGCCTGGTGGTTGCTACGCTGGGCCGGTATATCTCAGGCTATGATTCTGCACGGCGGCATGAAAGCCTGGCTGGCAGGTCGTTATCCTGTGACCATCGATGTGTCTGAGATGACAGAAAGTCAGGGTGATTTTACCATGGGTCATATGCCAACGGTTTCAGCGTTGGATCTCATGGCGCAGATAGAGACTGAAGCAGGTAGGCCTGGGCATAAGCTGATTGATGCCAGGGCTTATGAACGATTTCGTGGAGAAGAAGAAACCATGGATTCGCAGGCTGGACATATTCCCGGGGCCGTATGTCATCCGTTTGTTGACAATCTGGATGAAGAGGGCCGCTTTCTTTCAGTGAATCGCTTGCGAGAAATCTTTTCGTCACTGGTTGGTGATGATTCCCGGCCAGTCTTCTACTGTGGTTCCGGGGTTACTGCCTGCCACAATATTTTTGCCATGGAGCTTGCTGGTTTGTCGGGTGCAACATTGTATCCCGGCTCATGGAGCGAGTGGATAACAGACTCCCGGCGTCCTGTTGCCAGGGGCTAATAGCCGTCATTCAGAGTTCGGCTAATCAGCGATAATATCCTGATATCATCTTCCATAATGAATCATGTGAAAACCCCAGAGCCTTGATGATTTGTAACTGTTCAGCACCCCCACATAAATCTGGAATTTTCTGATTTTTATACCATCCTCTTAAGCACCATTTTTCCACAATATTCGCCAGCATGATTCCAGAACTACCCGCAACTATGTCGGCTGAGATTCTCTTGAAAGAGAATGCAGAGCTGCGGATGAGAGTTGCCTGTCTGGAAGAGCGATGTCGAGAATTGGAAGAAAAGGTTGGCAAGAACAGTCAAAACAGCAGCAAGCCGCCATCGTCTGATGGTTATCAAAAACCTTGTAAAAACAGTAATTCTCCAGATCATTCTGACGACCTTTCCGCAGATAAAGGTACCGATCCATCGGATGAAAAACCCAATCCTAAAAGTCTGAGACAGTCTTCTGGTAATAAAGCCGGTGGAAAGAAAGGGCATCAGGGCACTTGTCTTAAACAGGTCGATATCCCTGACTATATTGAGTACCTTCCGGTTAAAGAATGCAATAAATGTCAGGCGTCTCTTCTTGATAGTGAGCCGGTCAAATATATTGAACGACAGGTGTTTGAACCAGGGAGACCGGGTGAATTTGAAGTAACGGCCCATAGAGCTGAAGTAAAAATCTGCACTTGTGGTTGTCGGAATCAGGCTGAATTCCCGGAAGGTGTTACCGCTGCCGCACAATATGGCTCAGCCACACAGGCTATGGCCGTCTATCTTAACCAATACCATTTCCTGCCTTTTAAGCGCGTGTCAGAGTATTTTAATACTCTCTATAAAATGAGTGTAAGTGCAGGCACTGTCGCCAATTTTGTGGCCAGAACCTATGAAAATCTGGCTTCTACTGAAGAGGTTATTCGTGACGCCTTGCGGGAATCGTCTGTTGCCGGAGCCGATGAAACGGGTATGCGGGCCGAGGGCTCTTTGCACTGGCTACACGTTATGCGGGATGAACAATGGACGCTCTACTACTTGTCTGAAAAGCGAGGTCGTGAGGCCATGGACACGATGGGCATACTGCTAACATTTGCAGGCGTTCTGGTTCATGATCATTGGAAATCCTATTTTGCATATGCGGCAACTCACGTACTTTGCAATGCCCATCACCTGAGGGAGCTTTTGGGTGTTGTTGATAGGGACAGCAATCAACTGGCGTTGCGATTGATGAAGCTACTGAGGCTTTCCTGGCATTACTGCAAGGGCTTTAAGACCATAGGTATGCTACAGATGCCAAGTGTTGTCTGTGAACGAATCGAGAAGATTTATGACCGGTTGCTTCAGCGGGCTCTAATGAAAGAAGTCGTCTATATGGAGAAGCAACGAGAGGAGCTTAAGCGCAAGAAAGTCAAGAATACTAAAGCTTACAATCTCTTCAAACGACTCACTGAGTTCAAGGCTGAGACACTGCGCTTCATGTCAGATTTTACCATTCCCTTCGATAACAATGGCAGTGAGCGGGATGTTCGAATGGCCAAGTTAAAGCAGAAAATCTCAGGCTGCTTCAGGAGTGCAGACGGTGGTTCTATGTTTGCACGGATTCGCAGCTATTTGTCGTCTGCCAGAAAACAGGGAATGGACATATATCAATCACTTCATAGAGCTGTTCGGAATTACTGTAATATGCCTTTGCTCAGTGCTGAATAGTTACGATGATTTTATTCAGGTAGAATGGATGTTTTTAGTGGGTGTGAAGAGCTGGTGACTTAATGAATTCATGGACTGTTGATAGCTGGAGACATATGCCATTGCTCCAGCTGCCAGAATATCCCGATCAGGAAAAGTTGAGCCGGGTTGAGCAAGAACTTGCTGCAATGCCGCCACTGGTTTTTGCGGGTGAAGTGAATGAATTGACCAACCGACTGGCTGAAGCCACAGAAGGCAAAGCCTTTCTGTTGCAAGGTGGTGATTGTGCAGAGAGCTTTCTGGAATTCTCGGCCAATAACATCCGTGACACGTTTAAAGTCATGATGCAGATGGCCGTGGTGCTCACCTTTGGTGCTGCCTGTCCGGTAATTAAAGTAGGACGTTTAGCCGGACAGTTTGCCAAGCCAAGAACGTCCGGTACTGAAATCATCAATGGTGTTGAGTTGCCGATCTATCGCGGCGACATCATTAACGGCACCGAGTTTACGCGGGCTGCCCGTGACCCGGATCCCCAGAGGATGCTGAAAGCCTATCACCAGGCAGCGTCTACGTTGAACCTGCTGCGAGCCTTTGCCCAGGGTGGCCTCGCTTCTCTGGAGCAAGTGCATTCCTGGAACCTGGACTTTGTTTCAAACAGCCCTCACTCTGATCAGTACCGCTACATGGCTGACCGAATTGATGAATCACTGAACTTCATGAAAGCCTGTGGGATTACTGCAGAGCATTCATCCACCATTCGGGAAACCGCATTTTATACCTCTCATGAAGCGCTGCTATTGCCCTACGAACAGGCACTGAGCCGCCGTGACAGCCTGTCTGGTGACTGGTATGACTGCTCAGCCCATATGCTCTGGGTCGGTGACCGTACCCGTCAGGTAGATGGTGGTCATGTTGAGTTTGTTCGTGGTATTCAAAATCCGATTGGTTTGAAAGCGGGCCCATCCCTGTCACCGGATGACCTGATTCGACTGATTGACCTGATCAACCCGGAGAATATGCCTGGCAAGCTCAACATCATTGTTCGTATGGGGGCTGACAAGGTAGAAACAGGCCTGCCGCCGTTGTTGAGAGCTGTTCAGCGTGAAGGGCGCAATGTGCTCTGGAGCTGTGATCCAATGCACGGGAATACCTATAAGGCTGGCAACGGCTATAAAACCCGTGAAGTGTCGCAAATTCTTACAGAAGTCGAGCAGTTCTTTGCGGTCCACCGGGCCGAGGGAACCTATGCTGGTGGTGTCCATTTTGAAATGACCGGTCAGAATGTGACAGAGTGTGTAGGTGGTGCCAATGCCGTGACTGAAGATCATCTGGGCAATCGCTATCATACCCACTGTGACCCTCGCCTGAACGCCGATCAGGCACTGGAACTGGCATTTCTGATTGCTGATACGTTGAATAAATGCCGAAAGTTAA
This sequence comes from Endozoicomonas sp. SCSIO W0465, assembly GCF_023716865.1. NCBI lineage: Bacteria > Pseudomonadati > Pseudomonadota > Gammaproteobacteria > Oceanospirillales > Endozoicomonadaceae > Endozoicomonas > Endozoicomonas sp. SCSIO W0465. The sequence goes on from NZ_CP092417.1 coordinate 4,803,370, forward strand.
GAGAGATAAAATAGTCAAGGCTCAATCATGTAGGACTTGGGACAATCTCATTTGGCCGTAACTATTCAGCACTGAGCAAAGGCATATTACAGTAATTCCGAACAGCTCTATGAAGTGATTGATATATGTCCATTCCCTGTTTTCTGGCAGACGACAAATAGCTGCGAATCCGTGCAAACATAGAACCACCGTCTGCACTCCTGAAGCAGCCTGAGATTTTCTGCTTTAACTTGGCCATTCGAACATCCCGCTCACTGCCATTGTTATCGAAGGGAATGGTAAAATCTGACATGAAGCGCAGTGTCTCAGCCTTGAACTCAGTGAGTCGTTTGAAGAGATTGTAAGCTTTAGTATTCTTGACTTTCTTGCGCTTAAGCTCCTCTCGTTGCTTCTCCATATAGACGACTTCTTTCATTAGAGCCCGCTGAAGCAACCGGTCATAAATCTTCTCGATTCGTTCACAGACAACACTTGGCATCTGTAGCATACCTATGGTCTTAAAGCCCTTGCAGTAATGCCAGGAAAGCCTCAGTAGCTTCATCAATCGCAACGCCAGTTGATTGCTGTCCCTATCAACAACACCCAAAAGCTCCCTCAGGTGATGGGCATTGCAAAGTACGTGAGTTGCCGCATATGCAAAATAGGATTTCCAATGATCATGAACCAGAACGCCTGCAAATGTTAGCAGTATGCCCATCGTGTCCATGGCCTCACGACCTCGCTTTTCAGACAAGTAGTAGAGCGTCCATTGTTCATCCCGCATAACGTGTAGCCAGTGCAAAGAGCCCTCGGCCCGCATACCCGTTTCATCGGCTCCGGCAACAGACGATTCCCGCAAGGCGTCACGAATAACCTCTTCAGTAGAAGCCAGATTTTCATAGGTTCTGGCCACAAAATTGGCGACAGTGCCTGCACTTACACTCATTTTATAGAGAGTATTAAAATACTCTGACACGCGCTTAAAAGGCAGGAAATGGTATTGGCCATAGCCTGTGTGGCTGAGCCATATTGTGCGGCAGCGGTAACACCTTCCGGGAATTCAGCCTGATTCCGACAACCACAAGTGCAGATTTTTACTTCAGCTCTATGGGCCGTTACTTCAAATTCACCCGGTCTCCCTGGTTCAAACACCTGTCGTTCAATATATTTGACCGGCTCACTATCAAGAAGAGACGCCTGACATTTATTGCATTCTTTAACCGGAAGGTACTCAATATAGTCAGGGATATCGACCTGTTTAAGACAAGTGCCCTGATGCCCTTTCTTTCCACCGGCTTTATTACCAGAAGACTGTCTCAGACTTTTAGGATTGGGTTTTTCATCCGATGGATCGGTACCTTTATCTGCGGAAAGGTCGTCAGAATGATCTGGAGAATTACTGTTTTTACAAGGTTTTTGATAACCATCAGACGATGGCGGCTTGCTGCTGTTTTGACTGTTCTTGCCAACCTTTTCTTCCAATTCTCGACATCGCTCTTCCAGACAGGCAACTCTCATCCGCAGCTCTGCATTCTCTTTCAAGAGAATCTCAGCCGACATAGTTGCGGGTAGTTCTGGAATCATGCTGGCGAATATTGTGGAAAAATGGTGCTTAAGAGGATGGTATAAAAATCAGAAAATTCCAGATTTATGTGGGGGTGCTGAACAGTTACAACCGCCGAGAGATTTCTTAACGCCTTTATTAATTCCCTTGTAGTAGCTAGTTCTCGTCCAAAAACGCATCAGGCAATCATAATTAGATTGTACGTTCGTTTTTATATTTCCTGAAATTCCAGAGAGCCGCAAAAACTCTTCCCTTTTTTTCTCTAATCTGGGACGGATATTGGAGAAAAACGCGAAAAGCAGGCAGAAAACATCCTCCCACCATGCTGGAAAGGTACTTTCATGTAGCGTGGAGGTGGCTATCAGGATGGTGCCGGGTGTCTGGCCAGAATCACCAGGTTGTAACAGACCACCGATAACCAGCAATGAGAATCAAAACGCTCAGAACCCTTGCAGTGGCAACGTGATAGCCCAAAACATCTCTTTAGCCACGAAATTCCCGCTTCAATACCTGCCCGGAAGCGAAAGAGCGTTTTATACACATACTGACTTTTAGTCATCTCTTCGACTTCAAGTCCGCGCTTCTTATTAAAAGCTACATCGCTGATTCCCATGGCCTTGGCTTTTTCCAAATTAGCGCGACACGCGTATCCGCCGTCACCGCTTGTCTGGCGAGGTACACGACCATAAATTTCTTTTTGTCTTTCCATCATCGGAATGAATTGGTCCGAATCCGCTGGGTTACCTTCCTCAATAACCAGGTCCAGGATCAATCGACTTTTTCCCTGAACCAGGTTCAGTTTATGGCCATACTGTACTTGCCGCCTGTCTTTTACGATGATATCCGTATGGGGTTCATACAGGCTAACCACTTTTTCCTGGGCTGGCACCTTTTCACCCTTAAAGACCCTGCGCTCTGTCTGGGAGACTATTGCATCCACCAGGGGTAACAGGTGATCCACATCGGCCTGCCACTTGTCGGCATCATCAGCCAGGAGACACTGCCCCTGCTGACGGGCGTTTGCTAGCGTGACAGTAGCTTCGATAAGTACCTTCCGGGATTTTCGGGTCAACTGCAGCAGTTTTTTATAATGCTGATGCCGCTCTTCTTTGCCAGCGTAGATGCATTTTCTGGCCGCATCTTTTACGGCTCGGTTGTGATGGGTATATTCATAAAGCGGTGTCGCTGTCAGTGTTTGTCCCCGTTCCAGCAGCCGACAAATTTCTTTAACGGAACTGGCTAAAAGATCACTGTCGCAAGGAGGTTTGATATCCGATTCGGTGACTGTGCTGTCAATAGCCACAGTGCGCCCTTTTTCAATACCCTGATCTTTAGCGGTCATTAGCTGACAGTTATTAATCCGTTCCCATGTAGATGCAGTAAGAAGGCTGATGAGCCCATGCAAACTGGAGCGACTGGGGCGCTGGTTTGGTTCGAGGCGACAAAAGTCTCGAAAGAGCATGGAGTCCATCAAAACAAACGACAAGTAGTCATAATCACAATTCAAATACTGTTTCAGGAGTGCCGCACGAAGAACGGATTCTGCTGATAGTCCGTTCCGCCCAGTGTTCTGTTTATCACCAGAACTTAAGTCCTCATAAATCCAGTCATTGAACTGTGGATGGGCGTCAAGCCATTGCGAGATACCGGAAAGCTGGGAGCAGATTTCATGAGGTACGTAATGGAGTTCCATACTACACTGCGGGTTGCGTTTTTTGCGCATTTGGAGTCCTCTGTTTTTGGCAATCCCTTATGTTTCTTGCTCTTGGGAAGTTTAGTCGCCAGATAGCAGTAGGGCTCCACTTAATTTTTCAGGATAAAATCTACAGTTTTCAATTGGTTGTGTTTTTGGACGAGAACTAGCTAAGAGAGTAGCTCAGAGCTGACTCCCAACTCATCCCGCCAATCAATCCAATCGTTTTCATGATCAACATTTACCGATATTACCACATCAATATTATCCAGACGCCGCTTCAATCACCATCACCCGGTCATTCTGTTGTAAACCATTTGCCCCTCTCACTACCACATCGTCGCCCGCTTTAAGGTTGCCCCTGATGGATACACTGTGATCATCACCGGATAAAATCTCAACGGGCACAGAAGACACCCGACTGCTTTCTTCTTTGTCATCCACCACTTTATAGACCTTGTAGCCAGCCTCATCCATAACCACCGCATCCCTCGGAACGCGCAAAGCGTTGGCCGGCTCACTCAAAGGAACGGCAACCTTGACTGGAGTGCCCGGCAACCATGACTCCCCTTGCGGTTGCAGGCGTACCTCCATCAGCCGGGAGCGTGAATCGGCACTGCCAGCGCGGCGAGCCAGGGAAGAAAATAACACCCTCTCACCATTGCTGACCTGCAAAGAGGCCCCGGCAGATAAAAAAGAGACCAGCTGAATCGGCACCTGTAACTGCACCTCTACTTCACTGGTGTTTACCAGTTCAATCAAAGCCTCACCTTCTGACACATATTCTCCCGGCGCCACCATTCGCTGATTCACGACTCCATTAAAAGGCGCTTTGATTTCAGACTTTTGCAATCTGTCGTTAATTTTTCGGCTATTGACTTTGGCCAACCGCCAGGCCAGTTCGGCAAGGTTAAACTGATGTTGCGCTTCATCAAGCTCGGTTCGTGAAACGCTTTTTTTGCGATGCAGGGCTGCCAGCCTATCCAGCTCTTTCTTCAGATAATCAAGCTGCTGTTCTGCTTTCTGCATTTCCAGCTGCCTTGTCTGCCACTCAAGCTGCAACTGGGCATCATCAATTTTTGCCAGCAGATCACCCGCTTTCAGTGGTGCCCCGAATTCAGCCAGCCACTCAATTCGACCATTGACCTCTGAACTGATCATCGCGTTTTTTTTACTGATCACTGAACCATTGAGCCAGCTGACCGGGGCCGAATGATCGGCTTCAACAACCGAAGTAGAAACAGCGCTGGCAGCCTGTGAGACGGTTGCTACCGACAATAAAATCAGGGCAGCGACGCCGGTCATAAGTCGTTTATAGATCATGATAATTTCCCTTGCTTCGTTTCCCGTTCGGCTCATTCCGTCGCCTGCTCAAGATTGTGTCCTTCTCCCATCCGTAGCAGTGCCGGCAACAGGATAAGGGTGAAAAGCGTGCTGATGGTCATACCACCAATAATGACTGCCGCCAGCCCCCGGTAGATTTCGCTGCCGGTTGCGGGGCTTAGCAACAGGGGGAACATGCCAAAAATACTGGTCAGTGTGGTCATAAAAATAGGGCGCATCCGGGTCAGCAATGCCTGTTCCACGGCAGCCAGACGATGCAGGCCTGCCGCTTCACCGGTGCGGGCCTGGTGCACCAGCAAAATGGCGTTATTGACCACCAGACCCAGTAAAATAACAAACCCGATCATAGTCAACAGGTCCACCGGCTGGGCAGCCACACCATTGAGCCAGTGTACGGCCAGCAAGCCACCCACGGTGGCCAGGGGCAATGTCAGAATAACCAGCAGGGCATCCCGGAAAGAACGGAATAATCCCCACAGTAAAATTGTCAGAATCAACAGGGCAAACAGGAAAATGCCCAGCAGGTTGCCAAGGGCCTGCTTCAGGCTGTCGGCATTACCGGAAATCTTCAATTGAGCGCCCGGCGGCAACCATTGGGTCACTTGGGGAATCACCTTTTCCTCGATGACCAGCAAGGTTTCCTCCAAGGTCATGCCGTCAGCCGGTGAGATGGATAAGGTCAGTGTCCGGCGCTGATCAACACGGCGAATGCTTTCAGGTCCCAGCCGGGGTTCCACTGACATCAGTTCGCCCAGTGGCACCACAAAACCGCCGGGGGTCATCAGCGGGGTCATCTCCAGCACCTGGGGCGAACGGATTTCACCACCCCGCATAATGATATTGAGACTCTCCTGACCGTCGAAATATTCTCCCAGCTGAACCCCTTCCCCCAGGCTCTGGACAATAGACGGCAAACTGCCACGATACCAACCCACTTCGGATAAACGACGATCATCAGGAATCAAACGCAACTCCGGTGCGGTAAATTCCAGCCCCGGGGATGGGTATACCTGCGCACCGGGCAATTGTTCAGCAATAAGATCCATGGTCTGGCTTGCCACCTGGTACAGGGCTGTCTCTTGATCACAAATAGCTACCTTGTTCTATCATAGGACTTACGCATTGATGACACCGATAAATTTTGGTAGGAGGTGATCCTTCCCCTTTGCAAAACTCTCAATGAAAGCGCCTATTGTCTCTTTAAACAGCCCCCGTTGGTGCTGATAAATATTCGTAAACTCCTGCTCTATCTGCATTTTCTGGAGATAAACAAAAGCTAAAATTGCAGCAAATATATGGTTTCTGACGGGTCGTTCGCTGCGAACCTGAAAGTGCTCAATATGGCAAACCTGCTTGATCGCCCTGTGAAACTGTTCGATCTGCCAGTGCTGGTCATGGATCTGCTTGAAGTCATTGCGTTCAAAAGGGACTTCCTCTGGCAAGTAAACCACGTAGTGGCGACGCTGGTCTTTTAGCATCGTCCTGAACAACCGGATCTTACCGAAGTCTTTGAGCCATACATCCAGACCATTGTCGGGGATGTCGAGGTGTTGAACCTGCTGCCATTTACCTTTTTCCAGTGATACTGTCCTGTTTTTCTCAACGGCAAACATAAACCCAGTCTGATGGTTTTTAATCGTCTTCAGGTTAGTCGTGCAGCTGTACCAGGAGTCACCGGTAACGAACGCTGGCTTCAGCCCCCATACCAGCACTTCAATCAACATTTCACGGAAGTAGTCGTTTTTTGTCTTGTCTTCCGATTTGTCGTATATCCTGTAATTCACCGGCATATGGCGCCCGGATACGTCGGTGTAATAAAGGGTGATGAGGTTAACTCCCTTAACCACTCGGTGATGTTTACCCGACCAAAAGTGGCCAACCAGTGCCACGGAGTAGCTATAAGGTTTGTCGAGCACGCTGTCATCAACGCTCAGGGTGCCGCCAATAGGGTTTAAACTTTTGACTGCTTCATCGTACATATCTTTGGGCTGATAGTTTTCACGCTTAAGAAAGCGGTTTGCGCTATCGTGAGAAAAGTCGGTAACCTCGGCCAGTCTTGTGCATGTTGATGATTTTGGCTCACTAATCAAAAAGCCAATGTATTTTGCAAGAGTGCATCGTGCAGTGGTCGGTCGAGTGGTAGTTCTCACTTTCATCCCTGAAGACATCTGTTTTTTGGCATTATCAAATTTTAGAGCCTGTTGTCAATGCGTAAGTCCTATATCATTTCTCACTGATAAAACAGGTCATGCTTCCACTTTCTCCTAAACCATGGTCAGAACTAACTTTTGGATGTGCTGATTTGGGCGATACTCGACGTACAAAACGACTTGTCAAAGTTGCTGCCGAGCTTTCAGCTCATACCGGTAATTCTTTGTCATCTTCATGCGAAGGTTATACCGCACTGGTAACTGGAGCTTACCGGCTGATTGAGAATGAGGCCGTAAAGCCTGAAGCAATAGCTGAGGCAGGCTTTCAGGCAACTGCCAAAATAGCGAGACAGTCTCGCCTACTTCTGGCTCTCGAAGATACAACAACCCTGGGTTATAAACATGCTGTCAGATCCGAGCTTGGTGATCTTGGAGGTCCTGAAGGCTCTAAAACCAGAGGATTCCACGTCCACTCTGTCTTCTTGGTTGATGCGGATACAGAGCGAAGCATTGGGCTTATTGATCAAGAACGATGGGTTAGAGAGGACGTTCAGCGGGGGAAAAAGAACCAACGTCGTCAGCTACCTTACGAGGGAAAGGAAAGCTTTAAGTGGCAAAGAGCCTCTGAAAACACAGAACAAAGGATGGGGGGTAAAATGCCTGACATCATCAGTGTTTGCGACCGGGAGGCGGATATATACGAATATATGCACTACAAACTGGATAACCGACAGCGGTTTGTTGTAAGAGCTACACAAAACAGAATCCTGGTGGATGGCGAACTCTTATTATTTGATTCCTTAGCTCAGACTGAAGTGTTGGGGAAATATACGATAGTGGTTCCTCAAAAAGGAGGTAGAAAGAAGCGAAAGGCAACGCTGCAGGTCAAAAGAAAGAAGATGACAATACAGGCGCCGCAAAGGCCAGGCGGCAGGCCGGAACCGGTAACTATGAATATTGTGTCGGCTGAAGAGATTGGCAATGACTCCGAAGACCGTTTGCACTGGGTACTATTGACAACTGAAGATATTGAAACATTCGAAGACTGTCGCTCTATCATTCGATTTTACGAGCTCCGATGGCGAATAGAAGAGTTCCATAAGGCTTGGAAATCGGGAGCAGGAGTAGAAAGGCTTCGTCTGCAATCTCCGGATAACATTGAACGACTTGCGGTCATATTAATGTTTGTCGCTGTCAGACTAATGCAAATCCGTGAAGCATTAATGTTACCGAATGACAGGCAGCACAAAGACAGAAAGCTTTGGAGTGAAAAAACACTCGCGAATGAGGTGGTCAGTGATGATGAATGGCAGGTTCTCTGGCTAACCTATGAAAAAAAAGCGTTGCCCGATAAGCCGCCAACAGTCACTTGGCTGCTTCAAACGATTGCTCGGCTTGGTGGTTGGGGTGATTCAAAGCATACAGGGCAGCCCGGCTGGTTAGTGGTATGGGAAGGCTGGGCGAAATTGCAGGATCGGGTAAAAACCTGGCAGATAGCCCGGCAGTTCAGCGCTGGAGAGATGTGATCAAGAGTCAGGGTACAGGGCTGGCAGATCTTCCGACTGTAGGTCAAGATTTACCCCGTTATCGTTACCAAAGCGTCCGAACAGATTGCCCTGCCGGGCAAAAGCGGTGGTATCGGGAATATCACTGACAATCTGCTCCCGGACCAGACGCTCCAGCATCTTGACCTGAGACTGGTCTTGCGCCCTGACGCCCATCGAAGCACCGCCAGGCCAGAGGATAAAGTAATAATTCTTTAACTTGGGCTCCTGTTCGCCACCCATATAGGGCTGAAGGCGATCAATAAGAAGCGGTACCACTTCCTCCTTAACCGACGCCACACTGGTGCCCGGGGAAAAATTAAACCATACGTCAATGGCATCCCGTTTCACTTCCGGCAGGTAATCCATCTTCGGTACCGCTACGCGGGTAAGTACCACCGGTAACCCCATCAACAGGACAATAACTATCAGACGACGGCGATTGTTGCCGGTAAGCCAGAGTATTTTACCGGTCAGCCACTGCCAGAGTTTACGGTAGTGATCGGTAAACTGATGTTCCGGTAACCATCGTGCGGCGGCAGTGGGCAGCACCGTCATGGCGATCACCAGGGATACAGCGACAGAAACGGCAATGGTCAGTGCCAGGTCAGCAAACAGTTGCCCTTCCACATCGTTCAGCAACATCACCGGGAGGAAAATGGCAATGGTGGTCAATGTTGAGGCCAGCAACGCACTCCATACCCGTGATGATGCCACTTCCGCCGCTTTGGCTTTATCGGTTTCCCCCCGTTCCCGTTGCCGGACAATACTTTCCAGCATAACGATGGCCGCATCCAGCACCATGCCCACAGAAAAAGCCAGCCCGGCCAGGGAAATAATATTGAGGGTACGACCACTGATAAACAACAGTGACAGAGTCATCATCAGGCTGACCGGGATAGCCATGGCAATCATCAGCGTTGCCCGCCAGCGCCGCAGGAAACACCACAACACGGCGATTGCCAGCAAAATACCAAATAACAGGTTAGTGCCCACCATATTCAGGGCGCGCTGAATAAATACCGAGGCATCAAAGGATTGCACCATCAACACACCTTCCTTTTGCAGCACCGTCTCATTCAGAATGTTGACTTCCTTTTTGATGGCCAGCAGTGCTTCCAGGGCATTGGCCCCGGACTCTTTAAACACCTGCATGCCAATGGCAGGATTGCCATTTTGTACCCTGAGCGTGCGCTCCTTGCCCCGGCTGATGGACACCTCTGCCAGATCCCGCAGATAAACCGGGCGACCGTCCCGCCATGCCACCACCAGGTTGCCAAGCTGGTCGATTTCATACTTACCCGCCAACCGCAGCTTATATTCCCGGCGGCCAATATTGAGCGTGCCACCGGACACATCAAATCCCGAGGCAACCCGTGCCGCCAGCTCAGGAATCGTAACGCCCAACTCAGCAGCACGCCATGGGTCAAACACCACATCAAGCTGTCGCTCACCTTCCCCCCGGACGGCGACCCCGGCAACACCGGGAATACGCTCAAGTACCGGTTTTACCCGGGTATCAATCAATCCCTGGTATTCCCTGATATTCCGGTTATTACCGGGCATCTGTTGCAGGAAAAACCAGGTCAGGCTGTCATTGGTGCCACTTTTCTCAACAAAAGGCCCCCGGATATTGTCCGGTAAGCCGGATACCCGGTTCAGTCGATTAATGACTTCCAGCAGGGTCTCCTGCATATCGGTGTTCATGGCAAACTCAAGGTCGATTTCGACCCGGCCATTACCGGAATCACTCTCCATCCCCTTCAACCCGGGCAAACCTTTCAGTGCCGGTTCCAGTGGATCGGTAATTTCCGACTCCATTTCCTCAGGGGCTGCCGCCCGCCAGAACACCTCCACAGAAAGGTGTGGCCGGTCAATATCCGGAAACAGCTGAACCGGTAGCTGTCGTATACTAAGGGCACCAAATAAAAAGACCAGGGCGACAGCAATAGCCACCACCGCCGGGTTGTGAATTGAGAAACGGGTTAAATTCATAAAATTTTACAGTCGGTATCAATATGCCGGTCTTCCGGACTACTGTAGATATGGGAGATATGGGAGTTATCCCATACCGGGATGGTGTTATCAGTTTCAATAGATGCGGTCATTGTTATTCCTGGATTAAATCAGTTTTGCCATTAAAAATTCAGTCACGAAATCTCCATTGACCAGCAGGGAGTCTTTCTTTATTCCTTCTTTTGCAAATCCCGACTTTTCATAAAGTTTGATCCCTGCTGTATTGTGCTCCATTACTGTCAGTAAGGCAGTTTCTGCATCCAGCATCTTATAAAGAGACAACAGGTTCCGGGCATTCCCTGCCACTGCCGGCCTGATCGAAATCATTACTGATGCTCCCCTGCTGTGATCTGAACATATCCAGGTACAGGCCTGGCTCCTGAATCAGTGACCGGTGCGTACCCCGCTGCACAATCCGCCCTTGATCCATTACCAGGATTACGTCGGCATCTTCAACCGTGGCCAGACGATGGGCAATGGCCAGCGTGGCAGCAACTCGGTTAATGACACCAGGATAAGGCAGACAAAACAGGCCAGATAACGCAACCAGTGTTGTTTAAAAAACCATCCCAGGCTCAGAAATATGCTCATTTTTTTTGTATTTATAATTGCGTGATAAAAAAGCCCCCTCCCCCCGGTTAAACCGTATGGCAGTAGAGAAGGGGGCTATCCTTTTCAGGATTCCATCAAACCAGTGCAAGGCTGTCGCAAAACTCTCCGAACTCGTTCCCATGCTCCGGAGGTTGTCGCAAAACCCTCCGGACACCTCGTTCCCACGCTCCGCGTGGGAATGCATACCGATCCTGCTACAAATACCATACTCGCATGGAGCCCCCGAAAACCCTACCAGGCAGTGGCTCTTTCTCATGCTGACAGATCCGTATGCATTCCCACGCGGAGCGTGGGAACGAGGGTTTTGCGACACCCTCGAAAGAGGGTGTCGCAAAAGGCCTTAAATGCCCGTTTATGCCACCACCGTCATTGCCGCGAAGGCGAGAATCCATTGCGAGCCCTGGCCCCTGCATTCGCGAGGATCACGGTCGGGACGATTTTTCCCTTTTGCAACAACCTCCTTAGCGAGGACAACGGTTGTATGGCTATCAGCACTTAGCTGCACTAGCCGTTATTCAGATCCTGCTGAAGAAAACCAATCCACGAGTTGGCCTGCCCACGGCTGCTTTTGATGGCAGCCGCTTTTTGCATATATTCCAGTGATTGCCGGGAGTCGCCCAGCTGGTAGTGCGCCATACCGGTAAGAAACAGCAACTCACCCTGCTGCTTTTCTGTTATGCCCTCGAATGGGCTGCTTACCAGCCTGAGCAGTTCCTGGTAACGCTCTGAACGCGCCAGCATTCTTGCCAGCTTTAACTGCAGATCAGGGTCCTGTTGCAGGCCCAGGGCCTGGTTAAAAGCGTCAATGGCCCTGTCATTCTCCCGGGCATGGGACCAGAAGTTCGCCAGCTTTTTATAATTGTCGAAACTGCCCGCAACAATTCCTTGCTCCATACCGTCTGAATAAACAACACCGGCCTGATAAGGTACCTGTTGATAGGTCAGGAAGTTGGCCAGCCGTGTGTACTCCGTTTCCTTATCAAACAGGCCATTACGATAGGCGGCCCGCAATGCAGCCAACGCCTCGGCATCCCGCTTGATGGACATATTCATGCCCGACAGCTGCAACCAGTACTGCTTCTTCTGCGGCGCCATGGTCACCAGGATTTCCAGCACATCAATGGCTTGCGGAATTTCCTTAAGCTCATAATGGGCTGCCAGCAACAGGGTATACCAGGATTCCGGTGGCGCATCCGAAGCCGCAATCGCCTGCTTCGCCGGGTCTACCACATTTTTCCAGTCCTGCATCCGGGAATAACCGTTGGCCAGCATAATCCAGGCACTGGCAGGCACTTCAACCTTGTCGTCCAGGTTGGACATCCAGGTTTTCAGCTGCCTGATCCCTTCCCGGAACTCACCCTCCATCATCAACAATTGCGCCAGATTATAGCGCACCTGCTGGGCAGCCGGTTTATGCAGAGCGTCATCTGCCAATGCTGCCTTAAAGTAGCGGGTGGCGTCCTGGTATTTTTCCTGGTTGGCAAAGACCACACCAAGCATCTGATTGACCGCTGCTTTGTCATACTTACTGTTTTTTACCTTGGCAAGTACATGCTCGAGACTCGCGCGGGCAGCCGCCAGATCATCGTCTGCCATCTGCTCCTGAGCCTTAAGAATGTATTTATAGGTAATCTGTCGCAGCTCCGGAGCTTTGTCCGGAGCCGCCAATGCCAGCGGAGCAGAGCTAATGCCCGCCAGCAGAACAGAGACCAGTGCCGTCTTTTTTATTCTGTTCATGGCTTACTCCACGCCCTAATTCAGGACAAATTCATATTCCTGCTGCTGGGTTCTGGCAATGGCAACACCATCCTCCATGGCCGGCTTGAATTTCCACTTTATCGCAGCCTTTTTAATGGCCTTGCCAAACCCTTTACCCCGGGGTTTCTCCTTAACGATTTTCACATCCATTACACGACCATCTGTATTTACCGTATACTGGAAAACCACCGAGCCACCCACACCGCTCTGCAGGGCTTTTCTTGGATACATCGGGCTGAACTTATTCAATGGCACCGGCCCGCCACTGGCAGATACACCACTGGATGCATACATGCCCGCACCATCGCCCACGGCCAGATCCAGGTCCACATCCATCTGTGGCACTTCCATCTTCACCTGCTCAATCACCGGTTTATCCACCTGCTGGGAGATTTTCATCTCCGGCGGTGGCGGTGGCCGTTTAGGCTGGGGCCTGGGGATTTCCCGCTTTTTCTCTTTCACCGTTTCCGGACGCTGCATACGAATAAATTCGCTAATCCGGTTATCATCAGCCTGCACCAGTTCATGGCGATTATTGTTCACCAGGGCGTTCATAATGGCGAACAACCCCAGTGCCACCGCAAAACCCAGGCCGAGCGCTGCCAAATACCGCATAAGCACCTCTCTTACCAGGTTTCAGGGCTCTCTGGCCGACACGGAGATACTGTAAACACCCGCCAGCCTGACCTGATCCATCACTTCAACGACAATGCCAGACTTGGACTCTTTATCCGCCTGAATCACCACCGCGCCTTCGGGGTTTTCTGCCTTCAGTCGCTCGACATTGGCACGAACCGCCCCCACCTCAACACGGCGCTTGTCAATCCAGACCGCGCCGGTATCGCTGACGGCAATCATAATATTGCCTTTCTTGACCACCTGGGCGGAGTTGGCTGTCGGCCGGTTCACATCAATTCCGGCTTCCTTAATAAACGACGTAGTTACTATAAAGAAGATCAGCATGATAAACACGATGTCCAGCATCGGGGTCATATCTATGTCGGCATCTTCCTGGGCGCCGTTGCTATAGCGTCTTCTCATTGTTCCTTCCTCCCACCCTGCCGGTACAACAGACGACAGGGAATGAGATAATTTTATTCGGTGTCCGATAAACTCAATGCTGCATTGAGTCAGCCACTTTATGGGTTACCCGGTCCGCCCGCTTTTCCAGCAGTGCGCTGAAGTAAAGTCCGGACAGCGCCGCCACCATGCCCGCCATGGTGGGAATGGTCGCCTTGGAGATACCGGAGGCCATGGCCCTGGGGCTACCGGTCCCGGTTACCGCCAGCACATCAAATACCTGCACCATGCCTACTACCGTTCCCAGTAAGCCCAATAGAGGGCAGAGGGCAATTAATGTTTTGATCATGGGCAGGTTGCGCTTCACATCCAGCGATACCTCCGAAATCATCGCAATGCGGATATGCCGGGCTCGGCTGGATAACTTATCCGGGCGATCCTGCCATTGGCCAATAGTGCTTTTCACCAGCTTTGGGCACTCAAGAAAAAAGGTAACTGTTCAGCACCCCCACATAAATCTGGAATTTTCTGATTTTTATACCATCCTCTTAAGCACCATTTTTCCACAATATTCGCCAGCATGATTCCAGAACTACCCGCAACTATGTCGGCTGAGATTCTCTTGAAAGAGAATGCAGAGCTGCGGATGAGAGTTGCCTGTCTGGAAGAGCGATGTCGAGAATTGGAAGAAAAGGTTGGCAAGAACAGTCAAAACAGCAGCAAGCCGCCATCGTCTGATGGTTATCAAAAACCTTGTAAAAACAGTAATTCTCCAGATCATTCTGACGACCTTTCCGCAGATAAAGGTACCGATCCATCGGATGAAAAACCCAATCCTAAAAGTCTGAGACAGTCTTCTGGTAATAAAGCCGGTGGAAAGAAAGGGCATCAGGGCACTTGTCTTAAACAGGTCGATATCCCTGACTATATTGAGTACCTTCCGGTTAAAGAATGCAATAAATGTCAGGCGTCTCTTCTTGATAGTGAGCCGGTCAAATATATTGAACGACAGGTGTTTGAACCAGGGAGACCGGGTGAATTTGAAGTAACGGCCCATAGAGCTGAAGTAAAAATCTGCACTTGTGGTTGTCGGAATCAGGCTGAATTCCCGGAAGGTGTTACCGCTGCCGCACAATATGGCTCAGCCACACAGGCTATGGCCGTCTATCTTAACCAATACCATTTCCTGCCTTTTAAGCGCGTGTCAGAGTATTTTAATACTCTCTATAAAATGAGTGTAAGTGCAGGCACTGTCGCCAATTTTGTGGCCAGAACCTATGAAAATCTGGCTTCTACTGAAGAGGTTATTCGTGACGCCTTGCGGGAATCGTCTGTTGCCGGAGCCGATGAAACGGGTATGCGGGCCGAGGGCTCTTTGCACTGGCTACACGTTATGCGGGATGAACAATGGACGCTCTACTACTTGTCTGAAAAGCGAGGTCGTGAGGCCATGGACACGATGGGCATACTGCTAACATTTGCAGGCGTTCTGGTTCATGATCATTGGAAATCCTATTTTGCATATGCGGCAACTCACGTACTTTGCAATGCCCATCACCTGAGGGAGCTTTTGGGTGTTGTTGATAGGGACAGCAATCAACTGGCGTTGCGATTGATGAAGCTACTGAGGCTTTCCTGGCATTACTGCAAGGGCTTTAAGACCATAGGTATGCTACAGATGCCAAGTGTTGTCTGTGAACGAATCGAGAAGATTTATGACCGGTTGCTTCAGCGGGCTCTAATGAAAGAAGTCGTCTATATGGAGAAGCAACGAGAGGAGCTTAAGCGCAAGAAAGTCAAGAATACTAAAGCTTACAATCTCTTCAAACGACTCACTGAGTTCAAGGCTGAGACACTGCGCTTCATGTCAGATTTTACCATTCCCTTCGATAACAATGGCAGTGAGCGGGATGTTCGAATGGCCAAGTTAAAGCAGAAAATCTCAGGCTGCTTCAGGAGTGCAGACGGTGGTTCTATGTTTGCACGGATTCGCAGCTATTTGTCGTCTGCCAGAAAACAGGGAATGGACATATATCAATCACTTCATAGAGCTGTTCGGAATTACTGTAATATGCCTTTGCTCAGTGCTGAATAGTTACGAAAAAAGAACAGATAACGCTCAATCACCAGCACCCAGAGCAGCAGGGTGAGGACAAACAGCATCATCAGCACATCGCCACCCATGCCCAGAAAGCGGCGAATGGATTCCAGCTCTTCCAGTAACGAGAGCATAAGGTCTCTCCTTACGCAGGCTGCGCTGTTGCAGCGGAATCTGTGGTTAAGGTGGCGCGGGTGTTACGGGCACCGGTATTCAGATCCTGCTCCTGATGACGGGCAATAAAACCGGCACTCTGCTCTTCCAGCACCTGAATCAAACGACGGCTCTTGCTGTTGACAATGCTGTGGGCAAACAGGGTTGGAATGGCCACAACCAGACCCAGCATGGTGGTCACCAATGCCTCGGAAATACCATTGGCCATCAGCTTGGGATCACCGGTACCAAACAGCGTGATAGCCTGGAAGGTGGCGATCATACCGACTACGGTACCCAGCAGACCCAACAGTGGTGCTACCGAAGCAATCAGTTTGATGGAACCTACGCCACGCTCAATAGAGGGCGCTGAACGCATAATGATTTCATCCAGCTTAAGTTCCAGGGTTTCCAGGTCGGCATCCCGGTTATCCTGGTAAGCCTGCATAATCTCACCCAGGGGATTACCCTTGATAACCTGTTCGGTTTTCTGCTGCTTGCGCACACCGGCACCAATGCGGACCAGGTTCAGATAGCAGGCCAGGGCGATCAGTACACCCAGGGCACCCAGGCCAAGAATCACATAACCGACCACACCACCCTGGTCAATCCGCTCGGAAATACTGGGGCTTTGCACCAGCAGGGAGAGAATCTGGCCTCTTGACGGGTCTACATAAAACGGGGTGTAGCCATCCTGGGACTGTTCCAGCTCAGCGACCGCAGACAGCACCGAGGATTCCGGTTGCCGGGAAAGCTCCTGGAACTTGCCCACTGCCGGGGAGTAAGTCAGATACTTACCGTCGGAAATTGCGTTGAAGCTGCCCACACGGATAATATTTTTTTGCGCTTCATCACCTTCGCCATAGACAACAGTGGCCGGCATTTCAACCACACGACCGGTTTCCACCATTTCCCGGAGAATCTCATGCCAGAACTGCTCAAGCTTGCCGGTGGTTGGTAGCTTTTTGCTCTCGGCCATCTCCGTCATAAAGGCGGTGCGCTCCGGGAACTGGGCGGTAACCATGGAGGCTGCGAAAATGCCTTTATTATCACCGGCAAACTGACGTACGACACCGAACAGTTCCTTCAATTCGCCGGAGCGAAGATCCAGGGTGTTCTGGGTCTCTTTCAAGGTTTTTTCATTGCTATCGGACTGCTTTAACAGCTGGTCGCTACGCCGCTCCTGGGCTTTCAGCTCAGCCCTGGCTTCGGCCAGCAGACGCTGCCGGGCATTTTTATCTTCCAGGAAACGGGCTTCCCGGGCACGGTTTTCCCGGCTTTCAGTAATGCTGTCTGCCTTGATCTTATTCAGCAGGTCCTGCAGGGCTGCAGTGCCTTCATTGGCACTGGCAGAAAAGGCCATGCCCAGACCCAGGGAAAACAGCAGCGGCTTAACGGCTGATTTAATGGCGTACTTCATTATGCATCCTCCGCAGCGCGAACCGGCAGTTTGATCAGATTATGGGGTGCCTGTTTGCGGGCAATTTTCAGGCCCTGGTTAACACCGGCACGATAATTCTCCGGGAGTACTTCCCAGCTGCGGGTATCACTGTTCCACTGACCAGTCTCTGCGCCGTCCAGTGACTGATAGAGCAGCGCCAGGCGACCGATACGGAGGAAGTTATAGGTGCGGGTCTGGTCGCCCTCACCCAGGCTGGCCTCATAGGCCTCAATGGTACGACCAAAGTCGTTTTCGATCTGATAGGCTTCGAGGATTTTGCGGTATTTCTCGGAAGTGGTAACGTTCGGGCTGTCCATGGTGGCGCGCAGACGGGCGACACGCTCCTGACGCTCTTTCAGCTGAAAGGGCACATCCAGCTCGATAAACTGCTCAAGGCTATCCACCATTTTGAGCATCAATGGCGTGATTTCGATATTGGTCTGGTCCAGGGTTTCGATCTGGGCCTGCATGGATTCAATTTCCGTCTGCTGGGCATTGACCACCCGTTGCAGTTGACCGTTATAGACAGTCAGGGCTTCTACCTGACGGATAACGCTTTTGTACTCTCCCAGCAGCTCCTGCGTCTGATCAGACAGGTTATTGACCTTTGCCTGGGAGCGCTGGGAGGCTTTATCGGTCTTCTGTTGTGTCGTTAATGCACTGCTCAACGGGTCCTGAGCGAAGGCATTGGGAATCATTATTGAGGCGGACAACGCTGTGCTGAGTGCCAGCGTACTGCACAGGCTCTTCACCTTGTGGGTTTTGTTTTTCTTGTACATGGACTGCCATTTCCCATGATGTTGTTGTTATTTATTTTCCTGTGGGAAGCGTTTAGCTTCCCACAGGAAAATATGAGCGAGAGTGTTGGCGTCCTTGCCGTGTCGGGGAATCCATTTCGGGTTCAGGTATGCATTCCCACGCGGAGCGTGGGAACGAGGTCAGAATTTGTAACTGGCCTCAAGGTAGTATGCCCTACCTACTGGATTATCATAAGTTTCCGCGTAATATGGCGAGAAGTCATCCAGAGGGTCAGCTGGCGGTGTCTTATCAAACAGGTTGGTAATACCCATACCAACCACCACCTGCTCATTAACACGATACTTAGCCGACAGATTGAATGTAGTCATACTACTCACTTTGGTTTCATAACCAGCCGACTCTGCTGCTTCACAGTCAGTAAAGTAATAATCATTAGCAAACTCTGTGCAATAAGAGTCGCGGTACTTCACAAAGAGATTCGAAGACAGCTTGTCATACTCCCAACCCAAATTAACCGATGCCTGAATTCCCGGCTCATGGTCTGTGACATCTTTCATTGGATCAGTATCAGATGTTTGAGTTTCACGTTTAATTAAAGGCTCTTTTCCAATTCCAGACTGCTATGTAACCAGCAAGTTGACTAAGGGCTGAAGAAGACTTTTGCCTCTTCGGCCAATATTATGCAAAAACTCAAAAAAGCCAAGGTAAAGGGGTAAAGCCTCTTGGGATATTCCCCTGTGAGGCCTTAGCCACGAGCGTAGAAGTGACCAAAACCCCTCCATAGTATTAACATGCACCTCGTAAATACCGTCTTTGTCATCATCACGAGCATACTCACCTTTGCCGTGACAGACCGTTTTATGTCTGAAGCCCCAGCTTTCAAGGTCATCATAGATGTTGTATTCATCGGTATAAATCTGGCTCTGTGGGGCTACGTGTTTCTTGATAAATGGTTCGATTGTCGCCTTCTTAACGTTCGACAGCATGTTGATAATGACCTGACCTCCCCTTTGAATCATTCCCAATACCGGCGGTTTGTCTTTTTCAAGAGTCCCACGGCCCGGAGCGCCTTTAAGCCTTCTTTTTCTCGGTGGACGATCCAGATTTTTTTAATGCTTCAGGGTGTCCCTTGTGACCAGCTACAATGTAGACCTCGTCGAATTCAACTTCGCCATCAAGAATCACTTCAGGCTTTCGGTCAACAACACCATTTCGTAAGACTGTGGTCATATGGTGTGCATCACTGACACACAGATCAAGTTCCTGAGCTATCTGGCTGTTGGAGACGTTCAGCCCCATTAAATAGAGACAGGCAATCCAGACTTTGAGTGGTCGGTGGTGTCCTGCGAAAACCGTATTTGTCAGGTCATCGAAGTAGCGCTTACAGGACTTACAGTAATAGTGCTGGCACTCTACCTGCACATTGTCGTGTCCATTCTTTTTGACATTCTCAGAATCACAGTGCGGACAGAGAACAGTGCCATCTGGCCAGCGGTTCTCACGGATCATCTCAAAGCAGGTGTCATTACTGATGAGATCTGAGATTCGGCCTATATTCATGGTCAATGCTGGCGATGGCTAATTATATCCACCAAGGATAGTTCAGCAGTTCGGAATTCGAAAAGAGCCTAATTAAATAGGTAGTGGCAAACTCTGTTGAGAACAAACCAAAACTTGTTTCAGGGAACTGGTACCGAACACTGAGGTCAATTCCTTCAACATTTTCACCCGCTTGATTGACAGGACCATAGATCACTTTATCAATGGTACCATCACCTTTACGGATTACCTGGGTACCTGCATAGCGGCTCGGATCAGCAATAATGCGCCCCAGATCAGGCGTAACAACCAGATCAGTCAACTTAACTTTGTACCAATCAGCCGTTACCGTCAGATCATCCATAGCCTCCCAAACAAGACCGAAGGAGTAGTTTGTCCCTTTTTCTTCCTCAAGTTCCTTATTCGCACCGACTTCAGTATCAAAATATTGAGTACCGCAAGCCTCCGCTATCTCAGCGGGCGTACCACCAGAAGATTTCGTTGCTTCACAGTAGGTAGGATCAGAAGAGCTGTTAAAGCCTTTCCTGATTACCACCGACCCTACGTCGTGAGCCAGCTGCTATAATAAACGTCGATAGTCATGTGTTTTGGAGGTAAAACTGATGTGTAAAAACACCATTCAGTTCCAAAAAGGCCTTGGCATTATGCAATTTCTGGCTAATTACGGCAGTGAAGAGCAGTGTGAGAACGCGCTGTCCTCTTGGCGCTGGCCAGATGGCTTCCAATGCCCGAAGTGTGGCTCCCGCAGTTTCTGCAAGCTTCACCGGAAAGCTGAATTCCAGTGCAATTGCTGCCGTTGCCAAACCTCGCTTACCAGTAACACTATCTTTGACTCAACAAAGCTGCCTCTAGCTACCTGGTTTCTGGGTATCTATCTCGTCACCCAGAATAAAGCGGGGGTAACTGTTCAGCACCCCCACATAAATCTGGAATTTTCTGATTTTTATACCATCCTCTTAAGCACCATTTTTCCACAATATTCGCCAGCATGATTCCAGAACTACCCGCAACTATGTCGGCTGAGATTCTCTTGAAAGAGAATGCAGAGCTGCGGATGAGAGTTGCCTGTCTGGAAGAGCGATGTCGAGAATTGGAAGAAAAGGTTGGCAAGAACAGTCAAAACAGCAGCAAGCCGCCATCGTCTGATGGTTATCAAAAACCTTGTAAAAACAGTAATTCTCCAGATCATTCTGACGACCTTTCCGCAGATAAAGATACCGATCCATCGGATGAAAAACCCAATCCTAAAAGTCTGAGACAGTCTTCTGGTAATAAAGCCGGTGGAAAGAAAGGGCATCAGGGCACTTGTCTTAAACAGGTCGATATCCCTGACTATATTGAGTACCTTCCGGTTAAAGAATGCAATAAATGTCAGGCGTCTCTTCTTGATAGTGAGCCGGTCAAATATATTGAACGACAGGTGTTTGAACCAGGGAGACCGGGTGAATTTGAAGTAACGGCCCATAGAGCTGAAGTAAAAATCTGCACTTGTGGTTGTCGGAATCAGGCTGAATTCCCGGAAGGTGTTACCGCTGCCGCACAATATGGCTCAGCCACACAGGCTATGGCCGTCTATCTTAACCAATACCATTTCCTGCCTTTTAAGCGCGTGTCAGAGTATTTTAATACTCTCTATAAAATGAGTGTAAGTGCAGGCACTGTCGCCAATTTTGTGGCCAGAACCTATGAAAATCTGGCTTCTACTGAAGAGGTTATTCGTGACGCCTTGCGGGAATCGTCTGTTGCCGGAGCCGATGAAACGAGTATGCGGGCCGAGGGCTCTTTGCACTGGCTACACGTTATGCGGGATGAACAATGGACGCTCTACTACTTGTCTGAAAAGCGAGGTCGTGAGGCCATGGACACGATGGGCATACTGCTAACATTTGCAGGCGTTCTGGTTCATGATCATTGGAAATCCTATTTTGCATATGCGGCAACTCACGTACTTTGCAATGCCCATCACCTGAGGGAGCTTTTGGGTGTTGTTGATAGGGACAGCAATCAACTGGCGTTGCGATTGATGAAGCTACTGAGGCTTTCCTGGCATTACTGCAAGGGCTTTAAGACCATAGGTATGCTACAGATGCCAAGTGTTGTCTGTGAACGAATCGAGAAGATTTATGACCGGTTGCTTCAGCGGGCTCTAATGAAAGAAGTCGTCTATATGGAGAAGCAACGAGAGGAGCTTAAGCGCAAGAAAGTCAAGAATACTAAAGCTTACAATCTCTTCAAACGACTCACTGAGTTCAAGGCTGAGACACTGCGCTTCATGTCAGATTTTACCATTCCCTTCGATAACAATGGCAGTGAGCGGGATGTTCGAATGGCCAAGTTAAAGCAGAAAATCTCAGGCTGCTTCAGGAGTGCAGACGGTGGTTCTATGTTTGCACGGATTCGCAGCTATTTGTCGTCTGCCAGAAAACAGGGAATGGACATATATCAATCACTTCATAGAGCTGTTCGGAATTACTGTAATATGCCTTTGCTCAGTGCTGAATAGTTACAAGCGGGGATTTCTTGCCTGACGCTTCATCGACAACTTGGCATTTCCTACAATGCCGCATTGCGCATGAAACACAAACTCATGCAGGTCATGATGGAAAGAGATAACAGCTGGCAGTTGAGTGGTTTTGTTCAGATTGATGACGCCTATTGGGGCGGAGAGCGCCACGGAGGCCGCCGGGGCAGAGGCTCAGAGAACAAAGCCCCCTTCGTGGCCGCAGTTCAGACAGATGCTGATAACCACCCTATCTACATGAAGTTCAATGCCGTTGATAACTTCCGGCGAAAAACCATTCAGGAGTGGGCAGAACATGCCCTGAAAAAGGGTGTCCGGGCCGTCAGCGATGGCTTGTCCTGTTTCCGGGGTATTGAAGATGCCGGATGCCAGCACACAGCCATCATTACCGGTGGTGGGCATGCATCCATGGAGAATGAGTTGTTCACCTGGGTAAATACCATGCTGGGAAACGTGAAAACAGCGATTACCGGTACTTACCATAAGCTCGACCCCAAGCATCTGGGCCGTTATCTATCAGAGTTCAACTATCGGTTTAACCGGCGTTTTGATATGCCTTCAATGATCTCAAGGCTAGGTCGGGCTGCAGTCAATACAGCACCGATGCCGGATCGACTTCTCAAACTGCCAGACGTCCAGTGGAAACCGGGTTAGCCATCAACCGATAATTGAAAGTCAGTTGACGTATTAATATCATTATTTCGAATGATGATGTGGGTCTTTGCTTGTTCGGAGCGGTTATGAAACCGAATTTAGTTGATAATCTGGAGAACAAGCCGTCATGATGCCTGCTCCACCGGTAATACTGGAGAGGTTCTATTATTTCTTTACCGGGTTATAGACATAAAGAATGAAAAGCTGCACGTATATTCTTAAATTATCTTTCCCTGTGTCATGACGTACGATCAGTGGTAATCAGGAAGAAATTTGTCGGCTGCTGGAACGGGGACAAACACTGACAGCGACACCGCTTTATGAATATACCCATCACAACCGAGCCGTAAAAGATGCGGCCAGAAAATGCATCTACGCTGGCAAAGAAGAGCGGCATCAGCATTATAAAAAACTGCTGCAGTTGACCCGAAAATCCCGGAAGGTACTTATCGAAGCTACTGTCACGCTAGCAAACGCCCGTCAGCAGGGGCAGTGTCTCCTGGCTGATGATGCCGACAAGTGGCAGGCCGATGTGGATCACCTGTTACCCCTGGTGGATGCAATAGTCTCCCAGACAGAGCGCAGGGTCTTTAAGGGTGAAAAGGTGCCAGCCCAGGAAAAAGTGGTTAGCCTGTATGAACCCCATACGGATATCATCGTAAAAGACAGGCGGCAAGTACAGTATGGCCATAAACTGAACCTGGTTCAGGGAAAAAGTCGATTGATCCTGGACCTGGTTATTGAGGAAGGTAACCCAGCGGATTCGGACCAATTCATTCCGATGATGGAAAGACAAAAAGAAATTTATGGTCGTGTACCTCACCAGACAAGCGGTGACAGCGGATACGCGTGTCGCGCTAATTTGGAAAAAGCCAAGGCCATGGGAATCAGCGATGTAGCTTTTAATAAGAAGCGCGGACTTGAAGTCGAAGAGATGACTAAAAGTCAGTATGTGTATAAAACGCTCTTTCGCTTCCGGGCAGGTATTGAAGCGGGAATTTCGTGGCTAAAGAGATGTTTTGGGCTATCACGTTGCCACTGCAAGGGTTCTGAGCGTTTTGATTCTCATTGCTGGTTATCGGTGGTCTGTTACAACCTGGTGATTCTGGCCAGACACCCGGCACCATCCTGATAGCCACCTCCACGCTACATGAAAGTACCTTTCCAGCATGGTGGGAGGATGTTTTCTGCCTGCTTTTCGCGTTTTTCTCCAATATCCGTCCCAGATTAGAGAAAAAAAGGGAAGAGTTTTTGCGGCTCTCTGGAATTTCAGGAAATATCAAAACGCACGTACAATCTAATTATGATTGCCTGATGCGTTTTTGGACGAGAACTAGCTATTGAAAAAACGAAAGCTTCAGCATTTTCTTGGCTGATCAAATATTGACCTAAATTTAGCCTGTTTTGGGGTAAAAATTGCGTTTTTTACCCTTTTGCTTGCCTTTATGCTGCCATTTTAAGCCTTTTTGCTTCTTCAAGACGGATTGATCCCGTTGAAACCGATTTGACAATTTTTTTGAAATTATAAGCACTGCAGACCAGTGAAAATTCTCCAGCCACTTTTTCCTTACCCCGGACACTGAACCCTCTGAATCCTGAGTTCTTGATTTGGCCAAAAGGCGGTTCCGCAATCACCTTGCGACGCTCATAAACCGCTTTGGCCTCTTTGGTTTCCATTTTGCGGTTCATCGCCTGGCGTATGGCTTCGTGGCGGTCTGTGCGAATCACTTTCCCCGGGTCTTTGTTGTCACCACTGCACCTTTTACGTAACGGGCAATCCCGGCAGATATCTTTACTGACGCGGTAGCTTTTGTGTTTTGCTTTGCTAGCCGTGTTATAAATCAGCTTCTCACCGGCAGGGCAGGTAAAGCTGTCGTCTGCTTCATGGTAAATAAAATCCGCTTTGACAAACTTTCTGTCAGAGTCTTCCAGTCCCTCTGTTGCAGGCTTCTCCTGTCGATCCGTAGCCATGTAAGCGTCAATGTTCGCATCATCAAACGCTTGCAGGTTGGGCCCTGAGTAATAGCCATTATCCTCACTCATTTTGCCAATGGACGCGTTATCTGTTGCTTCTGCAATGGCTTCAAGTGCAGGCTTTACTTCCTGCTTGTCATTGGCATGCTGGCTGATGTGCTGGCCAACAATGATACCATTATCGCTGTCGACGCTGATCTGGGCGTTATAACTGTACTGATAGCCACTGCCTTTTTTACCCATGATCCTGGCATCATGATCAGCAAAGCTGATTTGCTTTTTGTCGTCTATCGGCTTATCGGGATTCAGGGCCTGTTCCCGTTCTTCAAGCGCTTTTTTGGCCTCCTGGATTTTCTCTAACCGTTCCTGCTTGAATTGCAAGTCTTCAGGAATGCTGTAGCCAGTCTCCTGCTGATAAGCATCGTCCTCTTCACTGTCACTGGTTTCGGCTTTTTTAATCAGGGCCTCAACTTCAGCCATTAATTCAGCTTCTTTGGCCTTAAGTCGTGCGTAGCTCATGGCCTTATGCTTTGATGAGTCGGCTTTGAATTTGGAACCATCAAGAGCGATGTGGCCCAGCGAGGCCATCTGTAGTTCCCGGGCGAGCAGCACGCTCTGTTTGAAACTGCTTTTAAAAAAGGTGGCCTGGTTTTTACGAAAGTCACTGAGCACCCGGAAATTTGGGCAGTGCTGTTTGGCGATATACATGAAAGCCAAGTCCTGATTGCAGCGCCGTTCAATCTCCCTGGAGCTGAACACACCATGGCTATAGGCATAGATCAGGATCGATATAATCAGTCGTGGGTGGTAGGCATTCTGGCCAAGATGGTGATACTGCTTTTCCACTTCAGAGGTGTCGATATGCTTGAAGATATCTTCAAAAACGAAGCAATCATGATCTGGTGGCAGCAGGTCGAAGATGTTCGATGGGAACATCAGGTGCTGGTCAAAATCAGCAGGGTTATCTTTGAATTTGATTGATGACATCCGTTTCGGCAACAACAAAGTGGGCAGAAGATGCCTGATTATACTTAATCAGGCTATTCTCGGACAGCCTCCTAGCTCAGTGCGGTCTGGATACGATTTCCGATCCAGCGCATTACCGGAACGGCCATGGAGTTACCAAGAGCCTTATACCTCGGACCATCAGGACACTCTTCAGCCGGTTTATTTTTCCAGGGAATAGCGCTGTACCCATCAGGGAAACCCTGCAAACGTTCGCATTCGACGGGAGTTAATCGACGTATAGCTAACTCGGCTTCACCGCTGGAGGTACTGGCAACTGCGTGTTTATCACCGGCGGTTAATGTGTTCATCGGGTCACCAGGCTGTCCGATACCCAGACCATTTCCTTTTCCGTCCTGATGTTCGCCGCGCTTACCGGAATGGCGGGTGGCCTGATCATGAATCGGTATCGCAACTGCGGCACTTAACCCATTGCCCTGCGCCTGCAAGGTCATTGCGACGGTGTTGGAATGAACTGGATCGTCTTTCGGATTGAAGGCAATGGTCGGATGGTTATCGCCCATATGGGCACGGAGGCAGGGTGATAAATCGGATGACCAGTGGCCACCCAACCGTGACATGGCACCGGGCTCAAACACCACCAAATCCGTGGCATCCTTGTAATCCCGTTGTTTTAACGTCGAGGATGTTTTGCCAGGGCCATACTGACCAAAGGCCGTCATATCGTAAGCACTCAGGTTTCCCGTGAGGCCACCTGCCTCAATGCTTGTTCCAGCTTCAGGGGCAGACTCTTCCCACGCTTCTGCGCCCGGTTCAGAATCCCGGAGCAGGCTCTCGGACTCAAATAGAATCGGCTCCCGACGGGTCCAGTCTCCAAAATCTGCCAGAGCAAAGACCCTTCGACGACGTTGGGGTACTCCATAAAATTGAGCATCACACACCCGCCATTCAACAAGCCCTTCCTTACCGAATGAAACTCCAGCGTACCGCCACTTTTTTTGGCCAGGCTGCTCGGGGCATGACTGGTCAGTGCCAGTAAGTAATCGCAGTACTTCAGCAAAGTCCTTGCCCTGGTTACTGCTGAAGGCGCCGGGTACGTTTTCCCACAGAGCGAAGCGGCAGTTGCCGTGTTTTCGTGCCCACCGAATAATCTGTATTGCTGCGAAGAAGAGTCCTGATCGCTCACCGTCAAATCCTTTTCGTTTTCCGGCTACCGATAAGTCCTGGCAGGGGCTGCCAAACACTACCAGATCGATAGGGCCGAGTTGCTTGATCATGGCTTCCGTGATATCCGTCACGCAGCCAAGGTTGGGTACATCGGGGTAGTGGTGTTCCAGTACGGCACAGGGGAACGGTTCGATTTCAGCAAAACCCACTGGCATCCACCCCAACGGGTGCCAGGCAACCGTCGCCGCTTCAATCCCCGAAAATAACGACAGGTATCTCATGAATTCCCTTCCTCCCTACGCAAAGTTGATCAACCTTTCCACCAAGGCTTCCACCTTGTGCCGACTCCAGCCCCGCCCCGGATAAAGCACATACTGGAGCAACACATCCACCGCTGTGGAGTACAACAGTTCAAAATTCTCCTGACTCATGCTGGCAAACTTCAGGCTTCTGGCACGAACCCGTACACCTCCATCCGGGTAACCAATCACGTCATAGAATCCGGCTTTCACGGTCACCCAGCGGCGAAACTCATCGAAGTTTTTCTCTGGCGTGAACCAATGATCCGTTCCTTCCATCCGGTATGGCTGCGGTTCAAAGTAATCAAAGCCCAGCTTCAGCAGGGCAAAGAACTTGCGGTGAAAATGCGGGTTACGGGCTTTACGAAACTCTGCCCGAATCACCTGCCCGGTCTTCAGCTGCTGAACGAATCGCTGGTCATCGTCGGATACCGGCACCAGCACCTGCGCCGAGACTTTCTGCAACGCCAGCTCCGCCATCAGATCGCCTCCACAAAGTGCCAGCAGAGCACCATCACCAGCACAACCCAGACCATCGCCAGCCAAACACCATCCCTGAGCCTGTTCATGGGAACATGCCCATCAGTCTCTGCCGAGCGGCCTGCCCATCCAGCGGGTCAATGCCCTGTTCAGCCATGCTTTCCCGGACCAGCTGATTCGAGTGGATGGCCGGATCAAACTGGTGTTCGATGGCAAGCTGATCTTCCAACGGAAGCCCTTGGCATTCACGGTTAACCAGTTCTTGATAGGCCGCTCCAAACTTGCGCTTCACGTTCCGGCACTCCTCTGCATTCCCTGCGGTTCTCAGCTCATGCCAACCCGCCTCACGCCCGGCGAGATAAACCGCCCGGTGGCTCCAGCCGTGATGACTCGGTTGTCCAGAATACTCATTGGCTTCCTGCCAGGCTTTCGCCAGCGCTGGCAAACCCAACTCTTCCGGCAGTGGCAGGCAGAGCTTGCGAAACTCCGGCGCTGTCGGAGGCCATTCGCCACCGGCCAGTCGTACACGGTTGAGACCAATTTCCAGCTGAGCAGGGTGTAACCCGTTCAGCGTTTTCTGCCACTCGCCGTTGCGATCAGCCAGACCGTAGGCACTGGTCCACTTCTGGCCGAACAGGGCCGTCATGATCGAAAACAGAGTCACCAGATCTTTCCGGCTCAACGTCGTAGATATTCCCTCCGCTGAAGGCTTCCATCCCGCTGAAGGCTCCTGTTCTTTCCGGTTGGAGGATATGGGCGTTGGCCTGTTCGACCTGTTCAACCAGGCTGAGTTTTCCAGAATTTCGCTGCCGGGCTTCATAGTTCACCATCCATGGATTACTGGCGTTATCGGGGTTGTTCAGGTAGGTCGTGGTGGTCTTCACGTACTGGGTACCCGTTGCTCCGGTTTCGTCGCAGTAACGGGCGTAGTTCAGGATGTTGGCCAACAGGTCGTCAGAGGAGTGCCCTTCCCGTAGCCGGGTTTTGTAATGGCCAAAGGTTTTGGTCTTGCTGCCCTTGTCACCTTCACGTTTCGGGTACTGGCTCCACCACTCTTCGAAGGATTCAGAGAAATCAACCTTGCCCGATTTGGCTTTTGCCGCAGTCGCACCAGTCGTGCTCCCGGCACTTGGTGGCACTTCCCCCGTCCTGGGGGTCGCACCAGTCGTGCTCCCGGCACTTGGTGGCACTTCCCCCGTCCTGGGGGTCGTGCGATCGTCAGATCGGACATGTGTCTTGTAAATATTTCTCTTATTCTCTTCTTCTCTATTTCTCTTATTCTCTGGGCGAACTTTTTCCTCACTGTTCGCTAATGGTTCGCTAACCGGTTCCGAACGCTTAGTGAACTTACTCCGAACCTGTTCTATCAAACGGCGAGTTTCACTGCCCCCGTTGAAACTACTGGCCTTCAGCAGTTCACCACTAACCAGATTAGTGAACATAGGGAGATCATTTGACAGGCTTTCCGGCAGATTCAGCAGTAACCGAAGCCTTGCCTCCATCTGTTTGACATTCTCGGCCCGGTTATGCGCCATGAATTTATTGATGCAGATAAAATCCGTTTTCGTCGACACACTCAGAAACCGGTTCGCTAACAGTTCGCTAACGGTTATTTCAACGGTCTCTGCATCCCACTTCAGGTCACCCATAATATAAGCGCGGGGTAAGCTGAAAATGCCGATCATATTCCCGTGCTTGCAGGTCAGCAGGTAGGCAGCCAATAACTTGCCCTGATCACTGAGTTCCTCATGACGCATGGTGTCCCAGAACTGGCTCTCGATTTTCCCAAACGTTTTCACTGACCACCTCCAGGCTTTGGCGCTTCTTTTGGAAAATACCTTGCCGCCTGCTGGGCATTCTTCTGATTCAGGCTCATCCACTTTTTAAGAAAGATCACCACATTTTTGGCCTCACCCGGCTGGTCCCAGCGATCGATCATGTAGTGAAACGCTTTCAACAACTGTTCGCCCACATCGATATCCGGATTTTCCCAACACAACTCTTCATAGAGTGTTGCCGAGGTTGGCATGGCGGGCTGTCCTGCCAGTGGCCACAGAATGTCCTGCCAGCATTGCGGCTGGTCGGGGATGCCCAGCTCGTCGGTATGGATCATTGGGTACCTCCTGCGGGGCGAACGAAGAGGTTGGCTGGTGCTCTGGACTGAGCACGAGGTTGGGATTGACTCATCAGTTCTTTCCTTGAGAATTAGTTTTTATCGTTAGACCATTGCTTTTGCAAAGACAATCGAAAGAATA
The DNA here is from genome assembly GCF_023716865.1 of Endozoicomonas sp. SCSIO W0465. Lineage (NCBI taxonomy): Bacteria > Pseudomonadati > Pseudomonadota > Gammaproteobacteria > Oceanospirillales > Endozoicomonadaceae > Endozoicomonas > Endozoicomonas sp. SCSIO W0465. The sequence continues at coordinate 4,833,377 of NZ_CP092417.1, forward strand.
CGTTGCTTTTAGATTACTTGTAAATAGCCAACCTCATCTAAAGCGAACACTCGCCCTTAATTAATGGCTTCCAGCTGTGTACTATTTTGCTTATGGATAATGGAATAACAGCGATTGGAAAAGAACGTGACGAACTGGACAGATCGGGTCAAAAGCAAAGCGAAAGAACAAAATCTGAAAAATGTCGATATCGCCCGCGCCGTGGGTTGTACGGAAGGGACATTCAGTTTGTGGATGAGTGGTGCCCGGAATCCGAAGCTGAATAACAAAATCGCCATCGCTAAGTTTCTTGGCGTTTCCATTGACTGGTTGGAGACCGGCGAAGAGCTGCCAGATCCGAAAACCCTACCCTACATCAGCCTGGATGAGGCGATCGCTTTCTTTGATGGTAACTGTTCAGCACCCCCACATAAATCTGGAATTTTCTGATTTTTATACCATCCTCTTAAGCACCATTTTTCCACAATATTCGCCAGCATGATTCCAGAACTACCCGCAACTATGTCGGCTGAGATTCTCTTGAAAGAGAATGCAGAGCTGCGGATGAGAGTTGCCTGTCTGGAAGAGCGATGTCGAGAATTGGAAGAAAAGGTTGGCAAGAACAGTCAAAACAGCAGCAAGCCGCCATCGTCTGATGGTTATCAAAAACCTTGTAAAAACAGTAATTCTCCAGATCATTCTGACGACCTTTCCGCAGATAAAGGTACCGATCCATCGGATGAAAAACCCAATCCTAAAAGTCTGAGACAGTCTTCTGGTAATAAAGCCGGTGGAAAGAAAGGGCATCAGGGCACTTGTCTTAAACAGGTCGATATCCCTGACTATATTGAGTACCTTCCGGTTAAAGAATGCAATAAATGTCAGGCGTCTCTTCTTGATAGTGAGCCGGTCAAATATATTGAACGACAGGTGTTTGAACCAGGGAGACCGGGTGAATTTGAAGTAACGGCCCATAGAGCTGAAGTAAAAATCTGCACTTGTGGTTGTCGGAATCAGGCTGAATTCCCGGAAGGTGTTACCGCTGCCGCACAATATGGCTCAGCCACACAGGCTATGGCCGTCTATCTTAACCAATACCATTTCCTGCCTTTTAAGCGCGTGTCAGAGTATTTTAATACTCTCTATAAAATGAGTGTAAGTGCAGGCACTGTCGCCAATTTTGTGGCCAGAACCTATGAAAATCTGGCTTCTACTGAAGAGGTTATTCGTGACGCCTTGCGGGAATCGTCTGTTGCCGGAGCCGATGAAACGGGTATGCGGGCCGAGGGCTCTTTGCACTGGCTACACGTTATGCGGGATGAACAATGGACGCTCTACTACTTGTCTGAAAAGCGAGGTCGTGAGGCCATGGACACGATGGGCATACTGCTAACATTTGCAGGCGTTCTGGTTCATGATCATTGGAAATCCTATTTTGCATATGCGGCAACTCACGTACTTTGCAATGCCCATCACCTGAGGGAGCTTTTGGGTGTTGTTGATAGGGACAGCAATCAACTGGCGTTGCGATTGATGAAGCTACTGAGGCTTTCCTGGCATTACTGCAAGGGCTTTAAGACCATAGGTATGCTACAGATGCCAAGTGTTGTCTGTGAACGAATCGAGAAGATTTATGACCGGTTGCTTCAGCGGGCTCTAATGAAAGAAGTCGTCTATATGGAGAAGCAACGAGAGGAGCTTAAGCGCAAGAAAGTCAAGAATACTAAAGCTTACAATCTCTTCAAACGACTCACTGAGTTCAAGGCTGAGACACTGCGCTTCATGTCAGATTTTACCATTCCCTTCGATAACAATGGCAGTGAGCGGGATGTTCGAATGGCCAAGTTAAAGCAGAAAATCTCAGGCTGCTTCAGGAGTGCAGACGGTGGTTCTATGTTTGCACGGATTCGCAGCTATTTGTCGTCTGCCAGAAAACAGGGAATGGACATATATCAATCACTTCATAGAGCTGTTCGGAATTACTGTAATATGCCTTTGCTCAGTGCTGAATAGTTACGATCCGTGATTGATTCCAACCTGCACCTGCTGGAAGAACAGATCTTCAAACGCATTGATTCCGTCAAATCAGCACTGGTGACCGATCAGGATTTTGCTGATGCCGAATCGGCGGTGAAGTTTTTCAAAAAGACAGAAACGAAGTTGAAGGACGGCAAAGAGACTGCGCTTGCCCAGGTACCGGACATCGCCCGACTCTTCACCCGTATCGACCACCTGACCGAAGCCATGGCTACCAGACGTAAGTCTCTGGATAAGCAGGTCAAGCATCAGAAGCAGCACATCAAAGACAGCATCGTACTGAAAGCCGTCACCACCCTGGAAAAAGAACGTCAGGTGATTAATACCGAACTTACTCCCGGCTGGATCGCTGCAGTGGTTACACCTGCTGATTTTCAGGAGGTGATCAAGGGCAAAAAGAACGTATCCAGCATGCAGTCTGCGGTAAATGATCGCCTGGCACAGGCACGGATCGAACAGAAGCAGCAGGCACAGGACATAAAAAATAATCTGGCTGTGTACCGGAAAATGGCAGTTGATAAGGACTACCTGTTTCCGGATCTGGATGTGCTTCTTCATAAAGAGCAAACCGACCTGATGGCCATTATTGAACTGCGGCTGCACCAGGAAAACCAGACTAAAGCTTGCACAATTAACTCGGAGCCTGAAACAGAGAAAGCCGAAGACCAACCCGACCTGCTTTACACCGATGGTGAAGTCACCGAAGAGATTCTGACCGACGATATCCACAGCATGGAAAAGTGGCTCGGCAAAGGCTCACTGGACTGTTACCGCTTTGACAATTACGGCAACGAATACCGCATCGAACTGGTCATCCGTCGTGCCGGAATGATCACTCCAGCTCAACAACCTTCACGACAAGAACAAAAGGAGATCGCCTGATGGCCGCATCCATGAACCGTGTCACCCTTATTGGCAGACTGGGCAAAGATCCGGACGGCAAAGCCACCGCCAACGGCAATGCCGTCACCATTCTCTCCATCGCCACGGAAGAGAGCTGGAAAAAAGATGGCCAGAAACAGACCCGCACCGAATGGCACCGGGTAGTACTGTACGGCAAACCTGCTGAACTGGCCGCTCAGTATCTGGCCAAAGGCCACAGAGTCATGATCGAAGGTCAACTCCAGACCCGTAAATGGCAGGACCAGAATGGTCAGGATCGCTATCAGACCGAAGTCGTGTACAGCGGGTACAACGGCAAGCTGCTGTTTCTGGAAAAGAACCCCAATGCTCAGCAGGCTCAGCCTCAGAACTATCAGTCACAACCAGGTACGCATCAAAGCCAGTACGCCAATGCCCGGGATGGCGGTCATGCTCCCCAGCCCATGCAAACACAACAGTATGACTCCTACGACGACTCCATCCCATTTTAAAGGAGCTTGCTTTCATGAAAGCTGGAATGAGCCCACTTACACCAGATGACCTGGCCCTGGCCATAGAGATTAAACAAAAGCAGACCGCTGGCCTCAGCTCGAAAAAGGAGGATAAGGAACTGGCAAGAAAAGTCATGCTGGCAGACCGGATCGGTGAAGAAATGGAAGGCCGACTGTTAAATGCAGAAACCTTACTGATTGAAATGACGACGCTGATTGTTGCCATCACCGTGGGTATTAACAGCCCCCAGGCACGGGATCAGGCTATGCTGTTGACTGGGCTGATCCTGCAACGAATCCGTGAAAATGAACAGAACCCCGTCGTGCATGCAAGCGTCAAGATTCACTGAATAGTAATTACCAATAACACCTGTGGAAAAACTGAACACTGAAGTTATCCACAACATCGCACAAAAAGGAAAGTTGACTATGGACGTTAAAATTCTTACAGCCCCAGAGAACACCAAAAGCCAGATGCTTTCAGGTACCATCGAACTGAAAATGTCCCATATCGAGATAGCCAATGTGGCTGGCAAACGGTCAGACAATGTTAAACGAACCATCGAAAGGCTGGTTAAAGAGGGTGCAATTGCCTCTCCTCAAATTGAGGAGAGGCCAAAACAGGGGGTTTCAGGACAGTTTGTGGAACATCTGTTACTGGACCGCCTCGACAGCATCACTGCCATGGCTTCCATTGACGGAAATTATTGCGCCGATCTGGTATTGCGATGGGATAACCTGGAATCCGGCAGAGCGATCCCCATGGCGCACTTAAAAGGAAGCGTTCAACCTGAAGAGCCGAAGCCCCCCACATCCCAGGTTTTGCTGGAAATGAACATGGCCACCTCCCTGAAAGCCATTGCTTTTGCCGAGGCACTGGGCTTTACCGGAAACCAGAAATTACTCTCTGCTGACCGGTTGCTGAAAAGCCAGATCGGTTTCTCGCCACTGGAAGCCATGGGGCAGAAACAACTTGCGGCCCCGGTTCAGGCCATGACGTTTACGCCTACCCAGCTTGGCCAAATGATGACACCGCCGCAGGATCCCCGCCAGGTAAATAAATTACTGGAAGCGGCAGGACTCCAGATCAAAATTGATAGTCAGTGGGTACCTACCGATCAGGGTCAGCCTCTGTGTGAAATCCTTGATACCGGAAAAGCCCATAATAGCGGTACGCCAGTGAAACAGGTGAAGTGGTATCAAACCGTGCTGAACCGTTTGCAATCTACTCTCCCCAATGAATCCAAAACTGAATCGATCAATCAGGATGACCGCTATGCTGATCCTGCGGAGGTTGGTTCTGAAACCGATGAAGAGCCTATCCAGAGAAAACAAAGGCGCAAACGCAATCGCTACGAGCTGGATGATTTCTTCTCTCTGGTAGAACTGGGCGAGTTTATTGGCCGGAGCCGCCAACATGTAGTCGAGGTGTTGGAAAAACTACGAATCATCAAATGGACCGGTCAGGGCAAAAAAGGCAAATACCTGCTTACCGACCGTGGTTGGCAATATGGCCTGATGTACGATCCAACGGAAACCTCGTTCCACAACCGAAACAGTAAGCGGTTGACCACCAGTAATGCCCAGCCGGTACTGGGTTATGACATTCTGAAATTTTTTTAACCAAGCCTATGGCCAACTTCATAAGAACCAGCTTCGATGGAAATTAGACATTCCTATGAACTGTAGAACAACTAAAACTAATCGAAAATCTTTCCCCTCAAAAAAGGAGCAAGTGGCATGGAAGTGAAAGCCCCCATTGAATGCATCAATTACTCAACCCGTGAAGCGGCAATGTTTATTGGTGTTTGTAAAAGTGCACTGGACAAGTCGAGGGTATCGGGAGAGCTGTTTGGCCAGACACCGCCCCCGTTTATAAAACTGGGCCGATCAATTCGTTACCGGGTAGAAGATCTGAAAGCCTGGGTGGATCACCAGCAAACCTATGAGAATCTGGCAGAAGCTGAAGCAGAGAAAAAGTTCGGCCAGAATCCGAACTGATTCCGAACCTGACCATATACACAAAAGGCTTCCATAAGGAAGCCTTTGTTTTTTCTACACTTTAAATTGGGTGCCTGGCGATGTCCTACTCTCACATGGGGAGACCCCACACTACCATCGGCGATAAGTCATTTCACTGCTGAGTTCGGGATGGGATCAGGTGGTTCTAACTTTCTATGGTCGCCAGGCTAAGCTGGTTGCTTGTGTCAAGAAACAAGTTTCAAGACACTAGCTGGAATCCGGTAATAAGCTGCTTTCTTGCTTCACACTCTATGCGTATGGCTCCAACTGACAACTGGTCACTGACCACTGTCAACTGATTCGCAAATCGCTTTGGCGTTATATGGTCAAGCCGCACGAGTCATTAGTATTGGTTAGCTCAATGCCTCACAGCACTTACACACCCAACCTATCAACGTCATAGTCTTTAACGGCTCTTCAGGGGCATCTAGTGCCCAGGGAAGTCTCATCTTGAAGGGGGCTTCCCGCTTAGATGCTTTCAGCGGTTATCCCGTCCGAACATAGCTACCGGGCAATGCGTCTGGCGACACAACCCGAACACCAGTGGTCCGTCCACTCCGGTCCTCTCGTACTAGGAGCAGCTCTTCTCAAACTTCCAACGTCCACGGCAGATAGGGACCGAACTGTCTCACGACGTTCTAAACCCAGCTCGCGTACCACTTTAAATGGCGAACAGCCATACCCTTGGGACCGGCTTCAGCCCCAGGATGTGATGAGCCGACATCGAGGTGCCAAACACCGCCGTCGATGTGAACTCTTGGGCGGTATCAGCCTGTTATCCCCGGAGTACCTTTTATCCGTTGAGCGATGGCCCTTCCATGCAGAACCACCGGATCACTATGACCTACTTTCGTACCTGCTCGAGATGTACCTCTCGCAGTCAAGCTGGCTTGTGCCATTACACTAACCGTACGATGTCCGACCGTACTTAGCCAACCTTCGTGCTCCTCCGTTACTCTTTGGGAGGAGACCGCCCCAGTCAAACTACCCACCACACAATGTCCCCGATCCCGTTTCAGGACCTGGGTTAGAACCTCAATATTGCCAGGGTGGTATTTCAAGGTTGGCTCCACGATGACTGGCGTCACCGCTTCAAAGCCTCCCACCTATCCTACACAAGCAACATCAAGATCCACTGTGAAGCTGTAGTAAAGGTTCACGGGGTCTTTCCGTCTAGCCGCGGATACGCTGCATCTTAACAGCGATTTCAATTTCACTGAGTCTCGGGTGGAGACAGCGTGGCCATCGTTACGCCATTCGTGCAGGTCGGAACTTACCCGACAAGGAATTTCGCTACCTTAGGACCGTTATAGTTACGGCCGCCGTTTACCGGGGCTTCGATCAAGAGCTTCCCTGACCACTTAATCGCTCTATCAGCAGTTGCTTCACTCGCCTATGACTTTTCAGCTTGGCTTCTCGCTTTCTTGCGATTGCTTCACTCTGATAAGCCTCGTAGTAAACCAACTCTATATCTTTATGCTGTATACCGAATCGGCTCTGTCCTGATTTATGTTCCGCCAGACGACGGCGCAAATCAGACGAATAGCCAACATAATAGTCGCCATTATCTTTAGCCTTTAAAACATATACATAATACATAAAGCGATTAAGTGGTCAGGTAACCCCATCAATTAACCTTCCGGCACCGGGCAGGCGTCACACCGTATACGTCCACTTTCGTGTTGGCACAGTGCTGTGTTTTTAATAAACAGTCGCAGCCACCTGGTATCTTCGACCAGCCTCAGCTTACGGAGCAAGTCCGATCACCAAAGCCGGCGCACCTTCTCCCGAAGTTACGGTGCCATTTTGCCTAGTTCCTTCACCCGAGTTCTCTCAAGCGCCTTGGTATTCTCTACCTGACCACCTGTGTCGGTTTGGGGTACGGTCCCTTCTGACCTGATGCTTAGAAGTTTTTCCTGGAAGCATGGCATCAATCACTTCAGTTCCGTAGAACCTCGTCATCAATTCTCGGCATTCTCAATTAAGAGAGCGATCCGGATTTGCCTGGATCCCTTGCCTACTATCTTAAACGCAGACAACCAACGCTGCGCTGACCTAGCCTTCTCCGTCACTCCGTCGCAGTCAGAAGGGGTACAGGAATATTGACCTGTTTCCCATCGATTACGTCTTTCGACCTCACCTTAGGGGCCGACTCACCCTGCGCCGATTAGCGTTGCGCAGGAACCCTTGGTCTTCCGGCGGGGGAGCTTCTCACTCCCCTTGTCGTTACTCATGTCAGCATTCGCACTTCTGATACCTCCAGCACACCTCCCGATGCACCTTCAACGGCTTACAGAACGCTCCTCTACCGGTTCAGTAGACAGTTGACAGTAGACGGTGGACGGTTTTGCCTTGAGTCATTGGTGACTTTTGTGCAAATTCGTTAGCATTTTGGCAATTGTCTGGTATTCAGTTTTCAGGTGTTCCCACTGATTTTTCTCGATGTATCCGAGATCCAGTGAGTATCTGATCCATACTCGCATTTCGTCGGCTGATCCGATGGCCATTAATAAGAACCTTCGAAATTCAGCTTTTGAAATACTCATTTTGCCATAGCCTTCAGCAACATTTGCGCATATGCCTTTACTGGCTCTGCGCATTTGATCAGCAAGCCCACGCACTTGTTCATGCTTTGGAAAGTCAAATGTTAGCTTATGAACTTCAAGTGAAGTCCGATACGCTTTTTTGAAAACTTCCAATTGCTCAAAACCTTGCATGACTTACTCAACAAACTGTGTACTGTCCACTGTCAACTGCCCACTGAACCCCGTAGCTTCGGTGAACAGTTTGAGCCCCGTTAAATCTTCCGCGCGAGCCGACTCGACCAGTGAGCTATTACGCTTTCTTTAAAGGGTGGCTGCTTCTAAGCCAACCTCCTGGCTGTCTGGGCCTTCTCACATCGTTTCCCACTTAACTGTTACTTTGGGACCTTAGCTGACGGTCTGGGTTGTTTCCCTTTCCACGACGGACGTTAGCACCCGCCGTGTGTCTCCCGTGATTGCACTCATCGGTATTCGGAGTTTGCATGGGGTTGGTAAGTCGGGATGACCCCCTAGCCCAAACAGTGCTCTACCCCCGATGGTGAGACACGAGGCGCTACCTAAATAGCTTTCGAGGAGAACCAGCTATCTCCGGGCTTGATTAGCCTTTCACTCCTATCCACAGGTCATCCGCTAGCTTTTCAACGATAGTCGGTTCGGTCCTCCAGTTGATGTTACTCAACCTTCAACCTGCCCATGGATAGATCGCCCGGTTTCGGGTCTACTCCCAGCGACTGTTGTTCCGAAGAACACGCCCTATTAAGACTCGGTTTCCCTACGGCTCCCCTATGCGGTTAACCTTGCCACTGAAAGTAAGTCGCTGACCCATTATACAAAAGGTACGCAGTCATCAGTGGACAGTTGACAGTAGACGGTGAACGGTTCAGGAAGTGCCTGTTTCTGGCTCCCTGTTCCATTCCGACGTTCTATCATCCAGCGACGGTGTTTCAGCCTTGCAGTCAACCGTGCTTTTGCACATTAACTGTCTACTGTCCACTGTCAACTGTCCACCGACTCCCACTGCTTGTACGTACACGGATTCAGGTTCTATTTCACTCCCCTCAACGGGGTTCTTTTCGCCTTTCCCTCACGGTACTGGTTCACTATCGGTCAGTCAGGAGTATTTAGCCTTGGAGGATGGTCCCCCCATGTTCAAACAGGATTTCACGTGTCCCGTCCTACTCGATTTCACAATGATTGGCCTTTCGTGTACGGGGCTATCACCCACTATGGCGACACTTTCCAGAGTCTTCCACTAAACCAAAAATTGCTTAAGGGCTGGTCCCCGTTCGCTCGCCGCTACTGGGGGAATCTCAATTGATTTCTTTTCCTCCGGGTACTTAGATGTTTCAGTTCCCCGGGTTCGCCTTCCAAAGCCTATGTATTCAGCTAAGGAATAACGGCTTATGCCGTTGGGTTTCCCCATTCGGAAATTCCTGGATCACAGCTTGTTTATCAGCTCCCCAAGACTTATCGCAGATTACCACGTCCTTCATCGCCTCTGACTGCCAAGGCATCCACCGTGCACGCTTAGTCACTTGACCATATAACCCGAAGCAATCTGTTTCAGGTCCGCTTCCCGCCACCCGCTACCTGCGGCCCGTAAAAGCAATGGTAAATAACTACCTTAACGATCTTCAGTCATCAACTGGTCACTGTTAACTGACCACTGACAACTGAACGCCATACACATTAGCTATTACCTTTCGGTAATTAACTTGAGAGTGTCTCAGCAAGAATTTTCTTTAAAAGACGCACGTCTTTTAAATCAATTCAGCTTAATTTGGATTCCACATTTTTAAAGAACAATGACTTATAAAACTGCGAATGCAGTTTTATTATCAAACAATTCGTGTGAACGCTTATGGACGGCGGTTGGTTAGTATCAATTAAGGAGGTGATCCAGCCCCAGGTTCCCCTAGGGCTACCTTGTTACGACTTCACCCCAGTCATGAATCACTCCGTGGTAATCGTCCTCCCTATCCCGAAAAGGGTTAGACTAACTACTTCTGGAGCAACCCACTCCCATGGTGTGACGGGCGGTGTGTACAAGGCCCGGGAACGTATTCACCGTGACATTCTGATTCACGATTACTAGCGATTCCGACTTCATGGAGTCGAGTTGCAGACTCCAATCCGGACTACGATGCACTTTCTCAGATTAGCTCCACCTCGCGGCTTGGCAACCGTCTGTATGCACCATTGTAGCACGTGTGTAGCCCTGGCCTTAAGGGCCATGATGACTTGACGTCGTCCCCACCTTCCTCCGGTTTGTCACCGGCAGTCTCCCCAGAGTGCCCACCATCACGTGCTGGTAACTGAGGACAAGGGTTGCGCTCGTTGCGGGACTTAACCCAACATCTCACGACACGAGCTGACGACAGCCATGCAGCACCTGTCTCTGCGTTCCCGAAGGCACCAATCTATCTCTAGAAAGTTCGCAGGATGTCAAGGCCAGGTAAGGTTCTTCGCGTTGCTTCGAATTAAACCACATGCTCCACCGCTTGTGCGGGCCCCCGTCAATTCATTTGAGTTTTAACCTTGCGGCCGTACTCCCCAGGCGGTCTACTTATCGCGTTAGCTGCGTTACCAGTCGTACAAGACAACCGACAACTAGTAGACATCGTTTACGGCGTGGACTACCAGGGTATCTAATCCTGTTTGCTCCCCACGCTTTCGTACCTCAGCGTCAGTATCAGGCCAGAGTGTCGCCTTCGCCACTGGTGTTCCTTCCTATATCTACGCATTTCACCGCTACACAGGAAATTCCACACTCCTCTCCCGTACTCTAGCCACCCAGTTTTGGATGCAGTTCCCAGGTTGAGCCCGGGGCTTTCACATCCAACTTAGGTAGCCGCCTACGCACGCTTTACGCCCAGTAATTCCGATTAACGCTCGCACCCTCCGTATTACCGCGGCTGCTGGCACGGAGTTAGCCGGTGCTTCTTCTGTGGGTAACGTCACAGCTGAAGGGTATTAACCTTCAGCCTTTCCTCCCCACTGAAAGTGCTTTACAACCCTAGGGCCTTCTTCACACACGCGGCATGGCTGCATCAGGCTTTCGCCCATTGTGCAATATTCCCCACTGCTGCCTCCCGTAGGAGTCTGGGCCGTGTCTCAGTCCCAGTGTGGCTGATCATCCTCTCAGACCAGCTACGGATCGTCGCCTTGGTAGGCCTTTACCCCACCAACCAGCTAATCCGACGCAGGCTCATCTGATAGCGAAAGGTCCGAAGATCCCCTCCTTTCCACCGCTCTTGAAGAGCTAGTGCGTATGCGGTATTAATCCGGATTTCTCCGGGCTATCCCCCACTACCAGGCAGATTCCTACGTGTTACGCACCCGTCCGCCGCTCGTCGGCAAAGAGCAAGCTCTTCCCGCTACCGCTCGACTTGCATGTGTTAGGCCTGCCGCCAGCGTTCAATCTGAGCCATGATCAAACTCTTCAGTTTAAATCGTTTGTCGTTTTATTCCGAAGAACAAAACAACGGCTCAATGTCACAATTAAACGTACATGAATTTACAGGTATGTTCGCTTGATCAATTAAGCATCTTAAAGTGTTCAAAGCCGAAGCTTTGTTACCGATGCCATCGCACAAGCGCCCACACGAATTGTCTGATATCTTGTTAAAGAACTGATTAAATCGTGGTGATTTAATCGCCGATTCAGCAGTCAATGCCGATCAGCAAGGCCGCCTATCTTACCGTGGCGGTTTTCGTTGTCAAGCATTCGTTTTTCCGTAGAAGAAAGAAGCTTTCCAACCCGCTAACGCTGCTCTCAAGCCCTGTCAGCGGAGGCGCATCTTACCGCGCCAGTTTGATTTGTCAACCGGTTGTTTTTCATTCAATGCAAACAACCTGTTTTCAAACCACACCTCCCGGTCAGCGATGAATACTCATCAGCCATCCTGACTTGCTTTTAGAGAGCATCCATGGAAGATCAGCGAACTCTACACAGCTCGCTAATGATGCCAACACCCAATATAAATTCAAAGGCGACCATCTTCGATTCACATGAAATAGTGAAATCGCTGCATTTGATACGGCACCACTTTCGCATCAGTCATCGTGATCATCACTGCTTTCATTTCGCTTTGTTCTTCTAAAGCAGCATCGTCTACAAAGTCATTTTTGCTGAGCGGTGACAGGTATATAAGATCCCTACTGGAAAGCTCCAGGCTTTCAAGGGTAATCAACGTTTGTTTCAGATTTTCTTTCCTTAACTCCCTTGGTGCCGCACCGGTTAGCAGCGTCAAACCAATATTGATTCCAGCGTGCTTTGCACAGTTAATCATGTTTATACATTTATTAAAGTCGCCTGACTTCCCCAGCTTAGCTCTTAACGCCCCCCAACCTGTTTCCAGACCTATCACCAATTGGCATAGACCACTCTCACGCAGCTCACACCACTGTACTTCGGTACGTTTTGCACTGAAATCAGGATCAGCGAATGCACCAACCTCTCTTTTGAAAGTGCCAAGCTTTTCCTTAATTAGTTCTCGTCCAAAAACACAACCAATTGAAAACTGTAGATTTTATCCTGAAAAATTAAGTGGAGCCCTACTGCTATCTGGCGACTAAACTTCCCAAGAGCAAGAAACATAAGGGATTGCCAAAAACAGAGGACTCCAAATGCGCAAAAAACGCAACCCGCAGTGTAGTATGGAACTCCATTACGTACCTCATGAAATCTGCTCCCAGCTTTCCGGTATCTCGCAATGGCTTGACGCCCATCCACAGTTCAATGACTGGATTTATGAGGACTTAAGTTCTGGTGATAAACAGAACACTGGGCGGAACGGACTATCAGCAGAATCCGTTCTTCGTGCGGCACTCCTGAAACAGTATTTGAATTGTGATTATGACTACTTGTCGTTTGTTTTGATGGACTCCATGCTCTTTCGAGACTTTTGTCGCCTCGAACCAAACCAGCGCCCCAGTCGCTCCAGTTTGCATGGGCTCATCAGCCTTCTTACTGCATCTACATGGGAACGGATTAATAACTGTCAGCTAATGACCGCTAAAGATCAGGGTATTGAAAAAGGGCGCACTGTGGCTATTGACAGCACAGTCACCGAATCGGATATCAAACCTCCTTGCGACAGTGATCTTTTAGCCAGTTCCGTTAAAGAAATTTGTCGGCTGCTGGAACGGGGACAAACACTGACAGCGACACCGCTTTATGAATATACCCATCACAACCGAGCCGTAAAAGATGCGGCCAGAAAATGCATCTACGCTGGCAAAGAAGAGCGGCATCAGCATTATAAAAAACTGCTGCAGTTGACCCGAAAATCCCGGAAGGTACTTATCGAAGCTACTGTCACGCTAGCAAACGCCCGTCAGCAGGGGCAGTGTCTCCTGGCTGATGATGCCGACAAGTGGCAGGCCGATGTGGATCACCTGTTACCCCTGGTGGATGCAATAGTCTCCCAGACAGAGCGCAGGGTCTTTAAGGGTGAAAAGGTGCCAGCCCAGGAAAAAGTGGTTAGCCTGTATGAACCCCATACGGATATCATCGTAAAAGACAGGCGGCAAGTACAGTATGGCCATAAACTGAACCTGGTTCAGGGAAAAAGTCGATTGATCCTGGACCTGGTTATTGAGGAAGGTAACCCAGCGGATTCGGACCAATTCATTCCGATGATGGAAAGACAAAAAGAAATTTATGGTCGTGTACCTCGCCAGACAAGCGGTGACGGCGGATACGCGTGTCGCGCTAATTTGGAAAAAGCCAAGGCCATGGGAATCAGCGATGTAGCTTTTAATAAGAAGCGCGGACTTGAAGTCGAAGAGATGACTAAAAGTCAGTATGTGTATAAAACGCTCTTTCGCTTCCGGGCAGGTATTGAAGCGGGAATTTCGTGGCTAAAGAGATGTTTTGGGCTATCACGTTGCCACTGCAAGGGTTCTGAGCGTTTTGATTCTCATTGCTGGTTATCGGTGGTCTGTTACAACCTGGTGATTCTGGCCAGACACCCGGCACCATCCTGATAGCCACCTCCACGCTACATGAAAGTACCTTTCCAGCATGGTGGGAGGATGTTTTCTGCCTGCTTTTCGCGTTTTTCTCCAATATCCGTCCCAGATTAGAGAAAAAAAGGGAAGAGTTTTTGCGGCTCTCTGGAATTTCAGGAAATATCAAAACGCACGTACAATCTAATTATGATTGCCTGATGCGTTTTTGGACGAGAACTAATTAACACCAAACAACTCATCAGCCGCCTCTGGGACAGGGCCATGGCATTCGCCGACCCAAGAAATACACCAGGAGAGGAATGTACCTTTGAGCCATACAGCTTTTTCACATCAGAAAGATGCCGAGTAAACATCTGTTCATTTAGGACCTTATAAGGCTTATCTTTATAGAAGGCGCAGAACGTACACTGCCTGTTGGGACAACCTATTGCCGGCATAATAACAATATCACCATAACGATCTGGCGGGAGAATGGTGACTTCTTCGGGATAGACTCCACGATAGAGGTCAGCAATGCTTTTATAATCGTTATCTTAAGGTAGACATTAAGCTCCACCCACTGCACAGAAGCCTAATCTTGTACGCCCTGAACAACCATCCCGTGCAGGGTGTTCTCGTTTCGCATTATTTCCCCAGAAGTCCAGTAGCTTTTTAATGCATGAGACCAATGACTTTCCTGCATTTATCAACGATGAAATCACATTACCAAACAGGTGAGTCCCACTTTTCATCACCTTGTGCGTCGAGATTTCCTCAATGCTCCCACTTTCACAGAGGTTCGCCTGTGCAGCATGGGCAAGGTACCTTTTCAACGTCACAACCACAAAGGACATCAGAATCAGGCTAAACACCAGTGTCGCTGATTTGGTGTTAAAACGATGCCACCCTGAATAGGATTTGATCTCTTTGAAAATCAGCTCTATCTGCCACCGTAGACGATAGGCCTGGAGCACATCACTCAAGGTGAACTCCACCCGGTTCAGGTTGGTCACAACGAAAACCCACTTCTGTTTTTTGTCATTCCAGCGGACAACCAAGCGGAATGGCCAGGCTTTGAATCCCGGCCATTCTACATCCAGGTCGAGGCACTGGTCTTTGGGGAAGCCAGACAGTACATCCTTCAGTTTTTGTCCTTTGTAGCGATTGGGATTCTTGCCATCCTCCCGTACCGCGCTGAGTATCGTCGGGTTGATACTCTGAGGTGCCTTGCAGATAAAAGAACCCTCCCTGTCATCAATAGCGGCAAAGAGTTCCAGCTCAAAATAACCGGCATCCATTAGCATCAGGATATAGGCCATGGATGTTGGCAGTGGTGGCAGACAGTCTCTTTCTGAACGGGTATCTTCAGTCAGCTGCACCCGCACCAGGTTGTTGGTGAGAAGATCCATTGTCGTATGAAGCTCGACGGCAGCAGGACTGACCGTTGAGAACCTGCCGGGAAATGCTTCTTTCAGGGCATCATAGACAGCTTGTGACGAACCGTCCTGAATCAGAATGTGCTCAAACTCTGAAAATGGACTGTCTTCATCAAACGCCATGACTTTGCGGGAAAATATTTCCAGACACTGCACCCATAGCCACAGGATAAGAGTAGGCAGCGCGTCCTTTTTAGCTTGATTTGCCCAAGAACGATAAGAGACATTCAGCCCCGTCAACTCGTTAAATTTACGGTGTAGATCCGCCTGGGTATCGCAGTTTCCATCACCAGCGAGGGCATCGATCAGTGAGAGGATAAAATCCAAAGGACGGATATCTCGCTGTCGTATAGTAAAACCAAGCTGTTCCGCCATACGTAACTGTTCAGCACCCCCACATAAATCTGGAATTTTCTGATTTTTATACCATCCTCTTAAGCACCATTTTTCCACAATATTCGCCAGCATGATTCCAGAACTACCCGCAACTATGTCGGCTGAGATTCTCTTGAAAGAGAATGCAGAGCTGCGGATGAGAGTTGCCTGTCTGGAAGAGCGATGTCGAGAATTGGAAGAAAAGGTTGGCAAGAACAGTCAAAACAGCAGCAAGCCGCCATCGTCTGATGGTTATCAAAAACCTTGTAAAAACAGTAATTCTCCAGATCATTCTGACGACCTTTCCGCAGATAAAGGTACCGATCCATCGGATGAAAAACCCAATCCTAAAAGTCTGAGACAGTCTTCTGGTAATAAAGCCGGTGGAAAGAAAGGGCATCAGGGCACTTGTCTTAAACAGGTCGATATCCCTGACTATATTGAGTACCTTCCGGTTAAAGAATGCAATAAATGTCAGGCGTCTCTTCTTGATAGTGAGCCGGTCAAATATATTGAACGACAGGTGTTTGAACCAGGGAGACCGGGTGAATTTGAAGTAACGGCCCATAGAGCTGAAGTAAAAATCTGCACTTGTGGTTGTCGGAATCAGGCTGAATTCCCGGAAGGTGTTACCGCTGCCGCACAATATGGCTCAGCCACACAGGCTATGGCCGTCTATCTTAACCAATACCATTTCCTGCCTTTTAAGCGCGTGTCAGAGTATTTTAATACTCTCTATAAAATGAGTGTAAGTGCAGGCACTGTCGCCAATTTTGTGGCCAGAACCTATGAAAATCTGGCTTCTACTGAAGAGGTTATTCGTGACGCCTTGCGGGAATCGTCTGTTGCCGGAGCCGATGAAACGGGTATGCGGGCCGAGGGCTCTTTGCACTGGCTACACGTTATGCGGGATGAACAATGGACGCTCTACTACTTGTCTGAAAAGCGAGGTCGTGAGGCCATGGACACGATGGGCATACTGCTAACATTTGCAGGCGTTCTGGTTCATGATCATTGGAAATCCTATTTTGCATATGCGGCAACTCACGTACTTTGCAATGCCCATCACCTGAGGGAGCTTTTGGGTGTTGTTGATAGGGACAGCAATCAACTGGCGTTGCGATTGATGAAGCTACTGAGGCTTTCCTGGCATTACTGCAAGGGCTTTAAGACCATAGGTATGCTACAGATGCCAAGTGTTGTCTGTGAACGAATCGAGAAGATTTATGACCGGTTGCTTCAGCGGGCTCTAATGAAAGAAGTCGTCTATATGGAGAAGCAACGAGAGGAGCTTAAGCGCAAGAAAGTCAAGAATACTAAAGCTTACAATCTCTTCAAACGACTCACTGAGTTCAAGGCTGAGACACTGCGCTTCATGTCAGATTTTACCATTCCCTTCGATAACAATGGCAGTGAGCGGGATGTTCGAATGGCCAAGTTAAAGCAGAAAATCTCAGGCTGCTTCAGGAGTGCAGACGGTGGTTCTATGTTTGCACGGATTCGCAGCTATTTGTCGTCTGCCAGAAAACAGGGAATGGACATATATCAATCACTTCATAGAGCTGTTCGGAATTACTGTAATATGCCTTTGCTCAGTGCTGAATAGTTACCGCCATACTTAGGAGTTCTGACCGGTCGAAACAGGTCAACAGTTTTTTTCAACTAATCTACTATTTGCAGTACTCATCTTGTTCAGCCATTGATAATGGTTTCGAAGCTTTATTGTGGCTGTTCAAGGTGGGTTCTGCCGCCGGAAACGAACCTTTTTTGAGCTTAATGTCTACCCTAAGTAATCGTTATTGGTTAACTGCTGGCTGGCCCTGATGACTTTATCTCCAGCATCAATATCTCTGATCCACCCCTGATACTCCTCAAGCACTTTTTCCATCTCATTATCAGGCAGTAGCTTTGCCTCTGCGCCCAACACTATTGAGCCATCCATACAACGGCGATAGAACGATGCTCCATCCCTGAACGTGCACCAATATCCTTCGCTGTCGATGCGTGCCGAGCGAAAGCTATTACTGTCTTCTATTTTACAGCCATCCTTCAAATGACGAATGTCAATACCCATACAACATACTGGACCTGATTTCTGTGATCGTAAAATTGCTCACCCTCTTTACACCCAAAGAGATTGATAAGAAAGCCATAATAACAAAGGACAAGCAAATACCCGTTGAGCTTTCACCCTTCGATTTTTACATCGCCCCCTGTGTCAGCATAGTTGTCGCCTCTCCTGAAATTAGAAATCTCAACAGGGGGCGGTCTATGAGTAATCAATGGCCCGCTATTCAGAAGAGTTCAAAGAGTCCATCATTCAGAAGATGATGCCACCCAATAATGTGCCAGTTTCGCAGTTGGTACGTGAGACTGGTATCTCTGATGTGACCCTGTACACTTGGCGAAAGAAAGCAGTATCTAAAGGAGTGCCTGTGCCGGGCGACGGAAAGAATCCAGATCAATGGACAACTGAAAACAAGTTAGCCGTAATCATTGAAACGGCTGCGTTAAATGAAGCAGAAATGGCTGAATACTGTCGTAAAAAAGGTCTGTTTGCTGAACAAATTCAGCAGTGGAAGGCTGCCTTTATTAACAGTGTTTCTGTCCAGCCTGAAAGTCAGTCAAAACAGCGTAAGGCGCTGTCTGACGAACACAAAAAAGATAAGAAAACCATCAAAAAGCTTGAGCGTGAACTCAATCGCAAGGACAAGGCGTTAGCAGAAACTGCTGCCTTGCTGGTACTCACAAAAAAGGCCCAAGAGATCTGGGGGGCGCCAGAGGACGATTAGTCTCTCTCCCGGATCGACAAAATGCTGTTAGCCTGATTAAACAGGCAGTTAAAGATGGGGCTCGTCAGTCAAAAGCCTGCAAAGCCCTTGGTCTTACAGAAAGAACTGTACAACGCTGGATGCAGGGTGATGACGTGCGCGCAGATAATCGCAAAAATGCTGACAGGCCAGAACCGGTTAACAAGTTTTCTGAAGCTGAGCGACAGGCGATTGTTGACGTCTGTAACAGCGAGCGGTTCAAAAGCCTTCCGCCCAGCCAGATTGTGCCCACATTGTTAGATGAAGGTCTCTATATGGGGTCTGAAAGGACATTTTACCGGGTGTTGGAGGAAACAGGGCAACAGCATCATCGGGGCAGTGCTGCCAAGCCAAACAGGTATAAGCCAACGTCCTGGTGTGCTACCGGACCCAACCAGGTCTGGTCCTGGGATATTACCTATCTGCGCTCTCCGATACGGGGGCAGTTTTATTACCTGTACCTGGTGATAGACATCTTTAGTCGTATGATTGTTACATGGGAAATTCATGAAACCGAATCAGCTGAGCATGCATCAGAAATGATCACTAAAGCCTGTATCAAACAGGGAATTGCAGCCTTGGAGTGGCCACTGGTTCTGCACTCAGATAATGGTAGTCCCATGAAGGGTGGCACTATGCTGTCAACACTGCAGCGTCTTGGGGTCGTGAGCTCATTCAGTCGTCCCCGGGTCAGTGATGATAACCCCTTTTCCGAGGCCATATTCAGAACCCTGAAATACCGCCCTGGTTATCCGCGCACGCCATTTGCTGATCTTGAAGCAGCACGTAGCTGGGTGCATGGTTTTGCCCAATGGTACAACGAAGAGCACAAGCACAGTGGGCTGAAATTTCTGACACCCGGGCAAAGGCATCGTGGTGAAACCAAGGTGCTTATGGCTAACCGCAGAAAGGTTTATGAACAAGCCAAAGAACGTCACCCAGAGCGCTGGGGAAAGAGGTCAACAAGGAACTGGGATCTGGCTGATGAAGTCTGGTTGAATCCCGACAGACCTGCTGATGATCAACTAAGCAAAGCCGCTTAAGTTGAGGCGACAACTATGTTGACAAACACCGATCGCTGCAGCTAATGAGTTTGCCTGTACTTACCCGTGAACCAAATTTCAGAGAAAATAATCAGACAGCAGGCATCTGGTTATGCGGACGGAGTGTTAAACGGCAGTCTTTACAAATGGATAAGTTTCAACTTCGAACAACGAAGGCGCAATATGATATAGGCCAGTAATATTTCTCGCAATCCACCCAAAACACCAGAAAATATCTCTGAATATTACCCTTCCACTTTCCTTTAATATATTTAATTGATCTGGATCATTCGCATCTCAGCTTTGATTTTTTGTAACTATTCAGCACTGAGCAAAGGCATATTACAGTAATTCCGAACAGCTCTATGAAGTGATTGATATATGTCCATTCCCTGTTTTCTGGCAGACGACAAATAGCTGCGAATCCGTGCAAACATAGAACCACCGTCTGCACTCCTGAAGCAGCCTGAGATTTTCTGCTTTAACTTGGCCATTCGAACATCCCGCTCACTGCCATTGTTATCGAAGGGAATGGTAAAATCTGACATGAAGCGCAGTGTCTCAGCCTTGAACTCAGTGAGTCGTTTGAAGAGATTGTAAGCTTTAGTATTCTTGACTTTCTTGCGCTTAAGCTCCTCTCGTTGCTTCTCCATATAGACGACTTCTTTCATTAGAGCCCGCTGAAGCAACCGGTCATAAATCTTCTCGATTCGTTCACAGACAACACTTGGCATCTGTAGCATACCTATGGTCTTAAAGCCCTTGCAGTAATGCCAGGAAAGCCTCAGTAGCTTCATCAATCGCAACGCCAGTTGATTGCTGTCCCTATCAACAACACCCAAAAGCTCCCTCAGGTGATGGGCATTGCAAAGTACGTGAGTTGCCGCATATGCAAAATAGGATTTCCAATGATCATGAACCAGAACGCCTGCAAATGTTAGCAGTATGCCCATCGTGTCCATGGCCTCACGACCTCGCTTTTCAGACAAGTAGTAGAGCGTCCATTGTTCATCCCGCATAACGTGTAGCCAGTGCAAAGAGCCCTCGGCCCGCATACCCGTTTCATCGGCTCCGGCAACAGACGATTCCCGCAAGGCGTCACGAATAACCTCTTCAGTAGAAGCCAGATTTTCATAGGTTCTGGCCACAAAATTGGCGACAGTGCCTGCACTTACACTCATTTTATAGAGAGTATTAAAATACTCTGACACGCGCTTAAAAGGCAGGAAATGGTATTGGTTAAGATAGACGGCCATAGCCTGTGTGGCTGAGCCATATTGTGCGGCAGCGGTAACACCTTCCGGGAATTCAGCCTGATTCCGACAACCACAAGTGCAGATTTTTACTTCAGCTCTATGGGCCGTTACTTCAAATTCACCCGGTCTCCCTGGTTCAAACACCTGTCGTTCAATATATTTGACCGGCTCACTATCAAGAAGAGACGCCTGACATTTATTGCATTCTTTAACCGGAAGGTACTCAATATAGTCAGGGATATCGACCTGTTTAAGACAAGTGCCCTGATGCCCTTTCTTTCCACCGGCTTTATTACCAGAAGACTGTCTCAGACTTTTAGGATTGGGTTTTTCATCCGATGGATCGGTACCTTTATCTGCGGAAAGGTCGTCAGAATGATCTGGAGAATTACTGTTTTTACAAGGTTTTTGATAACCATCAGACGATGGCGGCTTGCTGCTGTTTTGACTGTTCTTGCCAACCTTTTCTTCCAATTCTCGACATCGCTCTTCCAGACAGGCAACTCTCATCCGCAGCTCTGCATTCTCTTTCAAGAGAATCTCAGCCGACATAGTTGCGGGTAGTTCTGGAATCATGCTGGCGAATATTGTGGAAAAATGGTGCTTAAGAGGATGGTATAAAAATCAGAAAATTCCAGATTTATGTGGGGGTGCTGAACAGTTACGATTTTTTAAAGTCTTTACACAAACATCATTTCAAATAGCAGTACAAAAAAGAGTCATCCATGAGTGTAACTGAAGCCCCTCCAATGCCGGAGGTGAAATCTGGCGATTCCAAGTTGATGAATCGCTTCCTGAACGCGGTTGAAAAGGCAGGTAACAAACTGCCGGATCCGACACTGCTGTTTCTTTATGGCCTGGTCATTGTCTGGGTTTTGTCTGCCTTAATGTCTCAGTTGAGCCTGGACATGACGCATCCGGCAACCGGTCAAGCTGTAGTGGTAAAAAACCTGCTGACAGGCTCCGCTCTTGCTGACTTTCTTGCCAGTATGGTTAAGAATTTTGCCGGCTTTGCACCCATGGGTATCGTACTGGTCGCCATGCTGGGCATCGGTGTTGCTGAAAAATCCGGGTTCATCACTACCGGCCTAAAGAAAATGTTGGGTGTAACCCCGTTAAAACTGTTAACCCCAATGCTGATCCTGGTTGCTATTATCAGCCATACAGCAGCTGATGCTGGTTATGTTCTGGTTATTCCCCTGGGTGGTATTATCTTCCACGCGGCAGGCCGTCATCCGATAGCAGGTATCGCTGCAGCATTTGCCGGTGTATCCGGTGGTTTCTCGGCCAACTTTATCCCGTCCGGTATCGACCCTCTGCTGCAGGGCTTTACCCAGTCTGCTGCACAGATTCTGGACCCATCTTTCCAGATGAATCCACTGGCCAACCTGTTCTTCACTGGCGCGTCCAGTATTGTCATCATCGCCATTGGCTGGTATGTAACGGACAAAATTGTTGAGCCACGTCTGCAGGCAAGCACCACTCTGGATGAAGATGCGGAGAAAGCACCTGACCTGAGCTCCTTTACGCCAGAAGAAAGTAAAGCATTCAATGCGGCCGGTCTGGCCATGCTGGCCGGTATTGCGCTGCTGGTTGCCTGTGTTATTCCTGAAACTTCTCCATTGCGCTCTGCGAACGGTGAAATCACTGCATTCTCAGCACCGTTGATGCAGTCTATCGTGCCTCTGATTTTCATCCTGTTTATTATTCCGGGCATCGTATATGGTAAAGTCTCTGGCACTTTCAAGACGTCTAAAGACACCGTGGTTGCCATGAACAGCACCATGTCCACCATGGGCTCTTACCTGGTTATGGCTTTCTTCTGTGCCCAGTTCCTGTACGCATTTTCACAGTCCAATCTGGGTACTGTATTGGCCCTGAGCGGTGCGGAAGTTCTGCAGGCCATGAACCTGCCTGGTGAAATTACGGTCATTGGTATGATCCTGCTGACCGCCACTGTTAACCTGGTCATTGGCTCTTCTTCTGCCAAATGGGCACTGATTGGTCCAATCCTGGTCCCGATGCTGATGGCGGTGGGTATCTCTCCGGAACTGTCGCAGGCGGCTTATCGTGTTGGTGATTCTGTTTCCAACATCATTTCTCCGTTGATGGTTTACTTCCCTCTGGTGGTCGTTTATTGCCAGCGTTATGTGAAGAATTCTGGTATCGGCTCTCTGGCTTCCATGATGATGCCATACTCCATCGCCATGCTGATCGGCTGGACCATCTTCCTGCTGGCTTACTGGGCACTGGGCTTACCTCTGGGTATCCAGGCTTCTTACACCTATCCGGCCATGTAATTTCCTACTCACTTGTTAAGGGGCTTCGGCCCCTTTTTTGTACCCTGAGTTATCGCTCTCTCCCACGGAACGTATTTGTTAAAAAAGAGTCTATGCTTCTATAGCCAGTTAATTAAGTGCTGTAGAGGACTACCCTTCGTGTTCAACCTGATGAAAATCATTGATGGAATGACCCCCACCAGCTGGATTATTGCCGCTATCTGTGTGTTTTCATGGATCATTATTATTCACTGCGCGGGCAAGGTGACCGAGAAGCGTTGGGGCGACAGAGAGTCCGGGGCACTGGTTGGATTTTTCCTGCCTGGCTTTGTCTTTATGGCCATGCTTTATTTTATGTAAGCCCAATCCACTCTCCTCTGCCGCCAGCATAATCAGGTGCCTTCAGGTAAATAATAAAGGCTCTATTTGATTTCCGAACTGCTCTGCAGTGAAAATTGGATGTGGACCACGCAATGTAAGGCTTGAGGGCAAATTGCCGAGCAAAGCTCTGAGAGCCTTTAATGATAAGTGCTTCAGCCAGGTTCAATCTGGGAACAGTCTGTAATCCAATAAGAGCCATAATAAATTTATGTTCATTCGTATTTGAAAAGTCCTCATTCTCTAACCAAACTTTATGGGTCCTATCACTACCATCTCATTGAGATAGCTTAACTTTCTCCCTCATCGGCTCCCCCGAAAATCACTGCATGGAATGAGGTAAGCATCTATGGCTAACACTTCCCCTACTAAAGCCAGCGCAACTAAACTTACGGTTTTTACGTTGGCCATCATGAACATCGTCGCGGTAGTTAGTTCTCGTCCAAAAACGCATCAGGCAATCATAATTAGATTGTACGTTCGTTTTGATATTTCCTGAAATTCCAGAGAGCCGCAAAAACTCTTCCCTTTTTTTCTCTAATCTGGGACGGATATTGGAGAAAAACGCGAAAAGCAGGCAGAAAACATCCTCCCACCATGCTGGAAAGGTACTAGACCACCGATAACCAGCAATGAGAATCAAAACGCTCAGAACCCTTGCAGTGGCAACGTGATAGCCCAAAACATCTCTTTAGCCACGAAATTCCCGCTTCAATACCTGCCCGGAAGCGAAAGAGCGTTTTATACACATACTGACTTTTAGTCATCTCTTCGACTTCAAGTCCGCGCTTCTTATTAAAAGCTACATCGCTGATTCCCATGGCCTTGGCTTTTTCCAAATTAGCGCGACACGCGTATCCGCTGTCACCGCTTGTCTGGTGAGGTACACGACCATAAATTTCTTTTTGTCTTTCCATCATCGGAATGAATTGGTCCGAATCCGCTGGGTTACCTTCCTCAATAACCAGGTCCAGGATCAATCGACTTTTTCCCTGAACCAGGTTCAGTTTATGGCCATACTGTACTTGCCGCCTGTCTTTTACGATGATATCCGTATGGGGTTCAT
Source organism: Endozoicomonas sp. SCSIO W0465 (assembly GCF_023716865.1). Classification (NCBI taxonomy): domain Bacteria; kingdom Pseudomonadati; phylum Pseudomonadota; class Gammaproteobacteria; order Oceanospirillales; family Endozoicomonadaceae; genus Endozoicomonas; species Endozoicomonas sp. SCSIO W0465. The sequence continues at coordinate 4,857,929 of NZ_CP092417.1, forward strand.
ACAGGCTAACCACTTTTTCCTGGGCTGGCACCTTTTCACCCTTAAAGACCCTGCGCTCTGTCTGGGAGACTATTGCATCCACCAGGGGTAACAGGTGATCCACATCGGCCTGCCACTTGTCGGCATCATCAGCCAGGAGACACTGCCCCTGCTGACGGGCGTTTGCTAGCGTGACAGTAGCTTCGATAAGTACCTTCCGGGATTTTCGGGTCAACTGCAGCAGTTTTTTATAATGCTGATGCCGCTCTTCTTTGCCAGCGTAGATGCATTTTCTGGCCGCATCTTTTACGGCTCGGTTGTGATGGGTATATTCATAAAGCGGTGTCGCTGTCAGTGTTTGTCCCCGTTCCAGCAGCCGACAAATTTCTTTAACGGAACTGGCTAAAAGATCACTGTCGCAAGGAGGTTTGATATCCGATTCGGTGACTGTGCTGTCAATAGCCACAGTGCGCCCTTTTTCAATACCCTGATCTTTAGCGGTCATTAGCTGACAGTTATTAATCCGTTCCCATGTAGATGCAGTAAGAAGGCTGATGAGCCCATGCAAACTGGAGCGACTGGGGCGCTGGTTTGGTTCGAGGCGACAAAAGTCTCGAAAGAGCATGGAGTCCATCAAAACAAACGACAAGTAGTCATAATCACAATTCAAATACTGTTTCAGGAGTGCCGCACGAAGAACGGATTCTGCTGATAGTCCGTTCCGCCCAGTGTTCTGTTTATCACCAGAACTTAAGTCCTCATAAATCCAGTCATTGAACTGTGGATGGGCGTCAAGCCATTGCGAGATACCGGAAAGCTGGGAGCAGATTTCATGAGGTACGTAATGGAGTTCCATACTACACTGCGGGTTGCGTTTTTTGCGCATTTGGAGTCCTCTGTTTTTGGCAATCCCTTATGTTTCTTGCTCTTGGGAAGTTTAGTCGCCAGATAGCAGTAGGGCTCCACTTAATTTTTCAGGATAAAATCTACAGTTTTCAATTGGTTGTGTTTTTGGACGAGAACTAGTTAGCCTTCGAGGCTTACCTGCGGAAGCTGAGTATGGGCTCAGTTCGGTTTTCTACTATATCTTTGCTGCCGTATTCTTTTTAATACCTGTATCGCTTGTTGCCGCCGAGCTGGCTACCGGCTGGCCCGAAAAAGGGGGTGTATTTCGCTGGGTTGGAGAAGCCTTTGGTCCTCAATGGGCTTTTCTGGCCATGTTTATGTTGTTTACCGAGGTTAGTGTCTGGTTTCCTACAGCCCTGACATTTGGTGCCGTTTCCCTGGCCTTTATTGGACCGGATCAAACCTGGGACCAGGCTCTCTCTGCAAATAAGTTTTTTGTCCTCGCCATTGTTCTGGCCATTTACTGGCTGGCCACTTTTATTGCCTTTCGAGGAGTGGGTGCCTTCTCAAAAGTCTCCAAATGGGGCGGTATGATTGGTACGATAATACCGGCTATCATTTTGATTGTTCTCGGGTTCAGCTACCTTGGCAGTGGTGAGCCCGTACACATTGAGCTCAAGTGGGCTGATGTCATTCCAGACTTCACCAACTTCAGCAATATTGTCCTCGCCGCCAGCATTTTCCTTTTCTATGCTGGCATGGAAATGAATGCAATCCATGTGAAAGAGCTGGATAATGCGTCCAAATCTTATCCAATGGCGATCGCTGTGGCATCCATCGGAACGGTAGCCATTTTTATTCTCGGCACTCTGGCTATCGGTTTTGTTATTCCACAAGCCGATATCAATCTGACTCAGTCATTACTTGTCGCCTATTACGATATATTTCACTGGGCCGGCATCGGATTTCTTGCGCCTATTATGGCCATTTGTCTGGCCATTGGCGTTCTGGCCGGTATTGTCACCTGGGTTGCAGGCCCTTCGTCCGGGCTGTTGACTGTTGCCAAGGCAGGGTATCTTCCGCGGTTCTGGCAGTATACCAACAAGCACGATATGGCAACCCATATCATGTTTCTGCAAGCGGGTATCGTGACCGTTCTGTCCATATTGTTTGTGGTCATGCCTTCGGTTCAGGCGACCTATCAAATTCTCAGTCAGCTCACCGTTATTCTTTATCTGGTGATGTATCTCCTGATGTTTGCTGCGGCCATCTATCTGCGCTTTTCCCAACCCAATCGTCCAAGACCCTATAGTATCCCCGGTGGCAGAGGCGGTATGTTCCTGGTCGCAGGCATCGGCTTTATCGGATCGTTGATTGCCTTTATCTTCAGTTTTATTCCCCCCGGCCAGATTGCGGTGGGAAGCCCAACCGCTTATGTTCTGATTCTGATCGCACTGACCATCTTCTTTGTTATTCTTCCGTTCATTATTTATGCCAACCGGAAACCCCACTGGAAGGACGAAGATTCTGACTTTGCGCCCTTTACCTGGGAACTGGAAAACACTCACCCCGGGTTGCCCAATGACTCTGATACCCATACTCCACACCTGACAGAGAAACATTTTCACTGGTTGCACAAAAAGAAGTCTGAACATAAAGGAGCGCAGTCATGAGCTTTAACACCACTGAACTGCAACACCTTGCGGATGAAGCCCTGAAACTCGGCAAGGCCTGTAACGAAGGGGCAAATGCAGACTACATTCCGTTTCTGGCCAGTGTGCCTTCCGATTTATGTGCCGTATCCATTTCCTGTTGTAACGGAAACATTATTCACAGTGGCGATTACGACTATGGTTTTGCCCTGGAATCCATCAGTAAAGTGTGCTCAATGTCGCTGGCCATGCAGCAAAAAGGCGCAGAGCAGGTCAGGGAAAAAATCGGGGCTGAACCAACAGGGCTCCCATTCAACTCGGTGATGGCGCTGACAGTACATCAAGACAAACCGCTGACGCCTCTGGTCAATGCGGGTGCCATGTCCACCGTCAGCTTTCTGGAGGCTCCCGATAAAGAGTCACGCTGGCAGATGATCCTCGACTTCCAGAGGAAAATGATGTCCCAAAACGTGCGGCTTTCGGATGACGTAAACACGTCCGAACAGGAGACCAACTTCCATAATCGAGCCATTGCCTGGCTACTGTATGCGGCGGGTAACTGCTTCAGTGATCCGATGGACGCCTGCGAAGTTTATACACGACAATGTTCAACCCTCATCAGTTGTGATGACCTGGCAACCCTTGGCGGAACATTGGCTAATGGCGGTGTAAACCCGGTCACTAAAGAAAAGGTCATCAATCCTGAAAACATTGCGCCCATTCTTGCCGAAATGACCATGGAAGGCATGTACGATTACTCGGGAGACTGGGCATTCCTGGTGGGTTTGCCGGGTAAGAGTGGCGTTGGCGGTGGCGTTGTCGCCGTCGTTCCGGGGAAGATGGCCATTGCCGGCTTCTCACCACCGCTGGACGAGGCTGGAAACAGTGCCAGAGCCATGAAAATGATTCGCCACATTGCCAACAACCTTAATCTCAGCGTTTACCAACCTTCTTAGCTTTAACCATTGCAGTGGGCAGGTGCCGACCTGTCCCCTCCTCATCGCAGAAAAGCCCGCAGCTTACCAAATAGCCTGTACTGTTCGCTGAACAACCCTCCTGCCACTGCTTCACTCAAAAAAACAACTACGCATTGCATTTTATTTTTTATATGCGAATATGCGCATATTCATATGTATGGGCGATTTTTATGTTACCCCATGAGTTTTTCAAAATGATGTCGGATGAAATCCGGCTCCGCTGTCTGCTTCTCATAGCCCGCCAGGGTGAGCTGAGTGTCTGTGAACTGGTGTCTGCCCTTAATGAGCCTCAACCGAAAATATCCCGACACCTGGCACAAATGAGAAACCACGGTTTGTTAAACACTCGTCGTAAAGATCAATGGATATTCTATTCTATAGCCAAAGATCTGCCCGGCTGGATGAACAAAATCGTTGATGGCCTGCGCCACTCAAAGTGTCTGAAGAGTGAGTACCAGCAGGATACCAACCGGCTGGAATCAATGTCCAACCGGCCGTCTTATTAAGGAGTAAAAAATGACTATCAAAGTAGGTATCAATGGCTTTGGCCGTATTGGCAGACTTGCTCTCAGAGCATCCTGGCACTGGCCGGACATTGAATTTGTAAAGATCAATGACGTGGCCGGGAGCAGTGCAACACTGGCTCACCTGCTGCAATTTGACTCTGTACAGGGAACCTGGCAGGAAACCATTTCATCCGACGACCAGCATATTTTCATCAATGGCCAGAGCATCAAATGCACTCAGGAAAAAGAGATCAGTGCCATCGACTGGTCAGACTGTGATGTGGTTATTGATGCCACGGGCGTTCACAGGGCAACAGCCAAACTCAACCAATACCTTGAGCAGGGCGTCAAACGAGTCGTCGTCACGGCTCCCGTTAAGGAAGAAGGTGTTCTGAATGTGGTTATGGGTGTTAATGACGGCCTCTATGATGCCAGCCAGCACCGTATCGTCACCGCAGCATCCTGCACGACCAACTGCATAGCCCCTGTCGTTAAGGTCATTCACGAAAACCTTGGCATTACCCGGGGTACTATCACCACGGTTCATGACCTGACCAATACCCAGACCATTCTCGATGCTCCCCATAAGGACCTGAGAAGAGCCCGTGCCTGTGGCATGTCCCTGATCCCCACAACAACGGGTTCCGCTACAGCCATCACCCAGATTTTTCCTGATCTGGAAGATCGGTTAAATGGGCACGCTATCCGGGTTCCCCTGGCGAATGCCTCAATCACTGATATGGTGTTTGACGTGGCCCGGGATACTTCCGTAAAAGAAGTTAATCAACTATTGAAATCAGCCGCCGGGGGCTCATTGAACGGCATTCTTGGTTATGAGGAGAGGCCGCTGGTTTCCATCGATTACCGTGGCGACCAGCGTTCTTCCATTATTGATGCACTGTCCACCATGGTGGTTGACCAGCGTATGGTCAAAATTTATGCCTGGTACGATAATGAAATGGGCTATGCCTGTCGTACTGCCGAGCTGGCGCTCAAAGTTGGCAGAGAGAACGCCTGATGACTGAGACTACCCCTGTTGAAACCCGGGTTGCAAACAGTAAAGAACTCCGGCAGCAGCAGATAAGACATTACGCGCTTGTCACGTTCAACTACTGGAACTTCACCCTGACCGATGGCGCCTTGCGCATGCTGGTGGTTCTCCACTTCTATTCGCTGGGCTATTCCGGCCTGGAAATTGCCATGCTGTTTCTCTTTTACGAGTTCTTCGGGGTAGTCACTAACCTGATTGGCGGCTGGCTGGGCGCCCGCATCGGCCTGAACAGAACCATGAATATCGGCCTGTTCATGCAGATCATCGCCTTGCTGATGCTGTCCGCCCCTTCAGGCTTCCTTTCCATACCTCTGGTGATGTTTGCCCAGGCTATTTCAGGTATTGCCAAGGACCTGAATAAAATGAGCGCAAAAACCTCCATAAAAAGCCTGGTCAGTAGCCAGCAATCTGGAAGACTGTATCGCTGGATAGCCATTTTGACGGGTTCAAAAAATGCCCTGAAAGGAGCTGGTTTCTTTCTCGGTGGAGCTCTGCTGAGCCTGGTTGGTTTTCAAAGTGCCCTGCTTATCATGGCTATTATGCTAGCCCTGGTACTGGCGGGCAGTCTGATTTGGCTGCAAAAAGACCTGGGCAAAGCCCGCAGTAAGCCCAAATTTACCCAGATATTCTCCAAGAGTAAGGCAATCAACATTCTCTCTGCTGCCCGTCTATTTCTCTTTGCTTCACGGGACGTATGGTTTGTTATTGCCCTGCCTGTCTCCCTGAGTTCCGTTTTTGGCTGGAGCCATATGGAAACGGGGAGTTTTATGGCTTTATGGGTGATTGGTTATGGTCTGGTCCAGGGTATTGCTCCAAAAATCACCGGCGCTGAGAGTCATCATACCCAAAGCCGCGCACCTCTTGCATTGTGGTCCGCAACGCTACTGCTGGTGTCTGTCCTGCTGGCACTGGCTATCACATTCCAGTGGTATCCACAGTCGAGCCTGATTATAGGACTGCTGATTTTTGGCGGGATATTTGCTATCAACTCATCACTGCACTCTTACCTGATTGTATCGTTTGCCAGGGAAGAAGGTGCATCCATGGATGTTGGCTTCTATTACATGGCCAATGCCATGGGGCGCTTAACCGGCACTGTGCTTTCCGGATGGGCTTTTCAATGGGGGGGACTGCAAGCCTGCCTGTGGATATCCTCTCTCTTTATCATGCTCACCGCTATCATTTCATTGGCGATGCCAGATTCATAGTCGGTAACTCCTACCGTTAGCCACAACTTTAAACAAACGGCTGCTCTCAGTTAGTAATGAGACCAGCCCCATCTCCCTTTGTTGTCACTGAGAACAGTAACAATAATTCAGCCATATCCAGATAAATTAACTGCGGGAGAGGACACGGGATTAACCAGCTCTAATGACCGATAACCGGTGTTGCTGTCAATAAAGCATACCTTCCTTTATTAATTGATAATATTTAACACATAGCAAGCCAAATAAACCGGGCAACCTTTATTTATTTAGTAACTATTCAGCACTGAGCAAAGGCATATTACAGTAATTCCGAACAGCTCTATGAAGTGATTGATATATGTCCATTCCCTGTTTTCTGGCAGACGACAAATAGCTGCGAATCCGTGCAAACATAGAACCACCGTCTGCACTCCTGAAGCAGCCTGAGATTTTCTGCTTTAACTTGGCCATTCGAACATCCCGCTCACTGCCATTGTTATCGAAGGGAATGGTAAAATCTGACATGAAGCGCAGTGTCTCAGCCTTGAACTCAGTGAGTCGTTTGAAGAGATTGTAAGCTTTAGTATTCTTGACTTTCTTGCGCTTAAGCTCCTCTCGTTGCTTCTCCATATAGACGACTTCTTTCATTAGAGCCCGCTGAAGCAACCGGTCATAAATCTTCTCGATTCGTTCACAGACAACACTTGGCATCTGTAGCATACCTATGGTCTTAAAGCCCTTGCAGTAATGCCAGGAAAGCCTCAGTAGCTTCATCAATCGCAACGCCAGTTGATTGCTGTCCCTATCAACAACACCCAAAAGCTCCCTCAGGTGATGGGCATTGCAAAGTACGTGAGTTGCCGCATATGCAAAATAGGATTTCCAATGATCATGAACCAGAACGCCTGCAAATGTTAGCAGTATGCCCATCGTGTCCATGGCCTCACGACCTCGCTTTTCAGACAAGTAGTAGAGCGTCCATTGTTCATCCCGCATAACGTGTAGCCAGTGCAAAGAGCCCTCGGCCCGCATACCCGTTTCATCGGCTCCGGCAACAGACGATTCCCGCAAGGCGTCACGAATAACCTCTTCAGTAGAAGCCAGATTTTCATAGGTTCTGGCCACAAAATTGGCGACAGTGCCTGCACTTACACTCATTTTATAGAGAGTATTAAAATACTCTGACACGCGCTTAAAAGGCAGGAAATGGTATTGGTTAAGATAGACGGCCATAGCCTGTGTGGCTGAGCCATATTGTGCGGCAGCGGTAACACCTTCCGGGAATTCAGCCTGATTCCGACAACCACAAGTGCAGATTTTTACTTCAGCTCTATGGGCCGTTACTTCAAATTCACCCGGTCTCCCTGGTTCAAACACCTGTCGTTCAATATATTTGACCGGCTCACTATCAAGAAGAGACGCCTGACATTTATTGCATTCTTTAACCGGAAGGTACTCAATATAGTCAGGGATATCGACCTGTTTAAGACAAGTGCCCTGATGCCCTTTCTTTCCACCGGCTTTATTACCAGAAGACTGTCTCAGACTTTTAGGATTGGGTTTTTCATCCGATGGATCGGTACCTTTATCTGCGGAAAGGTCGTCAGAATGATCTGGAGAATTACTGTTTTTACAAGGTTTTTGATAACCATCAGACGATGGCGGCTTGCTGCTGTTTTGACTGTTCTTGCCAACCTTTTCTTCCAATTCTCGACATCGCTCTTCCAGACAGGCAACTCTCATCCGCAGCTCTGCATTCTCTTTCAAGAGAATCTCAGCCGACATAGTTGCGGGTAGTTCTGGAATCATGCTGGCGAATATTGTGGAAAAATGGTGCTTAAGAGGATGGTATAAGTAGTTGATAATTTGCTTTCGGATAAATTGACTGAACGATTATTTAGTATTTGCAAACGAAATCATATGACTCTCTCCAAATGAAGCGAACACTCGTTCAACTTCCTTTTCAAATTCCGTGAAACTCTTGATTGACAATAGATTGAGCCATTCATACTTTACTTTCCTCCACAGGATCTCAATCAGATTGAGTTCAGGTGAATATGTTGGAAGAAAGCAGATCAGTAACTTTTTCTCAAGAGTCCAGTCAGCGATTCTGTCACGAAACTTTTTGCTGGTATGAATACTGGCATTGTCCACCATAACTACGGTGTAGCGGTCATTTGAACTGTATTTTTCATCCTCCATTTTCTCTGCGAAGTCGTCAAAGGCTGCAATCACTGTATCACTATTCACAGAGCCCACAACAGGGTAATGAAACAGCTCACAGCTCCGATTCATAAAGCCCAGCACGTTGATGCGCTTACTTTTGACTGATGGAATTCTGAGCTGCTTTCCTTTTTCCTGCCAGCCATATGGCACACAAGGTTCTTGAGTAAATCCGGACTCATCAAAATAAAACAAGTTTATTAACCCTTTGCGCTCAGCTTCCTGGGCGTCTTTCAGTGCAGTTTTACAACGCTGGAAATGCTCTTCGTCCCGTTTATGTTTGCACGATTTACGGAGTCTTTTGTAAACCAGTCCTAACTTTTTTACGATGTTGGCCAGAGTAAGTTTTGATGAGGATTTACCGGTCTCATCCTCAATTTTGGATTTTACATACGATAAACGACGAGGCTCTTCTGCTACTAACTCTTTTATGCGTTGCACTTCAGATTCATCATATATGCAAGATCTTCCACCACCATGTTTCTTATACAATGCACGAATACCATAGTCCTCCCAATCATCAATCCATTGGGAAACGGTCTGATATTTAATCTCAAGGATTTCTGCAATTTGCTCAAGGGTAAAGCCTCGATTACTCAATAGAAGACCATGAGCTCTTTCCCTGATACACCTCAGAGGGCCGTAGTGCTTGGCGTATTTCAAAGTTAATACAACAGCTTCATCAGTGATATTGACATACTTCATAGGTTGGGGACGTTTTAGTTCAAGACCCACTTATAATAGATTAAGGATCTCTTTCTTTGTCTGCCTGATAGTACGATCAAAATATCCATAAGCAAACTTTTAACTACTTAAAAATCAGAAAATTCCAGATTTATGTGGGGGTGCTGAACAGTTACTTTATTTATTTTTCTCACCAACAATAAAACCACTTGATTCAAAAATATTCTAGCCGGGTGTATATATGAACTCGACTTTAGAGTTTTAAGAGCACAATAGTTCCGGCGCATAATCTGCTAAAAGCAACCATCCCCAATGACGAAATTCGAGATGGTTGCCATGCTCACTTCAGATCATCAAGTAATCCTCAGGGAGCTCGCTTCATATACAACCTTTCTTGCTGGAGCGCTATCATCAACTGCAGTACCAACGTTCTGCGAACTGCTGTTCGGTTGCATGCTTTCAGCCGACGGCTTTGTTACACAGGCGTTGTTAACAATTGATTTTCATTGTGTGTGGAGCAGCTACCACCACTGGCTATCTCAGGGCAAGTGGCAATGGAAGAACTTGGCACGCCACTTGATCCGTCTGGTCTGCTCCAAAGCTCCTGAGAATCAACCTGTGGTCCTGGGGCTTGATGACTGGGTAATCGAACGGTTTTCCGACAAAGCCCCTGCTTGTCGTACACATCATCAACACAGCAAGAAACGCAATCGGCCGACGTACATCTGGGGGCAGTGTTGGGTTTCCCTGGCCATCATATTTGAGCGGGCTGCAGATGAAGTATTTACCGCCATACCGGTGATCTCATTTCCGACACCAGCTTCAGGTAACACCAGCAAACTGAAAATTGCCGTGGCCATGCTCAGGGTGGTACGCAATGAAGTGAAGGATCGAGTGCTACGCCTGCTAACCGATTGCTGGTATATGAACTGGACACTGATAAAGCCAGCTCTGGAAATGAACATAGAAGTTGTTGGTCAGATACCTTCAAATCGGGCCCTCTATGCTTTGCCGCCAGCACCCACCGTAAAGAAGCGAGGGCGCCCAAAAAAGTACGGCATCAAGATGACGACAGAACAGGTTAAGAAACTGCCGGAAGAAAAAGCAACAGTATGGATGTACGGCAAATTTCGCAAAATACGTTATCGTACCCTGATCTGTCGCGCCAGATTCCTTAAAGGTCGTGAAGTACGCGTCGTCTGGAGTCGCTTTGAAAATGACAAAGGTCTGACCGAAAGCAGAATATTCATCTCGACCAATCCGGAACTTGAGGGACTGGAGGTGCTTCGTGCCTATTCCCGGAGATGGCCGGTAGAGCCAATGTTTCACCAACTCAAACATGCTTTTGGCTGTTGCCATTTATGGCAGCAGAAATTGCGAACACTGCTTCGATGGATGCATTTGAAAATGGCAGGCTATGCATTATTGCAGTTATTAACCGTTTGTAAAAATCAGGCATGTCTGAATATTTCTCGGATACCCTGGAGAAGCCCGGATACAACCACTGCAGGCATGATGAAAATTGCTCTTTCAGGAATTATTCCGAGGTTCTCTATTCGCAAGGGCTGGAACAGATATAAGCAAAAATATGAGTTCAATTTTCGCGATCTGATCGACCAGTTAATACCGGATAATTCAGAAGCAGCATAACTAAAGGCTTTTAGGCAAAAAACGGAAGTAATAACGAACTTGGAAAAACAGTTCACTGATTTCGGCTTGCTTCACTATAAAAAGCTGACCGAATTATCGTTTTATACAGACTCTAAAGTCGAGTATATGAATAGATTATTGATAATCGGACTGCTATTTGGCCTGACTGCCTGCTCTGATTCAAAACAAAAAGAAGCCACAGTTAACAGAGACAGTGGGTTATTACCATTATCTGAGAACCCTGAAAAAGTAACCAACATAAAAACAAAAGGAAAATACTCACTCTCAAATACTGATACAACCAAGGAATCAAAAAAGGAATCAAACAGGAAAAATAACGGACCTGTCACTTATAACCCATCAAATTTTTCTACATCGTACTCAGAATTCAATAACCTTTCATACAGTCATGGCGATTACACCGTCCATAAAAATGACTCTCTGATGAAAATCGCTTTCGAAGTATACGGTGATTATGAACAATGGAGAGCCATCAAGGATTCAAACCCTGAAAAAGTTGACTCCGAAAACATAATCAAAGAAGGAATAACATTAACACTCCCAGAGCCAGCCGAGAAATTCATTCAAAACAAAAACGGTGATCCATATTTAATCAAGCGAGGTGATACGTTAACATCTATTGCCAAAAATACATACGGTTCAAGCCGTCACTGGAAAGCCATTTGGAAAAACAACGCACTTTTGATTAAAGATCCGAACAAAATTTTTGCAGGATTCACAATATACTTACCCACCATCTCACACAGTAGCCCTTACCACTCCATCTATGATTAAGCAACCAGGTCAATTCAAAAAGAATCGATTTTTTATAAACCGGTAATGATATACCGTAAGGTAATAATGTGATTTTTTTGAAAAATTTTTGCTATTTAGTTCAACTGACGTAAAGGCTGTGCCATTATTGATAGGGTTTTTCTTAACTTTAATCCCGATACAGGCAAGATCGTCTTGGCCATCATGGCTTTTCTGGCCAAAAACAACGGAAACAGATATGAAGAAGGTTATTAAAATTTCTGCTCTGGCAGCAGCTGTACTCTTGGCGGCAGGCTGTCAGGAAAAGACTACCCAGGCTCCTGAAGTTGAGTTAAACACTGATGACCAGAAAGCTGCCTATGCCATCGGCGCCTCTGTCGGTAACTTTGCCAGTCAGACACTTAAACAACAGGATGAGCTCGGTGTTGTGCTTGACCGTGCGCTGGTTCAGCAGGGATTACTGGACGCCCTCGCTGATCAAGTCAAAATGAACGATGAGGAGATGGGCGCAACCCTGCGATCCCATGAGCAGAAGATGAACACCGTTGTTCAGGAGAAAGCCAGGGAGAAACGTGAGGAGACCCGTAAAACCGGCGCCAAGTACCTGGAAGATAACGCCAGCAAAGAAGGTGTCTCAGTTACCGAGTCCGGCCTTCAATATGAAGTCATCAAACAGGGAGAGGGTCCACAACCAACTGCGGCTGATACGGTTACCGTCCATTACACGGGCACACTGACTGACGGTACGGTCTTCGACAGCAGCAAGCAGAGAGGTCAGCCAGCGACCTTCCCTCTGGCAAACGTTATCAAGGGCTGGACTGAAGGCGTTGCCCTGATGCCTGTTGGCTCTGAATATCGCCTGACGATCCCCGCTGAACTGGCTTACGGCGACCAAGACGTTGGCACCATTCCAGCAGGCTCTGTTCTGGTGTTCGATGTTGAACTGATCAGCATTGAAGACAAGCAAGAGAGCAATGAATCAGCTGACAGCAAGCAAGCCAAGCAATAATTTTTCAGGCTGGATACCATAACGGGCAGTACGACTACTGCCCGTTATTTATTGGTGAATTATGAACCTGATCTCAATTTTAGTACTTTTGTTCATCACACTGTTTGTTGTGGTCAAACTGACGGAGCGCCATGGCAAACCGCTCACTTATGAGCAACAAAGCAAGCTTTCCAAAATCGCCATGGTATTAATTTTTGTCATGCTGGTTGCGGCACTGATCAAAAACCTGATGTAACTTCAGATCAAAACTGAAACAGCTCACCAATAATGACCATCAACAGCAATGCAGGACTGACCCAACGGATCAGCAGCTGCCAGGTTTTCAGGGGTTTGCCTTGCATCCCCAACTGCTCAATCAGCACTTTCTTTTCCATGATATAGCCACAAAAATAAAGCACCAGAAATCCGACAGTCGGAAGCATAACCTGGGTAGCAAAAGCGGTATAAAGGTCAAAAAGCGTTTTGCCATCAACAGAAACATGCTTCCAGAAAGTGAATGAGAGACCGGGTATTAATCCAACCAGAAAGATAATAACACCGGCTATTGCGGCTCCTGCTGCGCGGAAGCCTGAAAACAGGCGACTCATCATCACCACCAGTGGTTCAGCCAGATTGACTGCTGAGGTCCAGACAGCCATTACCAACAGCAGAAAGAATAAGGGAAGAACCAGAGAACCAAAAGGCATTTGAGCCAATGCAACCGGAAGTGTGATGAACATCAGCCCGGGACCTTCTGCGACTGAAAGCCCTTCACTGAACACCACGGCAAAGGTTGCAACACCCACCAGCACAGCCACCAGGACATCAAGCAAGGCGACAACCAGTACCGCCTTAATCACCGACTGTCTTTCCGGCATATAAGCTCCATAAGCCATTAAACAGCAGGCCCCGATGGCAAGGGTGAAAAAAGCATGGCCCATCGCCTCCAGCACCACACCTCCGCTGACCTCTTCAAACCTGAAGGCAAACAGATAGTCAAGGGCCAGCGCAAAGCCACTGAACTGGCTGGTATATAGTAGTAGAACCACCAGAATCAGATACATCAGCGGCATCAGCCAGTTATTCAACTGCTCTATACCTTTTGAAATGGTTCGACCACTGATGGCAACCGTCATCAGAATGAACAGACCGTGGTACCCAACAACCTGCCAGGGTGATTCCAGAAGCTGTTGAAAATGCATCGCTGTCGCTTGAATGTTATTTGCAGCAAGCCCCCCTGACAGCGACTGAAAAAAGAAATGCAGTACCCAGCCGGACACCACACTGTAGAAAGAAAGGATCATCGTGGCAGCCAGTGTTCCCAGCCAGGCCAGCTTACCCCAGTGCCTGGTGTGGCCAGCACTGACAGCCAGCTGCCGCAAACTGCTGGCAGGTGAAGCACGCCCTGCCCGCCCAACAACAATCTCGGCAATCATCACCGGCAGCCCCAGCAACACGACAAAAATGATATACAGAAGGAAAAAAAGGCTTCCTCCGTTTTCACCGGCCACATAAGGGAAACGCCAGATATTTCCCAAGCCGATGGCAGCCCCGGCGATGGCAAAAATAAACGCACGATTGGAAGTAATTCTGTTTTCAGGCTGCATGGATTGTCCATTTTCTATTGGTATGCTGAATGGTACTGACCAGCAGATCATTATCAGCATAGACGTAAACTTGTGCTTATATCATCGGACTCGACTTTAGAGTTTTAAGAGCACAATAGTTCCGGCGCATAATCTGCTAAAAGCAACCATCCCCAATGACGAAATTCGAGATGGTTGCCATGCTCACTTCAGATCATCAAGTAATCCTCAGGGAGCTCGCTTCATATACAACCTTTCTTGCTGGAGCGCTATCATCAACTGCAGTACCAACGTTCTGCGAACTGCTGTTCGGTTGCATGCTTTCAGCCGACGGCTTTGTTACACAGGCGTTGTTAACAATTGATTTTCATTGTGTGTGGAGCAGCTACCACCACTGGCTATCTCAGGGCAAGTGGCAATGGAAGAACTTGGCACGCCACTTGATCCGTCTGGTCTGCTCCAAAGCTCCTGAGAATCAACCTGTGGTCCTGGGGCTTGATGACTGGGTAATCGAACGGTTTTCCGACAAAGCCCCTGCTTGTCGTACACATCATCAACACAGCAAGAAACGCAATCGGCCGACGTACATCTGGGGGCAGTGTTGGGTTTCCCTGGCCATCATATTTGAGCGGGCTGCAGATGAAGTATTTACCGCCATACCGGTGATCTCATTTCCGACACCAGCTTCAGGTAACACCAGCAAACTGAAAATTGCCGTGGCCATGCTCAGGGTGGTACGCAATGAAGTGAAGGATCGAGTGCTACGCCTGCTAACCGATTGCTGGTATATGAACTGGACACTGATAAAGCCAGCTCTGGAAATGAACATAGAATAGGACTTACGCATTGATGACACCGATAAATTTTGGTAGGAGGTGATCCTTCCCCTTTGCAAAACTCTCAATGAAAGCGCCTATTGTCTCTTTAAACAGCCCCCGTTGGTGCTGATAAATATTCGTAAACTCCTGCTCTATCTGCATTTTCTGGAGATAAACAAAAGCTAAAATTGCAGCAAATATATGGTTTCTGACGGGTCGTTCGCTGCGAACCTGAAAGTGCTCAATATGGCAAACCTGCTTGATCGCCCTGTGAAACTGTTCGATCTGCCAGTGCTGGTCATGGATCTGCTTGAAGTCATTGCGTTCAAAAGGGACTTCCTCTGGCAAGTAAACCACGTAGTGGCGACGCTGGTCTTTTAGCATCGTCCTGAACAACCGGATCTTACCGAAGTCTTTGAGCCATACATCCAGACCATTGTCGGGGATGTCGAGGTGTTGAACCTGCTGCCATTTACCTTTTTCCAGTGATACTGTCCTGTTTTTCTCAACGGCAAACATAAACCCAGTCTGATGGTTTTTAATCGTCTTCAGGTTAGTCGTGCAGCTGTACCAGGAGTCACCGGTAACGAACGCTGGCTTCAGCCCCCATACCAGCACTTCAATCAACATTTCACGGAAGTAGTCGTTTTTTGTCTTGTCTTCCGATTTGTCGTATATCCTGTAATTCACCGGCATATGGCGCCCGGATACGTCGGTGTAATAAAGGGTGATGAGGTTAACTCCCTTAACCACTCGGTGATGTTTACCCGACCAAAAGTGGCCAACCAGTGCCACGGAGTAGCTATAAGGTTTGTCGAGCACGCTGTCATCAACGCTCAGGGTGCCGCCAATAGGGTTTAAACTTTTGACTGCTTCATCGTACATATCTTTGGGCTGATAGTTTTCACGCTTAAGAAAGCGGTTTGCGCTATCGTGAGAAAAGTCGGTAACCTCGGCCAGTCTTGTGCATGTTGATGATTTTGGCTCACTAATCAAAAAGCCAATGTATTTTGCAAGAGTGCATCGTGCAGTGGTCGGTCGAGTGGTAGTTCTCACTTTCATCCCTGAAGACATCTGTTTTTTGGCATTATCAAATTTTAGAGCCTGTTGTCAATGCGTAAGTCCTAATAGAAGTTGTTGGTCAGATACCTTCAAATCGGGCCCTCTATGCTTTGCCGCCAGCACCCACCGTAAAGAAGCGAGGGCGCCCAAAAAAGTACGGCATCAAGATGACGACAGAACAGGTTAAGAAACTGCCGGAAGAAAAAGCAACAGTATGGATGTACGGCAAATTTCGCAAAATACGTTATCGTACCCTGATCTGTCGCGCCAGATTCCTTAAAGGTCGTGAAGTACGCGTCGTCTGGAGTCGCTTTGAAAATGACAAAGGTCTGACCGAAAGCAGAATATTCATCTCGACCAATCCGGAACTTGAGGGACTGGAGGTGCTTCGTGCCTATTCCCGGAGATGGCCGGTAGAGCCAATGTTTCACCAACTCAAACATGCTTTTGGCTGTTGCCATTTATGGCAGCAGAAATTGCGAACACTGCTTCGATGGATGCATTTGAAAATGGCAGGCTATGCATTATTGCAGTTATTAACCGTTTGTAAAAATCAGGCATGTCTGAATATTTCTCGGATACCCTGGAGAAGCCCGGATACAACCACTGCAGGCATGATGAAAATTGCTCTTTCAGGAATTATTCCGAGGTTCTCTATTCGCAAGGGCTGGAACAGATATAAGCAAAAATATGAGTTCAATTTTCGCGATCTGATCGACCAGTTAATACCGGATAATTCAGAAGCAGCATAACTAAAGGCTTTTAGGCAAAAAACGGAAGTAATAACGAACTTGGAAAAACAGTTCACTGATTTCGGCTTGCTTCACTATAAAAAGCTGACCGAATTATCGTTTTATACAGACTCTAAAGTCGAGATCATCGGATAGACTCTGAAGTATTCCAGAGTGGGCGCAGGGCCTGGGGTGGAGCAAATATTGATTCAGATCGATAAACACCCTTAATGGATGGGGCTATGATGGACTTCATGGCATAAAGTTCAATGAGCCAAAGAGCGCTCCCGGAGGCATATATGAGCAGCAGCGACGTTTTTCATCTCGGCCTGACCCGCAAGGCACTCAATGGCGCCAGACTGGCCATTGTCCCTGGTGATCCGGAACGGGTCGAACGAATTGCTGAACGGATGGATAACCCGGAAAAACTGGCCAGCCTGAGGGAATTCACCACATGGCGGGGGGAGCTGGAGGGAGAGTCCGTAGTGGTTTGCTCAACCGGTATCGGCGGACCTTCTACATCTATCGCTGTAGAAGAGCTGGCACAACTGGGCATCCGTACGTTTCTGAGAGTTGGCACCACCGGCGCAATCCAGCCCCATATCACCGTGGGTGATGTTATTATTACTACCGGTTCCATTCGCCTGGATGGCGCCAGCCGACATTTTGCCCCCATCAGCTATCCTGCCGTTGCCAACTTCCAGTGCACCCGCGCCCTGGTGGATGCAGCCGAGCAAAATGGGCTTAACTACTGGACTGGTATTACTGCTTCCAGTGATACCTTCTACCCTGGTCAGGAACGTTATGACACCTTCACCCAGCGGGTTAGAAAAGAGCTACAGGGCTCTCTGGAAGAATGGCAATCGATGGGGGTGCTTAACTATGAAATGGAGTCCGCAACCCTCCTGACCATGTGTGCGGCCATGGGACTGAAAGCCGGTTGTGTGGCCGGGGTCATCGTGAACCGCACCAGCAATGAAACCCCGAACACCGAAAATCTGGCCAGTGTTGAACCCAATGCGATTACCACCGTGATCGGAGCTGCAAGGCGCCTTTTGATGCACTGACCGAAAACCCGGGTATTACTGACTTACTAATGAATCAGGTGCCCGGATGAGTATCGGGGATAAGACTGGCAATAATATAATGTTCTGGAGTCCCTTTTGATACAGACGTTACCGATACCTTCATCCATCTATTCTGTAGATCAAGCCGGTGATACTCCTCCTTCAGATCAACCGCAGACAACCTGGAAGCGCTGGGCGGTCCGTATCCTGCCAAAGGTGGTCGCCACCGTGTCTGCCGCCTTTGCATTGAGCGCGGTCTTTGCAGGATTATTCACCACAGCAGCGGTCTTTGGAACTATTACTGTGCTTTCTACAACCAGGACCTTCGCTCCCTTATCACACCACGGTCCCCCTCCTTCTTATGCTCCTCCTCTTACACCTACCACGCCTTCAACATTGTCCCATGTGATCGATATACCAAGTGAAATACTCAGCCACCAGCCTGAAAGCACATCCAGCATTGTGTACAGCCAAGGGTACGAAGTTGTTGATGTTCCGGGCGATGGCAATTGTTTTTTCCATGCGGCTCTTGTGCAAAGTGAGCAAGGCCCTGGCTGGAATGCTCACACCTTACGTCAGCAGGTACATGAAGAAGCAAGACAATGGCTATATGAATACGAAACCAATCTTTTTTTAAGTCGCCATGAATGCGAAAGCTGGCAAAATCCTGTGGCGGAAGAAGACCTTTACACCTATTTAACGAATAATTCCGAGCACAATACCATAACAGGTTTGGAAGCAATCAAACGTGATGGCGTGTGGATGTATACAGTAATAGTCCCTCTTGTCGCCAGAGTCTTACAGAAGCCAATCATTACCGTCAATGACTCTGGTAGCATTATGAATGTTGTTGATACCCGGGGTTTCTACGTTCCCATCATTGACAATCAGCTGAAAAACCTTGATTTAAACTCTCTTGGGAATTTTGTACTACTCGAGCACGTGAACAACAATCATTTCAGAGGCTGCAGAAAACGTGAGTACCACCCTATCCCTCAGGTCCGGATAGGGTAGGCTGGCCGAAGGCACTATTCTCGAATAGCCTCCTGATTACAGGTCTTCTAAACTTCGCCCATGTTGGCGAAACTTGGTATAAGCCTGAAGCATATCATCTGCCACCGCCCCCCAGACCTGACTTAATGTTTGCACATAATTTTGTGTAGAATCATCGTGCTCAAGCGACAGAGTATAAACCTTGTTCCGCTGGACAATAATCTGCCGATTAGGTCCTTCCAGAGACCAGGCCACGTTCATTTGCAACTGCCGTTTCACCACCGCTATCGACTGAACATTAATAAACGCGACCACCTCCGGGCGTTTATCCTGAACCCATGGGCCTGAACTAACCCAACTACCGGAGTGAACCCTTTGACGCAGATTTTCTATCATAGCTTGTGTCAGCAGCTCGGGTAAGGGCTCCCCCCAGTGATTGTTAACAGAGGACTGTAAACGAACACCACCATCACTCCAGGTAATATTTTTCTTATCCAGCCAACCGGCAACACTCACCGGAAAAACCCCCAGCGTTGGGGGTAGGTCTGAAAGCACGCTCTGCTCTTGAGAAACCGTTGCTGCCACCAGCGTATAATCATGATAAACCGAATTATTGACTGAGCAGCCCGCCATCAGACCCAGCAACAGGATCAGGCAGAACGCCTGTTTAGCGGCCGCACTCTGACGCCTGACAAGGTTCAATATATCAAGGTAACTCCTCACCGGGACTCTCCTGACTGTCTACCAAAAATAATCGAATCGGGTTGACGTTGCAGCAGGTCAGCCAGATCGTCCACCGCCCTGGAAGCACGACTGATGTCTTTTGCACTCTGCGTCAGCTGGTACATCAACGGTGATTCAGGAGCCAGAGTCTCTTCCGCTGTTGACAGGGTCTCCTGCAGTTGAAGCATGGTTTCATTCAGTTGCTGTGTAGCTGCTGGCAGCCGGGTTTTCAACAATGCGGTCACTTCCCCGGCATCTTGCGACATGGAGGCAAACTCCCGACGAATACCCGCCATACTGGAGCTCATCTCATTGGACATGGTTTCCATACTGACAAATGCCTTACCAACATCATCGATCAGTTTGTCCAGGCGATCATCACCGGTCAGTCTGGCCAGATTATCCAGAACTTCCGTTAAACTACTGGCCATTTCCGCCATGTTAATGCTCTCAAACCGCTCAATAAACTCTTCCAGATTATTGGGCACTGTAGGAATCTGTGGGTATTCGCTAGCCACCGGCTGCATTTTCGGGAGAGAGTCAAAGAAGTCCACCTCGATATACAGCAACCCGGTCAATACACTCTGCAATCCAATCTGGGCACTGAGTCCCTGCTTCATCAACTGTCCCAGCACATTATGATCACTGCTTTTCCCCTGCTCACTGATGGCATCCGGGTACATATCAATGGTAACCACATTCAAGACCTTCTGGTGATTGTGATACAGTCTGGTCTTGATACTGATCACTTCACCAATTTTCACACCACGCAGGGTTACCGGTGCGCCAACGTTCAGGCCCTTTATTGAGCTGTCAAACAGTATTTGATAACGCTGGACATCCTTCCGGGAAAAACCATCCGCATTCAGAAACAACACCAGTACAACCGTCATGGCAAGGATCAGAATGACAAACAGACCGACGGATACCGACAAGGATTTTCTATTCATAGACTTCTCTCAGAAAAGCGAGCCTCACTAACCTTAATTTATTGAGTCGCTTTATACATTCCTTCATCTGCACTCTTCTCTCGGACACCTCTGGAAAGAAACTCTCTGACCACGTCGTGTTTACTGTGATTAAGCATATATTCAGGAGACCCGGTATCCAGCTGGGTTTTGGTGTTGGCATCGAGGAAAACCCCATTGCTGCCAATGGCAAAAATACTGGCCAGCTCATGGGTGACAATAACCACCGTGGCACCGGTTGAGTCCCTTAGCTGCAAAATCAGATCATCCAGTCGTCTGGCGCTGAGGGGATCCAGTCCGGCCGAAGGTTCATCAAAAAACAGGATATCCGGATCCAGGGCAATGGCTCTGGCCAGTCCGGCACGCTTACACATACCGCCACTGATCTGGGATGGGTAAAAGTCTTCAAAACCGGCCAACCCCACCAGCGCCAGTTTATAACGCACCATATCCAGAACATCGTTATTCGTCAGTGTCGTGTACTGTTCCAGTGGCAGGGCAACATTTTCTGCTAGTGTTTTATCACTGAACAACGCCCCCCCCTGATACGTCACCCCCCAGCGTTTACGCATTGACAGCTGCTGCACAGGGGATGCAGAAAAATAGTTCTGTCCAGCAAACAGGATTTCACCCTCAGCCGGCTGATAGAGCCCAATCATATGCTTCAGGAGCGTGCTCTTACCGCAACCACTGCCTCCCATAATGACAAACACATCACCCTTGCTGATTTGAAAATGCAGGTTGGACTGAATCAGGTTGCTACCATACCTCATGGTCAACCCACGGGCCTCAATCATTACCCCCTGACGCTCCTGTCCCGACTGAATCATGCTCAGACTCCCAGGTGATAAAAAAGAATATTCAGCCCGGCGTCTGCCACCACCAGATAGATAATGGCCGTCACTACCGCATTGGTGGTGGCCTGACCGACTGCAGCGGATGAGCGACCACAAGCCAAACCGGCACGACATCCAGCCATGGCGATCAATACAGCAAAAACAAAGCTTTTGAAAACGCCAGTCATGATATCACCAATGGAGATCGCGTCCCTGAGCTGGTAAAGGTACATCAGCCAGGTAACCTCCATACTGGTAGCCACCAGCCCCCCGCCAAACATGCCCAGGATATTACTGTACAGGCAGAGCAGAGGAATGGTCAGGATCAGCGCCAGCGTTCTGGGTAACACCAGATAATCCATGGGTTTTATGCCCAGTGTCGTCAAGGCATCAATCTCTTCATTCACCTGCATGGTACCCAGCTGAGCGGCATAGGCGGCACCGGTTCGACCCGACATAATCACCGCCGTCATCAATGCCCCCATTTCACGAACCATGCCAACCCCTACCAGATTGGAAACATACACCTCGGCTCCAAACTGCCGGAGTTGAACCATGCCCAGATAGGCAAGAATCATCCCGATCAGGACACTTTGTAGTGTAATAATCGGCAAAGCTGAAGGTCCGGATTGATAACAAAAGTTAATGATATCTGACCAGCGTGCCGAGCCTTTTCGTGAAAACCAGCGGAACAGGGTAAGTGCCAGCTCGCCGGTAAAAACCAGCAGTTCCATTGCCTCATCACCCAGACGGGCAACCCGATTGACCAGGTGATGATACAGGGATGGATGTCTTGCCGGTAGCGCCTTGTTGGGGGGGACGGTATTAGCAAGCCTGAACAAATCGCCGACATCCTCAGGCAGACCACTGAGGTCAAACTGACAATGGGAAGACTCAAGCATTCGCTGGCAGGCCAATAGCCACGCCAGCAATCTGGAGTCCCATGAAAAATCATCACCGGTTACAAAGGCAACTGTCTTTAATTGACCAAAATCGAGCAAAGCGGCAACCTGATCCAGAGCTGGTAAAACACCACTGGCTGCCCAGCTTCCCTGCAAGGTTATCACAACATTCGCAACATTTGGTTCAGACACCTTATCAACGGTCAGTGTCGCCTGGTTCATGCTTTTTTAATGCCTTGAAAAAGGCCCAATAATAACAGGAAGAAGCGATTAGTAGGCAAGCCTGCCAATCACTCCCTGCACAGTTCTTGTTTTACTCTATGGCATCATCTCGTACTGTCTCTTATCGAACGGGAACTATTTGCTGCCTATGTTTTCTTAATTAGTTCATACAATATCCAAATAAGCTTCGATCAGGTAATGCTCGCAATTATGGATCAAACATTAAGAGTGATTCACTCATGCAGCCCGCCATGTTTTAAGTCAATCCCCCAGGCGGAACGCCCGATATGGCTGGGACGGGAGACAGAGAGTGTCAATCCAATCAAAACCAGAGAATGTCCTGTTACCACTGTATCTAAGCCCACGCGCACTTCATCCGTATGGACCCCTACCTCATCAGAGCTGGAAAAAATGGGCACTGCTGCCTTGTACAACACGCTGATTGCCACCAACCACAACCCCGGGCCCAAGCCCAGGTTTGAAGAAAACCCACTATGTGAGGCTGTACTCCAAATTGTGACAGGCAAAAAATATCTTGCACAACCAGATACAGTGGAACCACTTGCTCCAAGTACTTTGGGGGGAATACCCATCTTTGAAAATCCCATCATCAACGACAACAGCGAGCCTGACAAACCAGACAGTTCACCGATGGAAACCGATTCCTCTGATCAAGAGGAGTACTTGAGATCTGATATTACCGTTCTTGAACAGGCAACTGTTGATCAGGCAAATAAAGCCAAAACATCTTCAGCAACACCTGATATATCCTTTGTCAACCACTCTGCCATTATAAGCACGCTAAGAGCACTGAGGGGACAAGAGGTAACCGCCAACTTTGACTTTATCCATGGAAACCTTAGCGCAGGTTTTGCCAGTTTTGCTCCCAAGGGGAGTAAACTGTGCATCCAGATATCATTCAAAAAAGATTTAACCCCTCAGGGAATACCGGCACAAATGCTTCAACAACAGTACGAAATATCAGGTAATTTATCATTTGATGATGATGCTATGGTAAAGAGGGTTACCTCGATACCTGCCTGGTGCTTTGTGAAAGAGTCCTGGCAACCTGCTTCTGTCAACCCGATTCATCTTGCACGAGGCAGTATAAAAATTTCGAAAAAAGAACCAATGAGACATCATTTAATAAACCACCCTCCCTTAACTAAAGGGCAGCAGGAAATTTATGATACAATGACGTCGCTTTTTAACAGACAACTCAATACCGACATTGTCAGCCTGAAAAATAAACCAAAACCGAAAACCCCTTTAAAGGGGCAGACCTGTTTTTATCTCAGAACGGGCCAATTGCTGTTTATCAGTTTCAAAATCCATCCTGCACAAATACCCTTGGGAATAGATTCATCCGTCTACCTGAAATACGGTAAAATTCTTGGCAATTTGAAATACGACCCAAAATGGTTATTCTCTCAAATAGTAAATAATTCAACTTTACTTCATCCATCACGTCCCGGAACGCTTCCATATGCAAACAAAATTTTTTTTCCTTCCAGTAGCATATCGTTGTATTTTCAAGACAGGAGAGCCCGTTGACGAATCCGCTCACGGTATACAGGCCAAGATCATCCCAATACAGAGGTCAGTTGAACATCTCTGAAATACTTAAGGTAATTGTTTCAATCTCCTGAACACTGACCGGTACTACCAGAATCGTATCATCCCCTGCCACACACCCCATAACCCCAGCTTTAACACCAATGGAATCCAGCAGTCTGGCGATCATCTGGGCAGCGCCCGGGCTGGTCTTGATCACAATCATGGACTCATTATGAGCAACTTCTTCCACCAGGTCTTTTACCGCAATACTGGAATCCATCTTGCCCAATTCAGGAGGCAGGCAGTAGACCAGCTCATTCAGTGCATTGCGCGCCCGGACCGCACCAAAACGGCTGAGCATGCGGGACACTTTGGACTGGCTGATATTATCAAATCCCTGCGCCTGCAGAAGGGTAACAATATGGCTCTGGGACCCGCAGCGTTCCTCTTTTAGTAGCTGGCGGAAAGAGCGAACCAGGGCATCCTGTTTTTGGCTAGTCATCGTCGTCAAATAACCTTTGATAAAAATGCAGTCTACTGATTATTCAATAGGCTAAAAGCCTTCAGTGATAAAACATTTTCTTATAAACAGTTCTGAAATATGTGACAATTATAGAGTACGATCATATAAAAATGAATTTTTATTCACTTTTTTGTTGATTTTATCCAGTTCATACCAGACAATCCAGCCTAAATCTCAACAGGCAAAAAAGATTCAGGCAATGGGTATCGCAGTACAAAGCCTAAGCAAGTCCTTTGGTGACCACCAGGTACTGAGGGATATCAGCTTCAGCATCAACAAAGGTGAAACAACCGTATTACTGGGCTCCAGTGGTGCGGGCAAAAGTACGCTGTTACGCATGCTAAACCTTCTTGAGAGCCCGGATCAAGGCACTCTTAACATAGCTGACATGGCGTTCAGCTTCCCACAGGAGACACCTTCTACAAAGCGATCTGCAAATGCCTGTCAGCTGAGACGCAAAGTCGGCATGGTCTTCCAGCAATATCACCTTTGGCCACATATGACGGTTCTGGCGAACCTCATGGAAGCGCCCATACAACAGGGTATGTCCAAAACAGAGGCCAGAGAAAAGGCGATAGGACTACTGGCAAGAATGGGACTGCCGGATAAAGCCAATGCATGGCCCTCTTCCCTTTCCGGTGGCCAGCAGCAGCGGGTAGCCATTGCCCGGGCGTTAATGCTCTCTCCGGAAGTGTTGCTATTTGACGAACCAACCGCTGCGCTGGACCCGGCGATTACCAACCAGGTGGTGGAAATCATCAACGAATTGCAGGCCTCTGGCATTACCATGGTCGTGGTAACCCACGAAGTCGAGTTTGCCCGGAAAATCGCCAGCCGCGTTGTCTATCCGTCATTCAGCACCCGTATCAGGAATAAATTTCCTGATACGGTCGCCCAAGAATTGAAATAATAGTCAACTGCCTTTCTTGGTACGCCCGGCATGGGCATGAACTGATGGGGTGAAAGTCCCCTGTGGGAGAACCTACATCTGACTGGCGGTAAAGACGCCTGCTGATGACAACCACTAGCTTAAGGCAAGTGCAGTCCCGCGAGGGGCTGTGCGGAGGCAGTCTGAGTGCAAAGGTGCGAGCCGACGTACAGAAATCGCATATAAGGCTGAGTCTCTGGGCGAGTGAGCCAAGGATCACAAAGCCCTATGGTTCGTGAGACACGGTAAATGCGGCGGTTGTGCACTGAAAGTTCATGTCCTTATCCGGGGAGATCTGTTCAACATGCGATTGGTAATTCCCAGTTCTCAGCCACTGGTTACAACAGGCTCGGCGAACAGGTCTCATCATCCTGTTCGAGCAAACCCGATGGCAACCAATAGCGCCAGCAGAGGTAACTCCGCGTGGTGATTGGACAGAAGTCAGCAGAGGCCATAGTAGCTGTACGACAGAAGCCATTAACGGATGGGAAGTCGTTAGCGAAGGGCCGAACATCGACGACAAAGAGGAGACTGATTCCCTCAAGGCGATGCAGCCGTCCGGCGACTCACCGTACTTGGCGACAGAATCTTTAACCAGCTTTGAACCATGATCTACTAAATTGCGTACTTGAACCGGCTAATCTGGCAAGTGCATGGAAACAGGTCAAAAGCAACAAGGGTGCTCCGGGTATTGATGGAGTCACTATTGAAGCTTATCCAGACTTTGCCAAACAGCATTGGCCTTCAGTGCGTCAAGCCTTATTGGACGGAACCTACCAGCCATCACCCGTGCGCCGACATGTTATAGAAAAGCCGGACGGCGGTGAGCGTTTGCTGGGAATCCCTACCGTGATGGATAGGGTCATACAGCAGGCCATTGTGCAGGTGCTGACCCCTGTCTTTGATCCGGGTTTCTCTCCAAACAGCTTCGGCTACCGACCGGGACGGTCAGCACACGACGGAGTCCGTCAGGTTAAGCAGTTGATCAACCGGGGGCTTCATTACGCTGTTGACGTTGATCTGAGTAAATTCTTTGATACGGTTAATCACGACGTTTTGATGTCGAGGGTCTCCCGTAAGGTCCGCGACAAACGCCTTCTGAAACTGATTGGTAGCTACCTGCGCTCCGGTGTCATGATTGAGGGCAATGTCTACCCGACCAGGGTTGGCATGCCACAGGGTGGGCCTTTATCACCCTTGCTGTCTAATGTGGTCCTCGACGAACTCGACAAGGAGCTTGAATATCGGGGTCATTGCTTTGCAAGATACTGTGATGATTTTGTGATTCTCGTCAAAAGTCAGCGTGCAGGGGATCGGGTGATGCACAGCATTACCCAATTCATTGAACGCAAATTGAAACTGAAGATTAACTCCCGGAAAAGTAAAGTTGTGAAAGCAACAGAAAGCGAATTCCTGAGTTTCACCTTCACAGGGAAGAAAGTTCGCTGGGCCCAGAAGTGTCTGGACCGATTCAAATACCGGATACTCAAGTTGACCAGTCGTCGCTGGGGTGTCTCAATGCAACATCGGTTACGCAAATTGGCACAATATATCCGGGGTTGGATGGGGTATTTCCGGTTATCGGAATATCACCGACCAATTCCCCTGCTGGATCAATGGATACGTCGGCGAATCCGTTGCTGCTTTCTGAAGCAATGGCGCAAGCCGAAAACCCGTTTTAAGAATCTGGTCAGGTTAGGCGTTGATAAAATTAACGCCGCCAAGATCGCAGCCAGCAGCAAAGGGTATTACCGTCTGAGTAAAACCTATGCGGTACAACAGGCACTGAATAACAGTTACCTCGCGAAAATTGGGCTTGTTTCATTGAAAGACTTATGGATCAGGTTTCACCATCATCGTTGAACCGCCCGGTGCGGACCCGCATGCCGGGTGCTGTGGGGAGGGCTGGAGAAAGACCGGCCCTTACCCGATTAATCCAACCACATGCTTTTCATGTCCATCGACCAATAGCACGTTGATACCCTGAAAGCAGAAAAACACCCAACGCGCTGTCGGGTTTTGGCAGGGTTTCCGCTTCATGTCCGGGAAAAACCGACTCTGTCGTTTTAGCTCATGCCTAATTCGATGCTGAATCGCCGCATACACTAACAGACACAGCGTCATCACCATCAGCAAGGCTTCTATTCGTTCCGGTTTCTTTAAAAACAGCGAAGAAACCAGAAACTCCGGGCTCTTCAAAAACCGAAAGCCACGCTCTACTGACTGTTGTGATTTGTAAGTACTTAGCACTTCTGCTGTACTCAGCCGACTGTCGTCCAGATCATTCGTCGCCAGCACAAAGCAACCCAGAGAACACTCTGCATCTTTGCGACAGTCAACGGATACCCAAGGATATCCGCTCACATAATATTCAATACTGTCCGGTTTAGAGCCTTTCTCCGGACGACCTACCTTGGTATAGCAGGGTTTCTCAGTAATGACAGGTTCCGCCTGACAATAAATAGTTTTTGACTGCCATTCATCGAACGCACGCAATGCGTCGGTTTCACACTTGAAGGCTTTTTTGGCCAGTTTACTGGTCAGCGCTTCTGCTTCTTTCTCAGACTTCTTTAGCATTTTTTTCAGCAGTGTTTTTTGTTCGCTCTTTCGAGCCTGCTCGCTGCGGACCAGAATCCAGCGCTGGGAGACACCCGCATGATCTGACAGCATTTCATGACTCTCATAGCCCTCAGCACCCTCCACTGGTGTCATTTCACAAGAAGCGACACTGTCAATCAGTTCTCTGGCTTCTTTGATTTTTGACGGAACCCGGGTGATAAATTGCTGGCCCTGCTGATGAAGTATCTGTACGTTATCTGTTGTATAAAGTGCTGCATCACCAATCAGGTAGCGATTATTCAGGGCTTCCCGGTAGGATTTCAAATGGCTGCTGATGACTTTTTTAAAGTTTTTATTGTCGTTTACGTTGCCACTGGACGCTTTCATAAAAACGGGAATACCGGCCTGATTTTCCGTCATCATCAGCAGTATTGCCTGGTTGAGCTCGGGTCGATGATCCCTGCTGTATCCACGACAGAGTTTGATACAGTGCATATCTTCTTCGTCGACGTCAGATTCGCTGTTATAAACGCCGTCCACATGCAAGCTTGTTGAGTCAAGGTTCAGAGCCTTGCACGGCAGTTTTAAGACATTCACTGCCTTGACAGCCAGCGATAAATAGACCTCACTTACATCCAGTTCAAAAAGCTGATCCAGGGCTCTGCCGAGTACACTGTCGTTAATGTGTTCGGGTTTAATACCGGGCCTGATGAGTTTATCCAGCGGTTTATCAGCATGAAACTCCGGGAACATATGAAGCGTGCGGGCAGTGAACCCAAGGCCGTTAAGCAGCATTGATACTACGGTTTCGCCAAAGGAAATATTCCGGTGTTCAGATTGGTTAGGAACCAGGGAATCCAGATGATTAGAGATACCGAGTTCTTTGCACATACCGGCAACCAAACCCATATGATCGATACGTTGAATGTGGAACTGATGAGGATGCATTGGACATGTTCATTCTGAGAATTTTTTACATTTTAGCCGGTGTAGGGAAATTCTCAGATTGAGTGCTGAATGACGGGTCTATCTGGAAAACGGGGAAATTGTCGAGGAAGGGACTGCCGAACGATTTACCGCTCCAAGAACCCATGCTTTTCAACGTTACCTTCAACATTAATTCAACCACAAGCAAAAACCAGCTGTCAGTAAGGAAAGCCCGATGAAAAAACTAGTTGCCGCTGTTGCCCTGGCCGGTGCTGCCATCACCTCCCTATCGTTTTCCGCGCCAGGCCAGGCTCAGGACACCATTCGCTTTGGCATGGAAGCGACCTACCCGCCTTTCGAGTTCTTTAATGAAAAGAATGAGCTGACGGGCTTTGACGTTGAACTGGCCACCGCCATCTGTGCTGAACTGGATACCACCTGTGAGTTCAGCAACCAACCGTTTGACAGCCTGATCCCCGGGCTTAAGTTCCGCCGGTTTGACGCGGTCATTTCCGGTATGGATATCACACCAAAACGGATGGAACAGGTCGCCTTTACCCAGCCCTACTATGAAAACTCAGCCATTTTTGTTGCTGCCAGCAAAAATGACTTTAAAGAAGCCAAGGATCTGATTGGTAAAACTGTCGGCGTACAAAATGGCAGTACCCACCAGGCCTACCTGATCGACAAACTGGAAAAGCAAGGCGTAAAAACCCGTCCATACGACAGTTATCAGAATGCCCTGCTGGATATGACCAATGGCCGGGTTGACGCAGTTTTTGCCGATACGGCGGTTGCCCGTGAGTGGCTGGTTCAGCAGAGCAAAGGGCAATACCAGACAGTTGGTGAAGAAGTAAAGGATGCCAACTACTTCGGTATTGGTATGGGTATCGCTGCCCGTAAGGGTGACCTTCTGGTCGAAAAACTCAATACCGCACTGGCCGGGGTAAAAGAGAGTGGTCTTTACCAGCAGCTGCATGCCAAGTATTTCAACTCTGCAGAAGTGAGGTAACTGTGAGCCTGACCGCTCTCTTCGCCCAAGCGACCGTGATGACCCTGGGGCTGGCCCTGTCATCACTGGCCCTTGGCCTGTTAATGGCCATGGCGTTTTCGCTTGCAGAACTCAGCCGTTACAAACCCCTTGCGCTGGCTGCCAGCACTGTGGTTGCGGTAATGCGCGGGCTTCCGGAAATTCTGGTGGTCTTTTTCATCTATTTTGGCTCAACTCATGCGCTATTTCTGGTGACCGATGAGTTTGTTGAGATCAGCCCATTTGTTGCGGGTACTATTGCCCTGTCGTTAATTTATTCGGCCTACGCCTCACAAACGCTTCGTGGCGCTTTTATGGCTATCCCCAAAGGGCAAACCGAAGCGGCAGTGGCACTGGGGATCAGTCGCAGCCACTGTTTTTTCCGCATCATCCTGCCGCAGACCTGGCGTCATGCTCTGCCCGGTTTGGGTAACCAATGGCTGGTTCTTCTGAAAGATACTGCGCTGGTCGCCCTGATTGGTGTCCATGACCTATTGCTCCAGGCCAGGATGACCGCTGCCAGCACCTATGAGCCATTTACCTGGTATGGTGTTGCTGCCTTGATTTACCTGGCAATTACCCTGATCAGCCAAAGCGTACTGGAGCGGATGAAATCACGCGCTAATCGACACCTGACTTCCAGTCACAACACTGCTGAAATATCGGTTGAAAAAGCAGTAAGCCCCAGTGAGGCTACCCCATGAATATGGACTATTTACCGGAGCTGCTGAAAGGTCTTGGAACCACAATGGAACTCACGCTGGCCAGCCTGTTTACCGGGCTCGTGCTGGCTATCCTGTTCACCACTGTACTTTCCCTGAAAGTAAGGGCTCTGACCTGGCTGGTCAAACTTCAGATTTTACTCTTTACCGGCACGCCACTGCTGATCCAGATATTTCTGATTTAGGACTTACGCATTGACAACAGGCTCTAAAATTTGATAATGCCAAAAAACAGATGTCTTCAGGGATGAAAGTGAGAACTACCACTCGACCGACCACTGCACGATGCACTCTTGCAAAATACATTGGCTTTTTGATTAGTGAGCCAAAATCATCAACATGCACAAGACTGGCCGAGGTTACCGACTTTTCTCACGATAGCGCAAACCGCTTTCTTAAGCGTGAAAACTATCAGCCCAAAGATATGTACGATGAAGCAGTCAAAAGTTTAAACCCTATTGGCGGCACCCTGAGCGTTGATGACAGCGTGCTCGACAAACCTTATAGCTACTCCGTGGCACTGGTTGGCCACTTTTGGTCGGGTAAACATCACCGAGTGGTTAAGGGAGTTAACCTCATCACCCTTTATTACACCGACGTATCCGGGCGCCATATGCCGGTGAATTACAGGATATACGACAAATCGGAAGACAAGACAAAAAACGACTACTTCCGTGAAATGTTGATTGAAGTGCTGGTATGGGGGCTGAAGCCAGCGTTCGTTACCGGTGACTCCTGGTACAGCTGCACGACTAACCTGAAGACGATTAAAAACCATCAGACTGGGTTTATGTTTGCCGTTGAGAAAAACAGGACAGTATCACTGGAAAAAGGTAAATGGCAGCAGGTTCAACACCTCGACATCCCCGACAATGGTCTGGATGTATGGCTCAAAGACTTCGGTAAGATCCGGTTGTTCAGGACGATGCTAAAAGACCAGCGTCGCCACTACGTGGTTTACTTGCCAGAGGAAGTCCCTTTTGAACGCAATGACTTCAAGCAGATCCATGACCAGCACTGGCAGATCGAACAGTTTCACAGGGCGATCAAGCAGGTTTGCCATATTGAGCACTTTCAGGTTCGCAGCGAACGACCCGTCAGAAACCATATATTTGCTGCAATTTTAGCTTTTGTTTATCTCCAGAAAATGCAGATAGAGCAGGAGTTTACGAATATTTATCAGCACCAACGGGGGCTGTTTAAAGAGACAATAGGCGCTTTCATTGAGAGTTTTGCAAAGGGGAAGGATCACCTCCTACCAAAATTTATCGGTGTCATCAATGCGTAAGTCCTATGATTTATTACGGCCCGGCTCAATTTGCTGTCATCAAAAACAGCGTTCTGTGGCCCTGGTTAAGCCAACCCTGGTTCTGCGCCATGCTGGCCCTCGCCCTGAACTCAGCCGCCTATTCCACCTTGCTGTTCAAGGGAGCCATTGATGCCGTGCCAAAAAGCGACTGGGAAGCCTGTATGGCACTGGGCATGACACACAGACAGGCACTGCTGCGGGTTATCCTGCCCCATGCCGCGCGCCGGGCACTCCCAGCCTATGGCAACGAAATTATCCTGGTTATGAAAGGTTCATCACTGGCCAGTACCATTACGTTGATGGATTTGATGGGCTATGCAGCCAGACTGAATGCACAAACTTACGACACATTAACTGTGTTCACCATGGCCGGCCTGATTTACCTGGCCATGACGGGTGTTATGACAGTATTGATCCGCTTTATGGAACACAAAGTTCTGGCATTCAACCGTTGACCTGTATTGGCGACTGATGAGAATGCGGCTTTTTCCAGTTCCCCGGGAGCCTGTATCTTTGCATCGCAATGAACCGCTCATTCCGATCCTGGCTATCTGGATCACAGACCGGTTTTTTACAGATACCTGACTGCTGACTACAATTGTCGGTGGTCATCCGGGTCATTGTTTTCTGGAAACCCATAGAACAACATCATGGAAACGTCGAAAAGCCTGGCTGACACCTTCCACGGATAAAACAGTCAGGCACATCGGGTACATATTTCAGCAATGATCAAACTAGTGAGTTGTGTGGTACCATTTTTCGTTATCATCAGCTATGAGCTGTTGGCCGACAAAAGTCATGCTGACACTGGGGGGGACATTGAAAGTGCTATAGAAAGCGCTATTGAAAGCGTCGATACGTTTTACGGGACAATATCGCTTGCGGCAATGGAACATGATCAATCACAGCTGCTTTCATCCCTTCTGGTCAACCCGGCGTTCAACAGGCTGAAACATATTAACCAGTATGGCCCCATCCAGATGGTGGATTCACAGAACAATAACAATGAACCCTACTCCCGTTATGACCACTCCCTGGGCGTCTTCTATTTGCTTAACCGTTTCGGTGCATCATTCCCTGAACAGGTCAGTGGCCTGCTCCATGACCTGCCCCACAGCACCTTCAGTCATGTTTCAGACTACCTGTTTTCCGACAGTTCAGCAGGCAACCCGGATTATCACGATTCACAGTTCATCCAATTTGTGAATAGCTACAACATTGCCCCCATTCTGAACAGATACCGCCTGTCACCTGAAATGATAGACCCGAAAAATAATCCCTCGTTTACCCGGCTGGAACGGCCACTGCCAGACCTTGCCGCTGACCGGCTTGATTATATTGTGCAGGGGGCAGCCAGACGAAAAAAGCTTACCGATCAACAGGTAGGCACTATTCTGGCCGATCTTTTCTTTGACCCGCTATCGAAACACTGGTATTTCAGAAGTCAGGAATCCGCACGGCTAACTGCCGATGCCAGCATTGAGCTGAACAGGCATATTTTTGTTACCGCCTGGGGACGGGTTCTCTATCTCTGGACAGCCGAGGCCCTGAAACAGCTGGTTATGACAGGAGAACTGCAGCCCGATGATCTTTTTTTTACCATGGGTGACGATCAGGTCTGGCAAAAAATACACCAAAGCACCTTGCCCGCTGTGCGGATATTAGCTGCGCAGATGCTGACAGCCTGGCATAAGGTACATGAGGTCACCCAACCGGGGGCAAATACCATCACCTTTGAAAATGTCCGCTGTCGTATTGTTGACCCAAGAGTGGTAACCACCCGTTGTGGCAACCGGGTGACTGGCTGGCTGCGTGTTTCAGATATCGACCCGGCATTCAGGGACCGTTATCTTACCGAACTGAAACGATGCCAGCTTTTCTATGCGGAGATTGAGCCATGATTGAGCCATCATCAAAAGGCAGCAAAATCATAGTCAAGCCAGATACGCAAGTCATTCTCCTCTTTATTAATGGCCTGACGTAAGGCCGGGTCATTATGGTACAGTCCGAATTTCAGTTTGAAGGTTAACCCTTTCGGCAGAGGCTCCGGTAAATACCAGACCATAAAGACATCATGTTCATACTCTGAAACTCTTACCTGTCGCTGCTCACTTGTGGTTACTCTCATGCCGCTACCATAATGGAAAGCATACCCTGCGTTCAGGCCCTTGATTCCGAAAGATGAAAAGTCATAAGTGATCCCCGCTTTCATAACTGTTTCACCGTCGTACATCATATCTTCTGCTATACCATTGGTGTGGATATTCCAGAAACCATGGGTATTGGCTCCCAGATCGTAATAGTACGAACCCGGCGGGGCATAACCGCTTATACCGTACTTTAAAACAGAAGAACGGGCATTATAGTGACTGATGGCAGCGTCAAAAGACCAGCCTGAGGGCATACTCAGACGACCATGTACATTGATCACACTGGCATAATCATCGAACAGAGGACTGCCTCCCCAGCCGGTCCCCTGCCATAAGTCACCGTCTTTTTCAGTGTGGAAATAACGGACACCGAGGGAAAGATCCCGGCCAGAATCCAAAAATGTCGTCAGCAGAACATCCAGATTGTGGGCCTGAAGATAGTCTTTGGCAAAGCCATTTCGATATGCCAGAAATAATTCACTGTCTGCCAGCACGGGCATCCGATAAAAAACTTCGCCACCGATAATATAATCGATTACCTGATTCTGTTCCGGATTCTGTTCCGGGAAATTGGTCAGCCGGTGAAAACCCGCCTGATTCCGCAACGACATGCGATTCACCAGAGCGAGCCCAAGCTGCAGATTGCCCGCTGCCATTTTCAGGTTATAGCCCTGCCAGCTACTGGGTACACTTCTTGAACTGGAGCCGGAAATCAATCCCGTTTTCAAAATTTGCCGGCCAATCGTCAAACTGACAAGGTCCTTGTCACTCTCGGATAAAGGCACCTGCAACCGGACATAAGCCTGCCCCAGCTTGGCAAAACCTTCATTGGCATCGTTCAGCAACTGGTAAGAGCATCGGCTGGAACAGCCATCTGAATCAGCCAATTCCAACCGGGCAACGCTAAAAAAACCGGCTCCCAGGACAAGATCGTCAGTTAATGGAGTGATCTGGCCATCGAGCCAAAGCGCTGTCGTCCATGCTCCGGTACGCTTATTAGTCTCCAGATTGTCCACATTGTAGAAAACCGTTCGCAGCTTTCCGTCAAGCTCCAGT
Source organism: Endozoicomonas sp. SCSIO W0465 (assembly GCF_023716865.1). Classification (NCBI taxonomy): domain Bacteria; kingdom Pseudomonadati; phylum Pseudomonadota; class Gammaproteobacteria; order Oceanospirillales; family Endozoicomonadaceae; genus Endozoicomonas; species Endozoicomonas sp. SCSIO W0465. The sequence goes on from NZ_CP092417.1 coordinate 4,893,115, forward strand.
AGCTGCGCATCAGTCGCTGCGGCATCCCCATGGGCAGAAAAATTGAACAGGGAGAGGGATAAAAACCAGGCCACAACGCATGGATAGAGTCTCATACAAAGCTACCGACACTGCCAGAAGAATCAGGTTAAAAGTCGTCAGGAGTCGTGTGGGCAATACACAGATCTGCATGAAAACCCCACTCCCCGATGTCGTTACCTGCCCGTTACCCGGGAAACGGAACCGGCATGTTCATGCAGCCGGCGCGGGGAGCGGGCAGGGTTTATTGCAGAACAGCGCTGCTCATTCCATATGCTTCTTATCTGTGATTTCCGAAAATCGCCTGCCCAACGACCGGGCAGATGCAATCCAGACCGCGAAGAAGCAGAGGACAATCACCGCAACGTAGGGTGCAATGGCAGACAGTGACCCCAACATCACCATCAATACCTGCTGTATCAGTGAGCCCGTTGATTTCCCGGTGGGATTACCAATAATATCCACGGCAGCCTTACCCTTTACCTTTTGTTCCGGCGTCAGGGGGATATAACTCATCTCCTTGGTGGGATCGAACAACGCGTATTTGGTCGATTTACTCAAAATATTTTGTATTGCCCCCAAAATAACTGTCAGCATTAGTGGTGCCACCCCCAGGGTAAGCATCAGGCTTTCAGGCAACCAGTCCCGGAACAGGACAAAACAGAAAAACAGAGACCCGGTGATCAATAATATTACCGGTGTACACAGTGCCGCGAATGTCCAGCCAAAATAGCGGATCACATTGTTTGTAAGAAACAGCATCATCAAGATCGTCACCAACCCGGTGCAGGTTGAAAACAGTCCCATAAACTGATTGTAATTGTTCGGGTCAGGAAACTGCATGCGGAGCTGATTTTTCCAGGTAACCTCCACCATGTTGATGCACACCCCATAACTGATCACCAGCAGGGCAATGCACAAGAGATATCTGGAATGAATAATCATTTTGAAGCTGTCACGCAGGGACAGGCTCAGTTTTTCATTGGCTGGCTCATGGCTGCCCAGCTGATGGTATAAGCCGGGGTCACTCAGGACGTAACGATTCATCCACCAGTAAATCAAAATAATCAAAACCCCACCCAACGTCAGCACACCGGTCATCAGATTAAGGGAATAACCCCAGCAATCCACCCCTTCGGGCAGGTTCTCCCTGACTCCGGAGGCCACGTAGACAAAATAGCCTGCGGTGGGAAGCGCCAGATTCCCCATCATGCCAAACAAGGCATAAAACCGTTTTGACTCGGCAATGGTGTTGATATGATTGGCAAATCCCCAGAACAGCATGGACAGGCAGACACTGCCCCATAACTCCGACATAACATAAAACAGGGAGAAGGTCCAGTTACGCATCACCGCAATCAGGCCCTTGAACCCCGGTGGTAAAACACTTTGCAGGTAATCCGATGAGGCATGAAAATGAAGACTATCCCGGTTGGGGTAGAGCCAGAGGGCAAAAAAAACAAAGAAAAGGATAAATGTGGCTATAACCAGGTAAAAAAGGGTATTCCTCCTGACCAGGTTACTCATTCGCGAATAAATCAGGGTAAACCCGATGGCAAAAGGAACATTAACCCAGAGTTTCAGAAATGGAATAATTTCGGCACCGGAACCGGCACCGGTGACGACCAGGGTATCTTTAGTATCCCTGAGAATCGTATAATTAAAAAGAATCAGGTAAAACATCAAAATCATCGGAATAAGCTTTTTCAACTCATGACTGTGAACCGGCCAGAACCGCTCCCGCCATTTGCCAAACTCAGGATCAGAACTCATTCAGAAACCTCCAAAACAAATAACGTCTCCCCTTTAACGGTCAAAAAGAGACCGCAGATAAACAAACCCGGAAGTCCACTATCAATTTGGAAACCTGTTGATGAGCCATGTTCAGCCCATCACCGGAGGAGGTTACCGGAGAAAAACACTCCCTGACCCCTCTATTCAACCTTGAAAGAACAGTTAAAATAATGGTTATTCCAATCAATTACCAGCGGCAAAAAAAAAACAAAATAAAAAACTTTATACGCTGTTTCATTCGGACAAACAAATCATCAAAGCATTAAATTCAGGTAAAAAAACTCCAAATAAATCATCATTCATTTTCATAAGAAAACTAAAAATATAAAGAATAAATATTTATCACCAACATGCTCATTACAGCCTACTTTGAATGGTTAGACATTTATCACTCCGGTTTTTATCTCAATGAAAACAAGTTATTGTTGTATTCGTATTATTCTGTTTTTATGCATCTCAATTACTGGCTCGCTTCTGTATTCAGTTTCAGGGGTCGCGGCAACAGCCCATCGGGCTGAAGCTGAATGGCCAATGCAAGCGCAGCCTGATAGAAACGAAGGGATCAGTCGTCTGGTGAACACGCTGAAAACAGCGGTTGCCTGGGGCCTGGTTCCATTAAGTTCGGAAATCGCCCTGAACATCAGCAAGGATTATTTAAAACGGAATCGTTATGCCTTTCTATTAAGCTTACTCGCCATCCACGGCAGTAATATCCGGCGATCAACCAGCCAGCATCTGACCGATAATCTCAGCGCCCGGCTGGAAAGCTTCAGTTACAAAACGCTTTCGGACGAACACCTGAAAAAGCAGACCGATGATCTGCAAACCGACCTTCTGTTCCGTTCCCTGTTTACTTTTTCCATTCTTAGCATGAATGCCCAGAAAGCGAGAAAAACCTATTTCCGCCTGCAGGACATTCTTGACAATATCGCCTCCACCGCCAGACTCGCCCTGATTGATGGTGATCATGACCAGGCCAGTGCAATGCTTGCCCTTGCCGCACAGACCATGGTTTACATTCATCCCGAAGCCAGGGCCAGTGACGGGGCTGACAGTATCAAAACCCACTTCAATTATCGTATTGACTGGTCCGGGATGCCGGAATTTCGAACCGATCTCCAGCGCCATCTGCAAAGCATGGACCCACTGGTCAGACGTTCAACATTGATTAACCTGCGTTACTGCGATCTCCTGAATCAGTGGCAGATCAGTTATCAGGACTGCAGCCCCTATGAAAAGGGTGCCATAGCGGAGCTGGAGGGCATGGCCATCATGGCCGAAAAGGAGACAGAACCAGGGATCATCCAGTCCGCCCTCAAAGGTATTCCTGAGCAACATATCAGAAATTCCATTTTCATTATGGGGGTTTCGGTCCCGGCAGTAATTCTCTATTTCCTGAACAAAAAGGAGTCGCCGGTTATCTACACGGTAGTTGACCATTTTGCCAAGGTAACCGGCATGGCAACCACCAAATCAACCATTGAACGGCTCTCCTCCAATACCCGCCGAAGTCTTGAAAACTGGGGTGCCATTGATACCGGCAAAGGGAGTTCATCATCTCCGACCGGGGAATTTGCCAACCATTATTTTAATACCCTGCAAAAAAATGCCACCGCCATTCTCGCCGAACAGCCCAACTTTGCCCGCTCCAATGCCCAGCGTGCCCTGGAGGCCCTGGTCGTTAATCTGGCAGAAGCCTTCAGCCTGCAGCGGGTCAATGATAATCCGGCCAGCGCTGATCTTCTGGCCGCAGCGCTGGTGCAGAATTACCGGGAAAACGTTGAAGTCACCCATGATGACAGTCTGATCCGTTCAACCCTGCTGGCCTATCGGCCACTGCATAATCAGGAATTGATCCCTGAGGTCATTGAGGCCCTGAAAATTCTCGAACCTGAATACAAAACCAAACAAAAGGTGAGGCAGTGGTATCAGCAACAACTGGCAGCCTGGCACAGACTTTCGTCACCGGATAGCCCGGAACAGGATCTGCCTGATTTCCCCGATATACCCTGGATCAGTCAGGTTCCTCTGCTGCCTCCCGGGAACCAAAACCCGGCCAGCTCTGCCAGCTGGTATCAGAGCTACCTTCCGGACAAGGAAACCATATCCACGATGACCATCCACGGTACTGCCCTGAGCTATTCAATACTGGTCGCCATCCTTGAACCCCTGACTATCGAGCGGCTAATGGCTGGCCAGCCATCATACTGGCATCTGGCGTCCTACTACCTGTTAGCCTCCATGTTCGATTTTGGCCTGCGCTCCCTGGGTGAACCGGCAATTGTGCACCTGCAAACGGTGATCAAAAACGGGATTGGCAGCACCACGGGTATTCTGTCACCAGAGGACAAACAAATTCAGGACGAACTGGCCAATAAAGTCAATGTTCTCAACCGGAAGCTCAGTATTGAAGCCCAGACCAGCCGATCATACCGTGCGACACTGGAAGCCCTGCTAACCCGCTACTGGAGCCTGTCCAGTCATCTGTTGGCTCACGTTGAACAGTACCCGCAGTCCCAGGCTGCTGCCATGTTGGCCCTGGCTGCCTACACCCAGCGTTATTTTCACGCCGAATTTACTGAAGACAACCTGGTAATGAAAACCCTGGCAGTGGCAAGACTGAAGTCAGGCTTTGACCTACTCAGGGAGCAGGGTGAAATTCAGAACTTCACCCGGCAGGTTTTTGCAGCCCTGAAAGCTCTGGATCCCTCGTTAGCCAAACAGGACATCAGAAATATTTACCTGAAAATACTGAAAAGCTGGGGCCTTAACCTTGAAATACAGACGTTGGCCGAATCACAGGACGTACTGGATACCTGGGCCTCCTATGGTGATTACCTGCTGGGAGCAGTAGGATTTTCCACCCAGGCCATGGTAAAAGCACTCGTCCATGGCAATGAAGTGATCAGCCGGTCAATGGCCAATTTCTTTGTCAATATTTTTGAATACGGAACTACTGATTCACTAAGGAAGAAGATTTACGCCTGGTCCCGGTTGAAAATGCTCAATGTCGTCTCCTTCTACCCGGAGGAAGAAATGATCGGTGTCAATTTTGCCAATACGGAAATGACCGACTCATTTCGCCGCCAGAAATTCTATTTTGGCAAACCGGAACTGGATATGCGGACACAATTGATCCAGATTATCACTGCTATTGCCAACGGTTATTATCAGGCAATCATCCAGATTGATGCTGACCGCCAGAGCGATGATGTGATCGATCGGGGAACGCTGAATAATGTGGAAAACTTGCTGGCTCTCACCGTTCTCCGGCTGGTTCTGTTTGCACCGGATCTGGCCGCCGATGACCTGTATATCCTGCAATCGATCAGCATACTGTCACTGCCCATCAGGGATGAGCTGCCTCCCATGCGTGAGCCCATCATCGCCAAAATAAAAACAGCCCTTGACTCTCTGGCAGTTGACGACAAGAGTCTGATAGAAGATTGTATGAATAAGGCAATGTTGATTATCGATAACTGGCTTCAGTCGCCTCAAGAGAGTACCTTCTCGGATACTGTCCCTGAATAACGCCTTTTCTGCACTTTTCTGCACTTTTCTGCAAAAGCCCCTGCGAACAGGCACTTGTCTTTTCTATGAGCCCCGTTTTTTTCCCCCTGAGGGCTCGCCATATTCGGTACGTTTACTCAAATGATGGTTCACCCAATGTTCACCAGTCACCTGTCTTTCGAAGCAACCCTGAGCCCTTCCATTAGCAGACACAGCCTGAATGGCCTGACCATTGTGAAAATTCAGAGCCCAACATGCGACGCGGCAATATCCCTTCACGGTGGCCAGCTGATTCAGTTCAAACCGGCTGGGCATCAGGATGTTATCTGGCTCAGCAACAAAGCCATCTTCTCAGCAGAAAAAGCCATACGTGGTGGCGTCCCGGTCTGCTGGCCCTGGTTTGGGCCAGTTAGCAGCCCTTCACACGGTTTTGCACGAATCAGTCAATGGCAGTTGCTGGACCTTACCGACAATGAACAGCTAGTTACCATTCGTCTGAAACTCAGTGCCAGTAAACAGACGCAGACTCTCTGGCCCCATGATTTCAGTGCAGTTCTCACCTTTACCATGGGAGAAACGCTGCGCATCAATCTGGAAATGACCAACACTGGCGAGAGCTCCTGGCAATGGAGTGGTGCTCTGCACACCTACTTCAATATTGCTGAAGCAACCGAAACCTGGATTACCGGTGCAGGTACTACCTACATCGACAACCGACAAAATAATTTGTTCTGCGAAACATCCGAAGCCCTGATCATCAATCAGCCTATTGACCGGGTTTATACTGCCCCGGATGAAACCATCGACATCCATGATCAGGGTAATCAGCGCATTATCCATGTCCGAAATGAAGGGCATAACACAGCCGTTATCTGGAACCCATGGAAAGAGCTGAGCAGAAGCATGGGCGATATGAGTGACGACGGTTACGAGACAATGGTTTGCGTTGAAGCCAACCAATATGCAAAAGACCTTGCATCAGGTGCGCTGTTGATGCCTGGTGAAAACAATGCATTAAGCACGGAAATCAGCGTTACTTCTTTAGCATAACCTACCCTGAATACACTCCCCGGGACCCATGGGAGTGTACTCTTATCATCGGGTTGCTGCGGCCAGAATCATTTCCACGGCGCTGTCGGACATCGCATCAATGGCGTTTCTATCCAGGTAGATCCCATCATTTAATAAACGACTCATTCCATGCAGCATGCTCCAACTCACCTGGGCAAGGCGCAGACAATCAACATCTTTTAACTTACCCCTGTCCTGCCCTCCTTCCAATGCTTGTCTTAACCGCCGGATAAGGTTGACATAGTCCTGAAAACAGGCAAAAGAGGCTTCTTTCAAACTCTCTGTTGGCGCACCATTTTTCCAGACCGGACGACCAAACATCAGGTCATACTCCTCCGGATACTGCCAGGAAAGATCCAGATAGGAACGGACAAAGGCCTTTAACCAGCCGTTCATATCCCCGGACTGTTCACGCATCAGTTGCGCAAAATGTCTCTGCCACTTCTCAAAGCCCTGCTCGGCGATGGCACAGAGCAATGCGTTTTTATCTTTAAAGTGGTGATAGGCTGCCGTTCTGGAAACCCCTACCCGCTCGGCCAGGCTGCGCATGGAAATACCGTCCACCCCCTGTTCGCCAATCATCCGGGTTGCCTCTTCAAGCAGCTTCTGTTGAAGGTTGCCATGATGGTACGGTTTTCTGACCGTCATAAGTCGTTTAAAGCCCTCTGCTATCTATTATCTGCTGCAACAAAACGGTGAAGTCGAAGACCAATGCAATTTATCTTGACAGTGTCAAAATAGCATTTTATCTTGACAGCGTCTAGATGAGGCATCGAATCACTATAAGGATTATAAAATGACCACTCCCTACCCACATCTACTGGCACCGCTTGATCTGGGTTTCACTACGCTGAAAAACCGGGTCTTGATGGGCTCCATGCACACCAACCTGGAAGAACAACCAAACGGCTTTGAACGACTGGCGACTTATTTTGCCGAGCGTGCTGCCGGTGGTGTGGGACTGATTGTGACAGGGGGTATCGCCCCTAACGAAGAGAGTGGTGGTATGCCCGGTGCCGCTACCATGGAAACCATGGATGATGTGAGACACCATCAGATCGTTACCGACGCCGTACATCGAGCTGGCGGTAAAATCTGTATGCAGATTCTCCATACCGGTCGTTATGCCTATCATCCGAAAAGCATTGCCCCCAGTGCCATTCAGGCTCCCATCAATCCGTTCAAGCCCAGGGAGCTGACCTCTGATGAGATCGACGGGCAGATCGAGAGCTTTGTGCAATCCGCCGCGCTGGCAAAACAAGCAGGTTACGATGGCGTTGAAATCATGGGCTCTGAAGGTTACTTCATCAATCAGTTCATTGTTGAACGTACCAACCAGCGAAAGGACGACTGGGGTGGAGAATACAGCCAGCGAATTCGTCTGCCGGTAGCGATGGTCAAACAAACCCGGGACAGGGTTGGCCCGGACTTCATCATTATTTATCGTCTCTCCATGCTGGATCTGGTTGAAGGTGGCAGTAGCTGGGATGAGATCGTTCAACTGGCCAAAGCCATTGAGCAGGCGGGTGCCACCATTATCAATACCGGTATTGGCTGGCACGAAGCCCGAATCCCTACTATCGCAACAATGGTGCCAAGGGCTGCCTTTACCTGGGTTACGGCAAAAATTCGCCATGAAATCAATATTCCGGTCATTACTTCCAACCGGATCAACATGCCGGAAACCGCAGAACAAGTCCTGGCCCGTGGTGATGCAGACATGGTGTCCATGGCTCGCCCGATGCTGGCCGATGCCCAGTGGGTGAACAAAGCGGCTGAAGGCAGAGCCGATGAAATCAATACCTGCATTGGCTGTAACCAGGCCTGCCTTGACCATGTCTTTTATCTGCAACCCGTCAGCTGTCTGGTCAATCCCAGGGCATGCCATGAAACCGAGCTGAATTACCTGCCCACCAGTGCACCCAAAAAGCTTGCTGTTGTGGGAGCAGGTCCAGCCGGGATGGCATTTGCCACTACAGCGGCCTATCGTGGCCACAACGTCACACTCTTTGATGCGGCAGACAGAATCGGCGGACAGTTCAATATCGCCAAAACCGTGCCGGGCAAGGAAGAGTTCGAAGAGACCCTGCGCTACTTCAAACGACAGATCGAGCTCACCGGCGTTGCACTGAAACTAAACCACAAAGTCACGGCAGAAGAGCTGGAAAACAGCGATTTTGACCAGGTTATCATTGCCACCGGTATCACCCCCAGAAAGCTGGAGTTGGAAGGTATTGATCACGCCAAGGTCCTGAGCTATCTGGATGTATTCAAGGGAGCGCCTGTTGGCAACAAGGTAGCCGTCATCGGTGCCGGCGGTATTGGTTTTGATTTGTGTGAACTGATTACTCAGGAAGGTTCGTCCAGCAGCCTTGATATCCCCGCCTTTATGAAAGAGTGGGGCGTGGATATGACACTGGAAAACCGTAGCGGCCTGCTGCCCGAAAGTGAACACCCCAAATCTTCGAAGGAAGTCTTTCTGCTGCAGCGGAAAAAGAGCAAGCCCGGTAAGAACCTTGGCAAAACCACTGGCTGGATACACCGCTCATCACTGACTAACCGAGGCGTTCGTATGGTATCAGCCTGTGAGTACCACAAGGTTGATGATCAAGGCCTGCATCTGTCCATTGCCGGTGAGCCTCAGGTACTTGATGTGGATACCGTTATCATCTGTGCAGGCCAGGAGCCCATGCGTGAACTGGCTGATAGTATCACCGGCAAGACCGTTCACCTGATTGGCGGTGCCGATGTCGCTGCGGAGCTGGATGCCAAGCGAGCAATCAATCAGGGCTGCCGACTGGCTGCAGACATCTAGCACACATGTTCATGACCGCTGTCACGGTCACCCCACACCATAACAATCATGCTCTGCCACCATCAACCGGGGCAGAGCATGAAAGTGAGTGGGTCTTTTTCAGTACCGATGATCAGGCAAAAATTTTGACATATTGCCATTTTCATCTTTATTGAAAGATGGTCACCAAACGTAAAGTAGTTCCTGCATAATGAACACGAATACCTTACTGCCCATGGCAACGTACAATTACGGAACTAATTTAGCTACGCCGGGCAGTGCTGAAAATCTTTCTCATCCCGCCCTCTGGCAGGGTTGGCCGGTAAATGCCACCAGCCACGTGAGCCAAATGGTGCCATATCCCTCTTCTGCTTCAGAGGAAACCCTTAACGCACATCCACAATCACACCCTCAACTACAACCAGGACCACAACCAGAACCACAACCACTCTCTATCTACAATACAACAGCATTACCTGCTACGCAGCCAAACTTGATGTTGAATCAATCTCTCAATTACCCCGGTAATCCGCTTGCACCTCACTCCGGAATTAAAGACCCAACCGACACTTCGCCGGAGCTTTACCCCCAACGGTCTGACTGTTCGACCCGGGAACTCTCAGAGGCTGAACTGTATGATTTATGTTATCCGAACCGGGAGGACACCAGCAGACCCTTCTACCCTCCGGTTCGCAGAAGACAGAACGATATACCAAAGAACAGCTCAGCAACCAGCCATCAACCAGTCCGATACTCTCCCTACGCAAGGCCGGTTCGCAGTGAGCCCGACAATAGCAATAGCGCCACAACACATTTACACGGAACCAGCATGGCAATGCCCTTTGGCGCTATCACGATCGGAGAGGGAATGTCCGATAAAAACAGGGTTCTGGAAATTCTGGAATTACTGCAAGGGAATACCACTGAAGCCAGAATCATCTATGTTTGCAGAGATTTCAAAAGGGGTGTCGCTGTGTTAAATGATTCCGGGCTATTCATCAAGTCCCGATTTTCGGCAGGTAGAAGTACTATTAACAAAGCGTTTCAAAAAACAGGCAGCTTGAGTTTCATGGAAATGGGAAAACAGGTTAGAGGAAAGCTTCAGATTAACGGAAAGAAACTCAGACAGTACATTGACTGCCAGCCCAACAATGCGTTTAGAAACCACCAGTTTCAGGCTAACCATGTAGAAAAAATACCCATTCACATAAAAGTTTATGAGTTCCCAGAAGAGCAAATACCGGGTACAAGGAGTTCAATTACCGGAGTGTAAAACACCAAATTTAAATGTTAATTCGAATTACTTACGTCATCATTCCGTTATTAAACACAAACCATCAACAAATCCCGACTGTAAAGCTCTCAAAGCAAGGAATTAACCATTTAAGAGGGCCCCTTTCCTGTTCTTTCCCAATTAGCCCTGGATGATTGAAGCGTCTTAAAACAATGCCACCCATGGGAACTTTTTGAAAAAACAACAATCTCAAAGTAAGGGTCTGGGAAGGCTAAGTTACCGTTAATGGTTGAATCAGCTAAACTCCCATAAAATCTACGTTGTAGGGGAGTGATATGCAATCTGAACTCTTCAAGAATTTTATTGATTCCATTTCAACATTAACCAGTGAACAGCGAGACATTCTTAACAACTCGCTCCTTAGTACTCAAATAGAGGTTACCGAGGTAGTAGAAACCACTGACTCTGAACCTGTTTACAGTGAATCTATACCCAATAACGATAATGCAACACCTGACGTAGAAAAGAGCATACTTGCCCAATTTGCCGAAAACCCCAGGTGCCCCAAATGCAAAAGCCATAGCGTTGGTCGCTGGGGCATACGAAATGGCCGACAGCGCTACCACTGCAAGACTTGCGACTCAACGTTTAACGCCTTTAGTGGAACGCCTTTGGCAAGGCTCAGGCACCCTGAAAAATGGAACAAGTACCTCGCAGGTATGACTCACTCTATGGTCTTGCGACCAGCTGCTGCTGAGAATGCCATTGACTTGAAAACTGCGTTCCGCTGGCGTCACCGCTTTCTTGAAGTGATTAATAATGATCAAGCAGAAGAGCTTTGTGGCATTACTGAGCTTGATGAAACATTTTTCCGTGAATCCTTCAAAGGGCAAAGAGAAGGCCTTCCACGGCCAACCCGAAAGCGGGGTAATGATCCCAACAAAGCCCGAAAAGTCCCGGTAATGGTGGCTCGGGACCGTAATCGAAATACCGTTGACGGTGTATTAGAAAACGAAAGTGCTAATGAATTGTGCAGGCATTTAAATGGCCGCATATCGATACAGGCCACGGTCTGTGCGGATGCACACCTCGCTCACGAAAAACTTGCTGACAAGCTTGGATTTGTCTTCAAGGAGCTGGTGACATCAGCAGGTCAACATGTTGTTGAAGGCATCTACCACATCCAGACTGTAAATTCTTATCACAGTCATTTAAAACGCTGGATTGGCGGCGTATTCCAAGGGGTTGCAACTCGTTACCTTCCCCATTATCTGGCCTGGAGGCGAGAACTGACGGCAGCAAAAAAATTAACTGTTGGCCGGTTGATCAGCAGAATTACTGAACATTGGTGCTTCCAACCATTAACGGTAACTTAGCCGTCTGGGAAGCTGACCGAGAATAGCGCCCGTCCAGGCGACCCCGTAGCGAGGATGGCAGAAAATTGAGGATAAAAATTCGGTTTTGTGAGGAGAATAACGTGCTATCTGACGAATAAAAGTGGGTTTTTATTTCTATCACCGCATGGATGCAAGAGCTAGAGCAACGCAGGAGCAGTTGCCGTGCAGGGCAGACTATTCTCGGTCAGCCTCTTAGTGCAGAAAAGCGCTAATACCCATACAGCCAGTCCCCTCGTACCCATGCTCTGCGTGGGAATGCATACGGATCTGGCAGCATGAGAAAGAACCACTGCTTGGTAGGGTTTTCGGGGGCTCCATGCGAGTATGGTATTTGTGGCGGGATCGGTATGCATTCCCACGCAGAGCGTGGGAACGAGATGTCCGGAGTGTCCGCAGGGTTTTGCGACAACCGTGGGACCGTAAGAACGAGGTGCTTGTGTATTATAACAACGCTTGGCCGCACTAGTTGTTGGTACGACCATTACAACATCCCCCACTACTGACTCTCAAAAAAACAAAGGATACAACCAATGACCTTGCGCCCATTACTACTTCCCTTGCTGCTTTCTAATGCAGTAATAGCTTTCGCAGGTAATGATTATAACTATACATTTATTAATACCGGCGTTGGCTATAACAACCAGAATCAAAGTACACAAAATATTGATGGAACCACCTGGTTTGTAAACGGTGCCTATAAAATTCCTTCAATACCGGTCATCCTTAACGCAGGATTCGCCTACGGACGTATTGATAAAGACGAAGTGGCCAGCAATGTCGAGATTGGTAGCAACGCTTACTTTGCCGGTGCCAGCCTGTTGTTGAAGCCAACGGACAGGTTACATGTTATTCCATCGGTCACCAGTGGCCGACTTAGCAATGGCTTCCGTGTAGATGACGATACAGCGAAGGATAAAGTGACTGCCTACTCAGCATCAATGGCTGCCCGTTATCACCTGGAGCGAGGCCTCTGGCTGAATACTGGTTATATGCTGCAATACTACGACCGGAGTGAAGATGACCATAACGGCTTTTTCACTGCCGGGGCAGAATATCAAGTCGACAAGGAGTGGGGTTTTGGCCTGAACTATCGTGGCAATTCTGACCAATACACGACCCAGCTTTTTGTAAAGCTGTTCTTCTGAGTATGACGTTTGAAGCACATTAACGAAAAAAGAAACATCTATATTTACAGAGAGCTTTGATTCATTGGCTCTTTTTTGTAACTCAGTGTCTTTGTGGTTTAAATCGAACCCCGGACAGGGGTTCACTTTTTCCGGCGGCTTCCGGTACTCTTGCCCCTGCCTTTTCTTTTAAACGGCTGGTTTGAAGATGCAGGCAAGCCGGCAACAGAAGGCAAACCATCGTTCATAGTTTGCATCAACAATGCTCTCAGTTCCTGATCAAGCCCGCCCATAAACGCCCCATAACTGCCTTTTCGCTGGACAATATCATTCAGGGAAGCCTCCCAGCGTGCAGTCATGTCAGGGGTCGTTACTCTTTCCGGCAGTGCCTTGATCAGGGCTCTGCCGGTTGCCGATGCATGAATACTGCGTCCCTTGCGCTCCAGAAACTGGCGCTTGAACAGCAGCTCAATAATACTGGCCCGGGTTGCTTCTGTGCCCAGACCGTCGGTTTCCCGGAGAATCTTTCGGACCTCTTTATCCTGAACAAATCGGGCTATGCCCGTCATGGCAGAGAGGAGTGTTGCATCATTAAATGGTTTGGGGGGCTGTGTCATTTTTTCCTTAAGCTCAGCTTCAGAACAATCGAGAACATCACCTTTGGCCAGCTCGGGTAAAAAAGCACTCTCTTCATGATCATCATCGCTCTTATCACCGACGGCACGCTGAGGTTTTTTTCCCGTATTGATCAGAACCTTCCAACCATCCTCTATCGTCTGGCGGCTCCCGGCCCGAAAAAGACCTTTTTCTATTTCAATATCGACGACTCTTTTTCTGAACGTATGATCAGGATAAAACTGCGCAACATACTGTCTGGCAATTAATCCATACAACTTGCGATCCGATTCAGACAATCGTTCAAGGTCCATTCTCAGCGAGGTAGGAATAATCGCATGATGTGCCCCAACTTTTTTATCATTCCAGGCACTGGTTTTCCTTTCTGGCAATGCCTGATCTACCGCCTTACCCAGTGAAAATACATTATGCCGGATAGTGGCCAGCACTTCAGGCGCCTGAGAGAAATGCTCTTCAGGAAGATAACGACAATCTGAACGGGGGTAAGTAATCAGTTTCTGCTCATAAAGGCGCTGACAACCATCAAGTACCGACTTTGCATCCATGCGCAGCTGACGGGCAGCATCTATCTGCAGTGCCGACAACGAGTAGGGTAAAGGCGGAGTTTCTTTTCCGCGCTTATCTTCAACACGTTTTACCGCACCCTGCTTGCCGGTGATCCGATCCACCACGTTCTGCGCCAGACGCCGATCCAGTAACCGCCCTTCTTCATCCATCCAGTTCTGGCAGGCTTCGCTCGGCATCCATTTAGCTTTGAAGGTTTCCTCCTTTGCCGTTAACAATATGGCAAAAACCTCAAAGTAAGGCTTGGGCTGAAAGTACTCAATTTCTGTATCACGCCGGGCGACCAGGCCCAATATCGGCGTCTGAACCCGGCCGATGGAGAGCAAACCATTAAAGCCAACCCTGCGGCCAAGCAATGTGCAGGCGCGAGTCAGGTTAATACCGTAAAGCCAGTCTGCCCGGGAACGAGCCAGCGCAGAGACGGCCAGCGGGACAAACTCCTGGTTGGATCGCATCCGTCCCAGCGCCTGTAAAACGGCAGAAGGGTTCAGGTCGCTGATCAGTAAACGGCGAACATCCTTTTTACGTTGAGCAGAGAGCTTCAGATAGTCCAGCACTTCATCCACCAGCAACTGGCCTTCACGATCCGGGTCACCAGCATTGACGATAATATCGGCCCGTTTGAGCAGCTTACTGATGACTGATAGCTGCGCACGCCCGCCCTTTCGGGGCCTTAGCTTCCATTGCATGGGCACGATAGGCAGATGTTCAAGCTTCCATGCCTTGAAGGCCGGGTCATAGGCATCCGGCTCCTCCTGCTCAAGCAGGTGACCTATACACCAGGTCACCACATCTCCCGAGGCAGACTCAATATACCCTTCCTGTTTTTTCAGGGGCTTTTTCAAAACATCCGCAATGGCTCGCCCCAGACTGGGCTTTTCGGCAATAAATAACCGCATTCAAAAATAATCCGGTTCACAATGACTGAAATACTGTTTTTTTATACAGCATAATTCATCGTTTGGCGAGCACTCATCGGTTTTCTTACCAGCCCAGGTACAGCTGGCTACTGCTGTTCTTCCAAAGGCCTTTCGAGTCTTGCATCTGTCGATAAAGCTTTTCCTGACTACTGTCCTGACTACTGTCCTGACTACTTTCCTGACTACTGTCCTGACTACTTTCCTGACTCAGTACCTGACTCGGCACCTGATCCGACACCTGATCTGGACACGTATCAACCGGACCTGTAAGCAGATCCTGATTAATCTCTGTTAAGGTATCAGAACGGTGTACCGGCTCAGTATTGGTATTTGCGTTCATTTCCCCGATGGGTTTCGAAGTGGAGTCCGAACGACTTTCTGATGGCCCGGCATCT